>JAISQK010000289.1 GCA_031274255.1 Planctomycetaceae bacterium | reverse complement strand
ACTCATTCAAATAACTTTTGAAGACATATTCTAAAGACACGAGTCCGGGAGCAAAAGACACGTGTCCGAAGGGATTTTTGGGGCGGAAATCGGGAATTGACGAGAGATATTTGCCTCCGGCGGCCAACGCCCGTGCGTTGGCCGTCGCGGCTCGCGACCGCTGTGCCCAAAAGGGGAAAATCAGTGCTGTTCGCCGTAATATCCGTATCCGATACCGGGCAGAGCGACTTTATAGCGGCCTTTTTCGTCAGGAACCGTCGGCGGAGTTGACTCCCAGGTGTAACCGTCCGGCGAAAGGGAGGTCTCATCGGTCATGATCTTCTCATACGTGACTCTCTGACCGGTGTAAGCGGCAATGCGTCCCATGACGGCCATGAGGGTGCTGTTCGCCATGTAGATTCCGTTGTTGATGTATTGGCCGCCGCCGGAACGAATCGCATCAAACAGAGCCACGTGTTCCAGTGCGTACATGTCGTGTCCGCCGCCTTTCACCTTGTAGGGATTCTCCCCTTCGATCACTCCGGCAAGAACCGTCGCCTTGCCGCCGGTGCCGTAGATGTAATCGTCCGTATTGTTATAGCATTTGTCGATCTGACGGCAATACGCGTGACATGTCACTCCGTTGGCAAATTCGTACTTGATACCGAAGGAATCGTAAATGTCGCCGTAAGCAGGCTGGGCGACACGGACCATGCGGCCGCCGACACCGACCGCCGACACCGGAGCTTCATCATCGTTGGCCCAAACCGCTTTGTCGAGGCTGTGAATGTGCTGTTCCGCGTTGAAGTCGCCGGAAAGCCACGTGAAATTGTACCAGTTACGCACCTGAAACTTGATTTCACTGTCTCCGTCCTTGCGTCCGCGTGTCCAGAGCCGTCCGGTCAGATAGGTTTCGTCGATGTTGATGATTTTGCCGATCTGCCCTTCCCTGACACGGTTCATGATGTCCACGACATTCGGATGATACCGCCAGCAAAGACCGGAAACCAGATTCAACCCTTTTTCCTTCGCTTTTTTCGCCGATTCCAGAACGCTTTTGATTCCCGGAATGTCCACCGCCACCGGCTTTTCGCAAAAGACATGTTTTCCGGCCTCCACCGCCGCTTTAAGAGAAAGGGGACGGAAATGCGGCGGCTCGCAAAGCAGAACAACATCGCTCGCTTCAATGACCTTTTTATAACATTCCAGACCGTCGAAAAGGGTGTCTTCCGTAACGAGTACCTGGGAGGCTTTTTCGTCCATCTGAAAGACTTTCAATGCTCCCTGAGCCTGTTCACGGAACGCGTCGCCGATCGCGACGAGTACCGCGTTGGGGTCGGCCTTCAATGCCTGCATCGCAGCACCGCGGCCGCGGCTGCCGCAGCCGACAAGCCCGACCTTGAGCTGACTGTTTTCCGCGATGTGAACCTGTTCCCGCCGAGGTTGAGCGGCCAGTCGGCCGGGTGCGACAGCTCCGAGAATCACACTGGCTTTGAGGAAATTGCGGCGTGACGATTTTTCTTTCATATGTTTCACCTTTGCATTAATGTTGACGTTCGTTACGAAACTCACCTGTCCGAGAAAACGGAAGCAGTCTACACGGTTTATTCTATTCACTTCGCAAGAGAAACTCAATCCTGCAAAAGAAATTGTTTGAAAAACAGCCGAATTTTTGTAAAAATTTCCATCGAAAAAATTTTTTACAGTCTTTACCGCCGTCCTGACAGGTTCGTCCTACGGTCTGCTTACTGCGGAGTTTCCATCTCACGGGCGAATTTTTCGACACCAAGGGCGGTTTTCTCGGTGTCCGGGTTCACCTCAATGAGGAGCAGCGTACTTTGAACACGGTCCGTTTCCTGCCGGGACCATGACGCGCCGCAAGAAAATGGATTTGCGACGGAAGCATGAAATGACGTCACGAAACTCTTTACAAATCAAAAAATCATGAAAATCATGCAGGAGGGGGACTTTCACAATTGAAATTTTGTGGTAAAAACAGTGCATGGCGTTGAGAAAAGTACGATTTACTTTCACAGGTATTCGCTCAAGGATTCAACATTCCGTTCATCAATCGCAACAGGAGAAGCTCATAATGCATCTTAAACAGCTCATTTTTAGTGAAATTCGCCGTAACGTCAAAAAAAGCCGCTTGAAATTTAAGATTTTTATGAGATACCTGGCTGTTTCCGTGATATTGTTTGTTCCCCTGCTCGCGTCCTTTGAGGAGGTTTGGGCAGGGCATGTTCCGGCGAGCATTTGTTCCTCCAATTTATAGTTGCTCATTATAACGATAGATTCGGTGCGGAAAGAGGAAATGTTCAGCGGTTGAGTGAAAATCTGTAAGTCTTGTCGTTTACAGCAGATTGGGCGATATGCGCAAATCGCAATAGAAAATGATTGACAATTGGGGCAAGTATGACAATTTCCGGTCTGTTTACCTTCTGTGCAATACTTGGAGGGACGATTATGATTCTCCAGCTTGCCTTTTCACTGCTCGGATTCGGTTTGGACGACGCCGGGGATGCGGTCGATTTTTCTCCTGACGTATTGGATACAGATATTGACGACGCGGCAGATGCGTTGACAGGTCATGATTCAGCGCATTTCGAGATATTTCGGATCCTTTCGTTCAAAACCCTGCTTGCGGGTGTCACTTTTTTCGGACTCAGCGGTTTGGCGGGTCTGGCCGCCGGACTCCATCCGGCCCTTGCGACGGTTATCGCACTTGTGGTAGGGTTTTTGGCCATTTACGCAGTTTATTGGATTTACAAAAAAATAAGCTCCATCCGCTCGGACGGGACCGTTACCGCGAAAAGTCTTGTCGGCACACATGGAAAGGTGTATATCCGCATTCCGGCCAACCATTCCGGAGCGGGTAAAATCCAAATCAATCAACAGGACCGCACGATGGAATATGAGGCATTCACGACAGGAAAGATGCTTCCATCCGGTACGGAAATCGTTGTCACGAGGGTCATTTCTTCCACTTCCGTTGAGGTGGAGCCGGGGTGACCTCCGTGCAAAACATGTTTGATGTAGCCGCTTTTGAGCAAATCCTTTCCGGAAAACGTAACGATTTGACCGCAAAACTTTCCCGGTGGATTTTTGCCGGACTGGAAATTCCGTATTCCGCAGTTACTTATTTACGCAACGGTGCTTATGACAAATCACTGGTCAAAATCCATCGCTTGCCGGTTCCGGTCATCAGTGTTGGAAATCTGACGTTGGGCGGCACCGGCAAGACTCCGTTTATCGCGTGGCTGATTCGAAAATGTCTTGAAATGGGGTTGCGACCCGGTGTGGCGAGCCGCGGGTACCATGCGGACGAAACAGGATGGAATGATGAGACACGGGAATTGGCACTTTATTTCCCTGAGGTTCCGCAAGCGATTTCGCCAAAAAGATTTGCGGCGTCACAAAAAATGCTCCAAATGGCAGACGAAAATCGGAAGCCGCTGGATCTTGTCCTTTTGGACGACGGTTTTCAACACAGAAAATTGTATCGTGACATTGACATTGTCCTTCTCGACGCAATGAACCCATTTGGCTACGGACGGATTTTTCCGCGTGGAAAACTCCGTGAGTCCGTAAATTCTCTAAAACGTGCCGATGTGGCTGTTCTGTCGCGGTCTGATTTGGTGCCGGAAGAAGAATGCCGGAATATCCGTGACAAAGTTTTCTCAATCAATCCAAATATCCATTGGTGCGAAATCACACACTCGCCGACCGGTTTTGTTTCAAAATCAGGCACCATTGCCTCACTTGACTTTTTGTCACATAAAACGGTTACAGCATTTTGCGGAATCGGCAATCCTGAAGGATTTCGGAAAACATTGCAGAAAGTCTTCCAAAACGAGATCAATTTTCTAACATTTCCTGATCATTTTTCGTTCCGCCAAAAGGAGATGGACTATATTTACGGCCGTTTCCGGAAGAGCGGAACCGATTACATCCTCTGTACTGTCAAAGATTTAGTAAAAATACAATCGATCGTGCCGGACGATATTCCATTAATGGCCCTGATGATTTCCATTCAGTTTCAAAAGGAAAGCGGTTATTTTACCCATCTATTCAATAATATTTTAAAAATCAGAAAATGAGGTTTTGGCACAGTTTTTTCTAATACCAGTTTTCGCCACTCCTGAAAAAGAGGATTTTACTGAAAGGATTTTGGAAAAAAATACACAAAAAATTTTATTTACCTGTTGACTAAACGGAAAAACGTGTTTAAACTGTAAAATAATGTTAGAAGAGGCCGTCTTTAGGATGTTTGAGGGCAAAATTTGGTTATTAGGATAAATGTAGAAAGTTAACTGTAAGAGGTTTCAACATGGCTCGTCGTTCTTTGTGTGTGTTTTGTGTTGGTTTGACAGTATTGTTTTCACAAGTGGCTTCAGCTCAGACATCATCAGCTGTTGGCAGCCTTAGTGGGACGGTTTATCAACCATGGGGTTCAGGGTATTCTCCAATTGCCGACGTGAAGCTTGCGGTGACGCAGAATGGAGAGTTGGTTTCGGGGCAAAAATTAACAACGGATGCGAATGGTCATTTCAGTTTTGAGGGACTTCCTAAAGGGGAATACCAGCTTATCGCGGAATCAGAATCAGCAAATCTTTCGGGATCGACGACTGTCAAGGTTGATCCTTCTTTGAAAAAATCTGCTGAAGAGACTCTAAATATTGATTGGCCGTCAGAGAGCGTAATTACGGAAGACTTGGGCATTAAGCTGAAATTGGATAATAATGGTCTTTTCGCTATGACACAGGAAGATATCAGTCGGATCATTAATCCGAGTATTCAAGATGCTCTTCAGAATCCCGTTCAAGTTGTTCGTGCAGCAGGTACACAGGCCGGAGCTTCCATACCTCCCTCTGTGGGGGGTGCTGCGGGCGGCGGTTTTGCAGGTCAAGGACTTGGTGGTTTGGGCGGTTTAGGTGCAATTGCCGGCATCGCAGGATTAGCTACCGGTATCGCCGGACTTGCTACCAACGATAATGATAATTCAACCCCCATCAGTGCCGGTTCCAACGGAGGAACAAGATAGAAATTAAAATTTGAAGTTGTAATGAGAGAACACAAAGAAAAACCTGTTTTTATATTTTAGAGGCAGGTTTTCTATTTGTGCAAACGGTTCATTTGACATCTATCCGTAATAACTGACTTTCGATGTCGACGTATATCCGGTGTAAGACTTGGTATAGGGAGTTCTTGAAGATTCCGTTTTGGATGCCGTACCGGACGAAGTTGTTGAACAGGAGGAACTGTTGGAACCTCCATAAGTCTTTGAAACCCCTGTTCTTACGGAAGCTTTAGAAACGGGTTTTTTGTAGTCGTTACCTGCTCCGCCGCAGGTACTGGAACTCGGCCCCGCAACAGTGCCGTTGAACCTTGCAGGAGCCGAATTTTTCGTCGTTCCGCGGGTATTCGGACTGACCCGCATGGGAATGGATTTGGCACTTGTGTTGCAATTGATGCAACCTGCTGAATAGGAACTTCCAGAAACCGTCGGCATAACAATCCTTTCTCAACCGTGCAACAGGCATAATGCCGATATTGCAATTCTTTTTACTAACTCTGTTTCTTTCGGTCAAGAGACCGGCTTGGGTTCAGCACAACCGCAAAGACGCTAAAATATCACGTGTTTTTCCTATATTTACAGCAAATCATATCCATTCACGATTGATTTTTAAGATGTTATTTGATTGGTTGATTATTATCGCCGATTTTGATGATTGTCGGAACGTGTGACGAAATTTCATTGCGGTCGATATGGCAGTAGGAAATAATGACCACCTTGTCGCCGACATATCCCTCACGGGCAGCCGGACCGTTGAGCATGACCGTTCCTGAGCCGGGAGCGGCCAAAATTGCATATGTGATCAAACGACTTCCGTTACTGATATTGAGAACATGCACCTGTTCACCAGGAAATATCCCTGCCGAATCGAGGAGATTTTTGTCGATAGCGATACTCCCTTCATAACCTAATTCGGTGGCGGTAAGAGTGGCACGGTGAATTTTTGATTTTAGTACTGTTATTAACATAACTCCCTCAATTGACCAAATGGTAAACAAAACGGAAAAAACATTTTTTCGAACCAATGACACTCTATTATAAACCGGTTTTCAACACTGAAAATCGGTATTTTTAAGAAATTTGACAAAAAATTTTATCCCCCCTATTGTACTTTTTTTATCTCATATTAAATTTACCGCCTTATTGGTGTGAGCCGTTGTAAGGATTCGGCAGAGTAAGATTTTGCGGAAAAGACAATTTTTCTGATTGACCTCTTGACGCAGTTTGCTTTTGAGATAGAATCTGCTCTTCAATCAGTGTGATTGGGTTGGACAGAGTGTTTTTTGGTAATCAGGGACCGTAGAAGAACCGGAGATTTAGTCGTGTCTGTTGCAAGTAATGAAATCATACGTATCCGAATGGAAGCCTATGATAATACGGTGCTTGATCAAAGTGCCGCTCAGATAGTCGATACCGCAAAACGTACCGGAGCATTGGTTCATGGTCCTATTCCGCTTCCAACGCGTATTGAGCGTTACACCGTCCTTTCAAGCCCCCATGTTGACAAAAAAGCTCGTCAACAGTTTGAAATCAGGACTCATAAGCGGGTTATTGATATTGATCAGGCAACAGCGAAAACGATTGACGCATTGAACAAATTGACACTTCCGGCAGGAGTGGAAATTAAAATCAAAGCGACTGGTGCAAGGTAATTCAATTAAATATAAAACAAACCGGAATAAAATAAAACGTATTGAGTGGAAGCTGACGGGTAATCCTGGTGACTTCATCAGTGATCCTGAATGCAGAATGAAAGGTGAGGCATAAATGTCAATTGGACTACTCGGCCAAAAGGTCGGGATGACCCAGCTCTATACCGAGAATGGAGAGGTGATTCCTGTGACTGTGATTCAGGCTGGCCCTTGTCCGGTTCTTCAGATTAAAAATCTGGAAAAGGATGGTTATGAAGCGGTTCAGATCGGTTACGGTGAAAAAAAGAGAAGTCGTGCATCACGGAGTGAACGCGGACATGTTGCCAAACTGGACAGTAAAGCTCAAAAAGCGAAAGCGGCAGTGAATGCCGTTGCCTCACCGAAGGCGGATTGTGAACCGGTTAAACTGATTCGTGAATTTCGTGTTCCTCCGGAGTCCTACAATGTGGGACAGGTTTTAACGGTGGGGGTTTTTCAGGATGTTCTTTCCGTTGATGTGACGGCTGTCAGTAAAGGACGCGGTTATGCCGGGGCAATGAAGCGTCATAATTTTTCCGGGCAGCGTGCTTCTCACGGTGTGAAAAAATGTCACCGTCATCTTGGAAGTACCGGCTGCAGTGCTTATCCGAGCCGTACCATGAAGGGCAAAAAAATGCCGGGGCAATACGGAAATGCCCAAGTGACGGTACGGAATCAAAAAGTGGTCAGTATTGACACGGAGAACAATCTGCTTGTGATTCGCGGTGCGATTCCCGGTCCGAATGGTGTCTCTGTCTTGATTGCTCCGACTAACAAGCTTCCCGCTCCGAAAATAAATAAATGGAGAGTGGAGAAGAAGCAGGAACAGGAAAAAAACGAAGCAACAGAGTGATTTTTCCTGTAAAATCAGGAGTGAAACAAAGGTTTCAGCGAAACAGTTGAGTGAGAAACGAAATTTTTGGTGGAAATAATGGTTACCTTACCCGTCTATGACATGAATGGAACGCAGGTCGAATCGTATGAGTTTGATCCGCTTGATTTGGCGAAAGAGATTAATACTCAATTGCTTCACGATGCGGTGGTGATGTATCAAGCCAATTTGCGTCAGGGTTCCGCAACGACAAAGAGCCGTGCCGAGGTCGCAGGTTCCAAAAAGAAAATGTACCGTCAAAAAGGAACAGGTAATGCTCGTGCCGGTCACAGACGGAGCGGTGTAAGACGCGGCGGCGGACACATTTTTGCTAAAGTCGCCCGCGATTTTTCGTACCGGCTTCCCCGTAAGGCTCTTCAGACAGCTTCAAGAATGGCGATTTTATGTAAACTTGAAGCGGAATCACTGATTTTGCTTAAGGAATTGACTTTTCCTGAAATTAAAACGAAGCAAGTGGTCGGTCTTTTGAAGAATTTGAATGTGACAGACAAGGTGCTTGTGGCCACGGATAAATATGATGTCAATATGTACAAAAGCGGTCGTAACATTCCCGGAGTTAAAGTGCTTCCGGCAGCCGATCTGAATGCTTATGAAATCATGCGTCCGAAAAAACTGGTCATGACCAAGCAGGCACTCGAAGCATTCAGGAAAATTACTCCGCAAGAATCCGAAAATTGAAATAGGAAAAGATCATGTAATTTGCTGGAATACGTAGAGTTGTGTTTCAGGAGAAGAGAATTATGACACAGAATAAAGATATCACAAAAGCCGGTTTGAAGTTGGACCCTCATCAGGTGATTTTAAGACCGATTGTTACGGAAAAAGGGATGCACAATTCGGAACGGCGTAATGTTTATTCCTTTGAAGTGAATCCTTTGGCTGGCAAGCAGGCGGTTAAAAAAGCGGTGGAATTGCTTTTTGATGTCAAGGTTGTCCGTGTTAATATTCAGAACTATAAAGGAAAACCAAAACGGACAAAAAACATTATCGGTAAGACCCATTCTTGGAAAAAGGCGTTGGTGAAGCTTGACACCGAATCAAGAATCAATTTCTTTTAGTCATGGGGTTTATGACTGATGGCATACATTAGGGAATAAGATTGGATTTTGCAGAGACTCGATAGAGTAAAGGCAAGCAAGAGATGGGAATTAAAAAATATAAACCGAATACCGCTGGCAGAAGAAATATGAGTGTCAGCGATTTTGCAGAGTTGACACCTAAGAGTGAGCCTGTAAAATCGTTGTTGCGTCCGAAAAAACGTTCCAGCGGTCGTAATAATCAGGGTTTTATTACTTCACGGCATCGAGGCGGCGGACACAAGAAAGCTTACCGTCTTATTGACTTCCGTCGTAATAAAGATGGTGTTCCGGCCGTTGTGAAAGCGGTTCAGTATGATCCAAACCGGTCGTCACGTATTGCACTCCTTTATTATGCGGATGGTGAAAAGAGATATATTATCGCTCCGGAGGGTTTGGTTGTCGGTGCGAAACTTTTGAGTGGTGCCGGATCTCCACCGGTTGTGGGGAATTGTCTTCCTGTGAGTGATATTCCGCTTGGTTCCGATATTCATAATATTGAACTTCGGCCGGGGCGCGGTGGTGTGATGTGTCGTTCCGCCGGTTCCAAAGCAACATTGGTGGCGAGAGATTCCGGCTGGGCGCAGATTACTATGCCGAGTGGTGAGATTCGCCGTATTCCCGTGACATGCCGTGCGACAATCGGTGTGGTCGGTAATATTGAACATATGAATATCGTTATTGGTAAGGCGGGTAGAAAACGGTGGATGGGACGTCGGCCGCATGTGCGCGGAACTGCAATGAATCCGATAGACCACCCGCATGGCGGCGGTGAGGGTCGTACCAAGGGGGGACGTCATCCTGTTAGTCCGACAGGAAAGCCGACCAAAGGGACTTCCACACGGAAGCCGCGGAAGCCGTCCAATAAAGCGATCATCCGTCGGCGTCGGAGTAGACGTTACGGTGTCCTTAAACTCAAGTAATGCGATTTCAAATATTTCAAGAGTATTGCAAATATGACAAGATCATTGAAAAAAGGCCCTTATGTCGATGCCAAGCTTTATGCTAAAATCGAGAAAATGGAACAAATAGGTAAGAAAGAACCGGTGAAAACTTGGGCGAGGGTTTGTACAATTGTTCCTGAGTTTGTGGGATATACATTCCTTGTTCATAACGGTAAGGCGCATATCAAGGTTTTCGTCACGGAAGAAATGGTCGGGCATAAACTTGGTGAGTTCGCTTTGACGCGTATTTTTCGCGGTCACGGCGGTAAAGGCGGTAAAAAGTAAACAAAGAATTACGTCCTGCGTAAGTTACGGATTTGCAGATTACAGTTTTCAGAAGTGTTAAGGTCAAGAAATGTTTTACGTCGCGAAACATCAATTTGCTCGCATGAGTGCTCAGAAAATACGGCCTTTTGCCGATCTGATCCGCGGAAAAAATGTTGAAGTTGCACTGAGTGTATTGAAGTATCATCCCAATCGTGGTGCCCGTTTGGTCGAAGCGGTTTTAAAAAGTGCGATTGCCAATGCAGAGGATCAGCGAGCTTCACGTCCTTCGGATATGGAAGTGCTGGATTGTCGTGTGAACGGCGGTCCGATGACACGGCGGTGGCGTGCCAAAGCAAGAGGAATGTCGATGGTGATTAAAAAACGGACTTCTCACATTACTGTCGAAATTGGATAGAAATTTTGTATACTTTATACCGTTATAAAACGGTGTTTTATGGAGGCCGAAAATTAATGGCCGTATTGCCTGGAGTATAACTTTTTCCGAGAACCGAGAATAAAATGGGTCAAAAGGTGAATCCTGTATCTTTTCGTACGGGAATAATGGAAGATTGGAAGAGTCGCTGGTATGCTTCCAAGAGAGAGTTTGCCGAGCTTCTTGTTGAAGACAAAAAGATTCGTGACTTCATTAAAAATCGCAAAGATGGCGAAGGAAAAATTATGTATCCCGCCATTGCCAAGATTATTATTGAACGAACCCGCGACGAAGTCCGTGTTATTTTGTATTCCGCAAAGCCGGGGGTGTTGATTGGTCGCAAAGGACAGAGTATCGAAGTTCTTCAAAATGAGCTTCAGGCGATGACCGGGCGTCGGATCAATCTTAAAATTGAAGAGGAAACACGGCAGAACATCATTGCTCAACTTGTGGCGGAAGATATTGCGGATCAACTGGCGAAGCGTGCGAGTTTCCGGCGAACAATGAAACATGCGACCGAGCAGGCAATGGAAGGTGGTGCCAAGGGAATTAAAATCCAGTTGTCCGGTCGGCTGGGAGGAGCGGAAATGGCTCGATGTGAGAAATCACTGGAAGGTTCTATTCCGCTTTCCACTTTGCGGGCGAAAATTGACTACGGTTTTGCTGAAGCCATGATCGCGCAAGGACATATCGGGATTCAGGTTTGGATTAATCAAGGCGAATATAGTGACGAAGAGGGACTGAACGATGGCTCGAATGCCCAAAAGGGTCAAACATCGAAAAATCCAAAGAGGGCGTATAAAAGGTAACGCCACTCGCGGCCAAACGGTTGCTTTCGGTGATTTTGGACTGCAAACGATTGAAGGTGCTTGGATTAGTGCTGCGACGATTGAAGCGGGACGTATTGCGGTTCAGCAGTATCTCCGTAGTGAGGGTCGTTTGTACATCCGTATTTTTCCGCACAAATCCGTGACATCCATCCCCCTTGAAACCCGTATGGGTAAAGGGAAAGGAGAACCGGAATTTTGGGCTGCGGTTGTGAAACCGGGGACGGTCATGTACGAGATCGGCGGAGTTCCTGAAGAGACGGCGAAAATTTGTTTCAATCGTCTTGCACACAAACTTCCTGTCAAGTGCCGGATGATACGTCGTAAAACAATTTAGTTTGATGATTTGCAGGTCATCCTGAAGGAGATTTATAGATGAAAGCCTCAGAATTGCGTCAAATGAGTGTTGATCAGCTTTTCGCCCTGTTGGCGGAAACTCAGGAACATTCTTTCCGTTTGAAAATTCAGGCACGGATGGAAAAATTGGACGCTCCAAGTGAATTGAAGAAAAGTCGCCGTTTGATTGCGAGAATTCTTACAATTCAAAATGAAAGAAGTCAGAATAAGAGTTGATTGAGGAAATTGGTACTATGCCTAAAATGGTTGTGGTTGGAATTGTAACAAGTGACAAAATGGCGAAGACCCGCCGTGTTGAGATTCCGCGTCTTGTAAAGTTTCCGAAGTATGGTAAATTCATCCGCCAGAAAACTGTTTGTTATGTTCATGACGAGAATGAAGAGTCCAAGATTGGCGATACGGTGGAAATCATCGAGAGCCGTCCGCTTTCCAAATTGAAAAACTGGACGCTTCAGCGAATCGTGACCAAAGGTAACGTCATTGACATTTCCGCACTTCGGCATAGTGAAGCGGTACAGAATGAGTAGTTCTGTTCTGAAAATTTGCTCTTGTTTTAAAGTTAATAGTATTCCTCGTTTAATGATATTGTGAGTCAGCCATGATTCAAATGCAGACACGGCTTGATGTTGCCGACAACACCGGAGCGAAAGAACTGATGTGTATCAAGGTTCCCGGTGGTTCCAGACGGCGTTTTGCCGGACTTGGTGACGTGATTGTTTGTTCCGTCAAGTCGGTGATTCCCGGCAGTAACGTGAAGAAAGGTTCTGTTGTCAAAGCCGTGGTGGTGAGAACCAAGAAATCAACACGTCGTGACGATGGAAGTTATGTGAAATTTGACAGTAACGCTGTGGTGTTGGTTGATAACGACAAAAACCCGCGTGGTACGCGTATTTTTGGTGCGGTGGCCCGTGAACTTCGTGACAGTGGTTTTGTCAAAATTATCAGTCTTGCGAGTGAGGTGATCTGATGAAATTGAAAAAAGATGATACGGTCCAGTTGATTTACGGTTATTCAAGCGGTAAAGGCAAACGGGCGACGCTCCTCAAAGGAAAACAGGGGAAAGTTCTTTCGATCAATAAAGAAGAACAAACCGTTATCGTCGAAGGGATGAATATTCATTTGAAGCATGTTCGTCGTAGTCAAAGAAATCCCCAAGGGGGGCGACTTTCCAAGGAAATGCCGATTCCGATTTCGAAAGTGATGTTGGTTTGTCAGAAATGTCAGAAGCCGACTCGAATCGGAATTCTTGTGAATTCCGATGGTTCAAAGTTCCGTGTGTGTAAAAAATGCGGGCAAACGGTGAGTCAGATTGCTCCGTTGCGTAAGAAGCAGGATGTTGTAAAAGGTTGATTGTTTCACGGGTGTATGTTTCGCGTTGAATCGTATAGAGTTCATTAAATTTAGTGTAGAGGTCATAGAAATGCGGCCGCGGCTTCAAGATAAGTATTGTAACGAAATTTTACCGGGTTTGGCGGAATCGTTGGGACGAAAGAATGTCAATTCGCTTCCTAAACTCCAGGCGATTGTCGTCAATATGGGGGTTGGTGCGGCTAATCAGGATAAGAAATATATGGAGGAAGCACTTGACGCCTTGACACAGGTCACCGGTCAGAAACCGGTTGTTACGAAAGCGCGTAAGTCGATTGCTGGTTTTCGTTTGCGTGAAGGTTCCAATGTGGGATGTAAAGTGACGCTCCGCGGTACCAGAATGTATGAGTTTCTGGACCGTTTGATTTCCATTTCACTTCCGCGTGTGCGTGACTTCCGTGGAGTCAATCCGAATAGCTTTGATGGTTCCGGGAATTATAACCTTGGTATTACGGAATTTCTTGTGTTCCCGGAGATTAATCCCGACAAGTTTTCCAAGCCGCAGGGAATGAATATCACATTTGTCACAACGGCAAGAAATGATGATGAGGGCCGTGAATTGCTCCGGCAATTCGGGATGCCGTTCCGAACAAAAGATTCAGGTCGTAACTAAATCATTAACCAATTTCAGAAGTATAGGGCGAGAGCCTCATGGCAAGTAAATCAAAAATTGCTAAGGCAAAAAGGGTTCCCAAGTTTTCGTCGCGGTCGGAAAACCGTTGTAAACTTTGCGGGCGTCCGCGTGCGGTTTATCGCAAGTTTGGTATTTGTCGTATCTGTTTCCGCAGTCTTGCGGAAAAGGGTATGATTCCTGGTGTTAAAAAGGCAAGCTGGTAGGGGAATATACTATTATGATGACCGACACTATTGCCGACATGTTGACTCGTATTCGAAATGCAGTGTCCGTTGAGCATTCCCATGTGGATGTTCCGCACTCCCGACTTAAATTCGGTGTTGCTGAAGTGATGAAACGTGAAGGTTATATTTGGGATTTTGAAGTTGTACAAACGGAAGACGGGAAATCCGCTCTCACATTGCGGGTTCATCTTAAATACGGTCCCAATGGCGAGAAAGTGATTCAGCATGTGAAGCGGATCAGTTCGCCCGGACGCCGTGTCTATCGGCGTGCCAACCTTTTGAAGCCGGTGTTGAACGGTCTGGGGATTAATATTTTGAGTACCAATCGCGGTGTCATAAGTGACCGTGAAGCTCGTCAAAATAACATTGGCGGTGAAGTCCTCTGTGAAATTTGGTGATTTATTGAGGATGCGTTTTTGGTTCGGAAACACTGTTTTCCATTTTGAGATTATAGGAATTGTCAGATGTCACGTGTTGGTAAAAAACCGATATCCGTTCCCGATAAAGTTAAGGTCGAGATTCGGCAGCAAGTTATCGTGGTGGAAGGACCGCTGGGGAAGCTTGAGTTTGAATTTCGTCCTGAAGTGGGTGTTGCCTGTGAGGATAATCTCATTACGGTGTCTCCGGCTGTTCAGACTCGTTTTTCAAATGCGTTGCATGGTTTAACCCGTGCATTGGTTCAAAACATGGTTGTCGGAGTGACACAGGGTTACGAGAAAAAACTCGAGATTTTCGGAACAGGATATCTCGCTGCCGTTCAGGGGCAGGTTCTTCAGCTTCGTGTGGGATTTGCCAATGAAATTCATTGTAAAATTCCCTCCGGTGTTGATGTGAAGTGTCCGGATCAACAGCATGTCGTGATTAAGGGAATTGACAAGCAGAAGGTGACTCAGTTTGCGGCAGAGGTTCGCGCCGTTCGTAAAGCGGAGCCTTATCTCGGTAAAGGAATCAAGTATGAAGGGGAAGCCATCCGTCGTAAAGTAGGTAAAGCGGCAACGAAGAAATAGCCGTTGTTTGTGAATTGTCCGAATGTCCGGTATGTAGCGGTCAAATAAAGTGGTGTGGTCAATAAAGTGGTGGTAATAAAAGTGGTGGTATTGTGAAAAAGCAAATCAGACTCAACAGACAAAGACAGAATCGAAAATTGCGTGTCAGTAATAAAGTCAAACGTTATTCAACACGTCCGCGTCTTGTCGTTTTCCGAAGTCATAAACATATTTCGGCGCAGATTATTGATGATTCCAACGGAAAAACGCTGGTGTCCGCAAGTTCACTGGACAAAGTCATTCGTTCCTCATTGAAGTATGGCGGAAACTGTGTTGCGGCGGCGGAAATTGGTGCGGTCATTGCCAAAAGAGCATTGGCTGCCGGAGTGACTCAAGTGGCTTTTGACCGTCGTGGATTCAAGTATCATGGCCGTGTCAGAACATTGGCGGATGCAGCCCGCGACGGCGGTCTTGACATTGGAGTGAAACAAGAAGAAAACTGATTGATGTTTCGTTGTTTTTGAATCATTGGAATCAAATCGGGAAAAGTGGTTATGTCAAATGAAGAAACTCGTGATGCCCTTATCGAAAAGGTTGTAAAGATCCGGCGGTGTGCTGCTGTGGTTAAAGGAGGGCGTCGTTTCAGTTTTACCGCTCTTGTAGTGGTTGGTGATGGTAGGGGCCGTGTCGCTGTCGGGTATGGGAAAGCGAATGAGGTTCCTCCGGCAGTGGAAAAGGCGACAAAAGACGGAACGAAATCACTCAAAGAGGTGAATCTCAACGGAACAACGATTCCTCACGAAGTACGAGGACGATTCGGGGCGGCAAGTGTGATTTTGGTTCCTGCCAGTCCCGGTACCGGTGTGATTGCCGGTGCGGCGGTACGGGCGGTTTGCGAGGCTTGCGGAATTCAGGACATTCTGACGAAAAGCACAGGAACGAGTAATCCGACCAATGTTGTGAAGGCAACGATTGACGCTCTTTTGCAGCTTAGAACTATTAGTGAAGTCGAACGGCTTCGGGGAGTGGCTCTGACATGAATATCAGTGACGTAAATTTCTTAAGTGTTCGCAGGAAAGCGAAAAAACGTCTTGGCCGCGGAACGGGTTCCGGGCTTGGCAAAACTGCCGGACGCGGACATAAAGGCCAAGGTTCCCGTGCGGGTTTTTCGATGAATCCGTTATTTGAAGGTGGTCAGATGCCTTTGGTGCGGCGTGTTCCGAAGCGAGGTTTCAATAATCCGTTTGCTAAAAAAGTTTCCACGATCAATGTTGGTGACTTGGAGCTGATTTTTGAAGCAGAAGAGACGGTGAATCCGGCAATCCTTGTGGAATCGCAAATCATTAAAGAGCAGTTTGATTGTTTGAAGATTCTTGGTGATGGCGATTTGACAAAAAAATTGACGGTTCAAGCTCATGCCTTCAGTGCAGCGGCAAAAGAAAAAATCGAAAAGGCTGGCGGTGAGGTGATTTTCTTGCCCGGTAAAAAGCCTGTGGTCCGTAATAAAATGGGAACGCGGAAAAAACAGTTTGAAAACAAAAAATAGCGGTGTTATTCAGAGGGATGCTTTTTGGTGTCCGTCTGTTTACCGTTTATTTCTGAAATAGAGGACGAACGCGGAAATGCTTCAAAAAATTCGGATTATTTTTTCAATCCCGGAACTTCGCCAAAAGATTCTTCTCACACTCGGGCTTCTTGCGATTTATCGGGTGGGATTTATTATTCCTTTGCCCGTTATTAATGTGGAAGAAGTTCAAAAATTCTGGCAGCAGTCTTCGGCGGAAGGTTTGAAAAATGTTTTCCAAACGGTTGCGATGTTGAGCGGTGCCAATTTCGAGCAGATGACCATTTTCGGACTCGGTATTATGCCGTACATTTCTGCGTCGATTATTTTTCAACTTCTCGGAACGGTCATTCCCAAGCTGGCGGAATATCAGAAAGAAGGGGAAAGCGGACGCCGTAAAATCAATGAATACACGCGGTACGCAACGATTCCGATTTGTATGATCCAGAGTTTGTTTGCCATTCAGTTGTTTGCCAATTCCAAGTCCCTCATCAATCCGGCTTTTTGTTATGAAGGCGGCGGTATGATGTGGAGTTGGATGATTGCCACGGTTCTTATTATGACAGCAGGGACGGCCTTCCTGATGTGGCTCGGTGAACAGATTGATGAGTATGGTATCGGTAACGGGATTAGCTTGATTATCATGGCGGGAATTTTGGCAAATATGCCTAGTGCCATTAATCAAATTATCAGTCAGATTAACGCAAACGGTTTTCAGGTCGGTTCACAGATGGGACCTGAAACCGTGCTTATGCTCCTTGTGATGTATGTCGCGGTTGTGGTTGGAGTGATTTATATCACAAAAGGTCAACGCCGGATTCCGACACAAAGTGCAAAACATATTCGCGGTAATCGTGTTTACGGCGGCGGCAGTCGGCAGTATCTTCCGTTGAAAATCAATCAGGCGGGTGTGATGCCGATTATTTTTGCGAGTAGTCTTTTGCTTTTTCCGACAGTTTTTCTGAGTACGATAAAACAGTTTTATCCGCAGTCGCAGACATTGGATTGGTGGACGAACGCCTTTTCTTCGCCGACGGCTTATGTTCATGCAACCTGTTATATTGCGTTGATTTTCTTCTTCTGTTATTTCTGGACGGCAATCACGTTCAACCCAAAGGATGTCGCAGATAATTTGAAGAATCATGGTTCGTTCATCCCTGGCTACAGACCGGGTAATACGACCGCCCAGTTCCTTGAACGGGTGATGATCCACATTACTTATGTCGGTTCCTCGTTTTTAGCGATTATTGCCATTATTCCGGCGATTATCAGCGGAACGATGGGAGTCAGTCTTGTCGTTGCAAGTTTCTTTGGCGGTACAGGGCTTTTGATTGCGGTGAGTGTGGCGATTGATCTCATTGACAAAATTGATAGTCACCTTATCATGAGAAATTATAAAGGGCTTTTAGATAAGAGTAACTAAACTCCGCTTGATCGGAATAATAGGACGAATTGAATATGCGAATCATTTTTATTGGACCGCCGGGAGCAGGTAAGGGAACACAGGCAGAACGGATCGTGGCAAAATATAAACTTGCCCATCTTTCCACAGGAGATATGCTTCGTGCTGCCAGAGACGCCAAAACGGAAGTCGGTTTGAAGGCGGAAAAATATATGTCCGGCGGGCAGCTTGTCCCGGATGAAATCCTCGTTGACATGATTGCGGAACGGTTGAAACAAGAGGATTGTCAAACGGGTTATCTCCTTGATGGTTTTCCGCGGACGATTGCTCAGGCAGAGGCTTTGGATTCCATGTTGGACGCCAAGCAGACGCCTGTTGATGTGGTGCTTGAACTTCAGGTGCCTGAAGAAGAACTTTTCAAACGTCTTGCCGGTCGCGGTCGGGCGGACGATAAACCGGAAGTGATTCGGGAACGTCTTGTGGCCTATACCAATCAAACCAGTCCTCTTCTTGAGTATTATAACAAAAAGGGAAAATTGAAGTCAATTGGTGGACTGGGTTCGATAGAGGATATTTTTGCCGAAGTTGTGCAGGTGCTTGACACTTTTGCTTGATAATGAAGTGATACAGTGATAGTTTTACGTTCCGAGCACGATATTCAGAAAATGAGACAGGCCGGGCTTCTGGTATGGCATGGGTTGCAGATTGCGGCTTCAATGGCCAGACCGGGAGTGAAAACGATAGAAATTGACAGACGGATTGAATGTTTTTTTGTGGAACATGATGCCGAACCGTTATTTAAAGGGCATCCCGGACGGGTTCCTTTTCCGGCAACGATTTGTGCTTCAGTGAATGATGAAGTGGTGCATGGTATTCCAGGTGACAGGATACTCCGTGAAGGGGATATACTGAGTGTTGATACCGGTTGCAGGTTTGACGGTTGGTGTGGTGATTCCGCACTGACGTTTGCCATCGGCAGGGTCGCAGCAGAAACACAGAAACTGCTTGATGTGACCTCCAGAACGCTTCAGATTGCAATAGAGTTCATTCCGAAGTGTAAAAAGTGGAGTCAGGTGGCTCAAAAAATGGAAGACTATGTCCGTAAAAATGATTTTTATGTTGTGGAAACATTGGTCGGACATGGTATTGGTCGTGAAATGCACGAAGATCCGCAGGTTCCTAATTATGTAAGTCCTGAATTGCTCAAGCATTATGACTTTGAATTGCAGCGGGGTGTGGTTATTGCGGTGGAGCCGATGGTAAATATCGGTACCAAAAGAGTGCGGGTTGGTAAAGACCACTGGACCCTTTCCACAGCGGACAAGAGTTTAAGTGCTCATTTTGAACATACTTTGGCCATAACAGAAAAGGGTCTCAAAGTATTGACGGCTCCTCCGGAAAATGACAGTGAAAAGGTTGATCTATCGGCTTACTGTAATTGATTTTTGCCTTTTTTTCTGTTTATTGCAACAGGGGGACTTGGCAAAATGCGTCAGAAGGATTACCTTATTGCTTTCAAAGTATCATGGTGTGGGTTTTGTTTGTTTTTCGGTAAACATTCGTAGTAAAATAGGTAGGTTTTGTAACTTTTGGTTTGAGACTGAAGGCAGGTAAAATATGAAGGTTCGTGCCAGTATCCGAAGAATTTGTGAAAATTGTAAAATCGTGAAGCGACATGGCAAAGTTTATGTCATTTGCGTTAACCCGCGTCATAAACAGCGTCAAGGTTAATTCCTTATCGAGACATTTGAGTGAAAAGATGCTCAGGAGAAAATGAAAAATGCCCCGTTTGCTTGGTGTTGACATTCCTAATAACAGACCGACAGTCATTTCGTTGACTTATCTCTATGGTGTTGGACCATCCATCGCGAGAGAGCTGTGCCTCAAGGCGGGAATTGATCCTACGACAAAAGCGAAAAACCTTCGTGAAAATGAAGTGGCGACTCTTGCCGCTTTGCTTGACAACGATTATACTGTGGAAGGTCAGCTTCGTCGTCAGGTGAATCAGAATATTGCACGGTTGCGTGAGATTGCATGTTATCGCGGGATGCGTCATCGTAAAGGTCTTCCGGTTCGCGGTCAGCGGACAAGAACGAATGCCCGAACCCGAAAAGGTCCGAAAAAGACGGTTGCCGGGAAGAAAGGTGTCAAAGACCTGCGTTAAGCGGGTGATTCAGGTGATTAGCGAAATTTGTTGAAATCAGATGGTTTTGGAGAGAAAATAACGTGGCTAAAGTCGCAAAAAAGCGTAAAGTACGTCGTAATGTTGCTTCGGGAGTGGCTCACATTCGGGCAACATTCAATAATACGAATGTGACAATCACCGACGTGAAAGGGGATACCCTTTGTTGGTCGACTGCTGGAACGTGTAATTTCAAGGGAAGTCGTAAAAGTACTCCTTATGCAGGGATGATGGCTGCTCAGCAATGTGCGGAAAAAGCGATCAAATTCGGTATGAAGGAGGTCGAGGTTCGTGTCAAAGGACCTGGAAGTGCCCGTGAAAATGCAATTACCGCGATTCAGCAGGCGGGATTGACCATCAAGTCGATAGAAGACGTAACTCCTTTACCGCACAATGGTTGCCGTCCCTGTAAGCGGCGTCGTGTGTAATCGTTTCAGAATAGTAAATTCAAACGTTCATCGAAAATTTATAATAGATATTGTTCAATTCAATAAGAGAGTGAAGTCTGATGGCGCGAGCGATTGGTGCTGCTTGTAAAAAATGTCGGCGTGAAGGGCGTCCGTTGTTTCTCAAGGGGGAACGTTGTAGGAGTGACCGGTGTGCTCAAAAACGGCGTCAAGTGCCTCCCGGGATTCATGGTGCCCAACTGAAACGGAGTAAAATGACGGATTATGCGGTCCATCTCCGTGAAAAACAGAAGGTTAAAACCTATTACGGTGTTTTGGAGAAGCAATTTCGTAAATATTACGACATCGCAGACCGGGCAAAGGGAAATACCGGTACGAATCTGATGAGTATTTTGGAGCGAAGGCTTGATAATGTCGTATATCGGCTTGGTCTGAGTGTTTCCCGTGCTCAGGCAAGGCAGATGGTTTCACATGGTCATGTCACGGTCAATAAACGCCGTGTGAATATTCCGAGTTTCCTCCTTCGTCCTGGAGATGTTGTTTCTGTAAAAAATCGTACAGATGTTCTTCAGAGAGCAAAAGACTCAATCAGTATGGCTCTTGACGATGTGCCGGAATATCTCGTTCGTACGGAAGGGGAGTTGCCGGAGGGTGTTATGTTGCGTAATCCTGTGATTGAGGATATTTCGGCAGCGTTGGAAGTCAAGCCGCAACTGATTGTTGAGCTTTGTTCCAAATAATATACGGACTTTTCGTTTCAAAATATATTTGTCCTTTGTGGTGCCTGGAGGTTGATAATGCGTATTCGTTGGCGAGGTTTGGAGCTTCCCAGTAAGGTGATTTGTGAGAGATCAACCTTGTCTTCTTACTATGGTAAGTTTTCGATTGAGCCGTTTGAACGAGGTTTCGGAATTTCTGTCGGGAACAGTCTTCGCCGGGTTCTTCTTTCCAGTTTGGAAGGGAGTGCCGTGACCCGGATGAAACTTCGTGGAGCTTTGCATGAGTTCATCTCGCTTCCCGGAGTTAAAGAGGATGTGACGGAGATTGCACTTAATGTAAAGTCCATTGTCGTTAGGTGTTACGAAGAAAAGCCAAGATTGATTCGTATTGAAAAAAACACCGCCGGGCCTATCACTGCCGCGGATATTATCACAGACGGAGTGGTTGAAGTCATCAATCAGGATCATTATATTGCGACATTGACTTCGGATGTTCCTTTCGAGTTGGAGATGGTGGTTGAAAACGGTCGCGGTTACATTCCTGCCTCGGAACAAATGAGTTATATTCGTGACCGCGGTGATAGTATTGGTTTTATTCCGCTTGATGCCGCATTCAGTCCGGTTTGCCGGGTTCAGTATGCCGTTGAGGAAACCCGTGTCGGTCAAAAGACAAATTTTGATAAGTTAAATATGCAAATCTGGACGGACGGTTCCATTGATCCGGAGATGGCACTTGTTGAAGCGGCAAAAATTTTGCGAAAACATCTCAATCCGTTTATTCAGTATGACAGACTCGGTGCGGCTGTCTATGCTAAAGCGAAAATATCAGCGATAGCAGGAATTGACCCTGCCCTTGAAGCGAAATTGGTGATGACGTTGGCCGAATTGAATTTGTCTGTCCGTGCGATGAATTGTCTGGAAGCCGAAAACATCAATACCGTCCGCGAACTTGTTTCTCAGACGGAAGATTCGCTCCTTGAAGTCCGTAATTTTGGGGAAACAACGCTTAATGAGGTCAAAGACAAACTGACGAGTATCGGCCTCCGTTTGGGAATGCGGATTCCGGCGCCGTCAGCTCAGCAAGTCTTTTCCTCGGCACCGTTTAGTAATATGTAATTTCACAGAACATTTTTTGATTTGAATAGCCATGCGTCATCGTTCAAAAGGTCGTAAATTTGGTCGTAATCCTAATCATCAGCGGGCTTTACTGAAAAGTCTCGTTTCCGCGCTCTTTCTGACGGAAAGACCGGAAGATGACTATCTTGATTCGGAAAAGAAGCTTAAGCTTGTTCCAAAGGTTCAGGGGCGAATTGTCACCACGCTGGAAAAGGCGAAAGAAGTTCGTCCGCTTGTGGAAAAATGTGTCACACTTGCCCGGAAGGCCCTTAAACATCAGCAGGAGGCCGATAAATTGGCAACGACTCCGAAGAAAGGGACGGCTGTTTGGGAGAAATGGAACAAAACAATTGCTCCGGCAATTGCCTATCGCCGCCGTGTTCTCCAGCTTATCGGAAATAAAAAGGCGGTTTCGATTCTTTTTTCGGTAATCGCTCCTCGTTTTGAAAACCGTAACGGAGGTTACACGCGAATTCTGAAACTGGCAACACCTCGTTTGGGAGATGCCGGTAAACGGGCCATCCTTGAATTTGTCGGCGTTCGCGACCGCGTGAAGGCGGAAAAAGTTTCCTTACCGGCAAATATTGAAAAATAATTGATAAGCGCATTATTAATGCGTTTTGTAACTTATTGAAATAAAAGAGGTTGTAAATTTTATGACCTCTTTTTTTATTTTTAAAACTCTTTTCTTTACATTTCGTTTCTTCCCATTATAGTAGATTCTAGCCCTTTTGATTAATCCGGTTTTTAAGTGAAATCGTATTAAACTTAGTTGTTAAATAAACATTGTCTCACGAAATGGATGAAAATATGGGTAACAGCCGTCAATCCAAACGAGTTAACCGTACTGTTACGACAGGCTTTGATTTTACAGCAGCAATGCGGTCTGTTTGTGAAGATATTTGTAATATAATACCGGAATTTCAGCACATTGAAATGGACCGGGTGGCGATCAGTTTCAGCCAAACCCGCCATTCGAAGAATTATGGGGTTTTTGCTTCGTTGACGCCGCTTCGTTTTTTGGATGGCCGTGTTTCGATGCAACATAACGGAAAACGCTGGGCCATTCAAAGGTACCGATCCCTCGATGGTTTCGAGTATTACTATATACTGTACTTTTATCTTCCTCGATTTCTCGATTTGAAACTGACGGATAAGTTAGAGACAATCCTTCATGAATTGTATCACATTAACCCATTATTTAATGGGGATATACGGCGATTTGAAGGCCGTAATTACGCACACGGAAATTCGCAGAAAGAGTATGACGCCGTTGTCCGAAGGTTGACAAAAAAGTGGCTCGAACATAATCCGCCGCCGGAAATTTGGGAGTTTTTACGTTACAATTATAATGATTTAGTCGAAAAGTTTGGATCTGTTTACGGAATCAAGATTCTGCCTCCCAAAATTCAGCCTGTTATTGAAAAATCGAAAAAAAAACAAAAGGGAAGTTGATCCCCTATGCAAACAATCGGAATTGGTACGGATATTACTGAATGCGGCCGTGTGGAACGGATGTTAAAACGTCATGGTGAAATGTTCACTGCACGAGTGTTTACATCCAAAGAAATTGATTATTGTGACAATAGAAAACAGGCTGTGCAGCATTATACAGGCCGCTGGGCGGGAAAAGAGGCGGTACTCAAAGCACTTGGAACAGGCTGGATTGCCGGAATCTCTTGGAAGGATATTGAAATTCTCAACGAAGCGGGCGGAAAACCCCGTGTTCAGCTTACTGGCGGCGCATTAAAGGTGAGCAGGGAACTTGGGATTGACGAAATTTTGATTTCCATTTCACATTGTCACAGTCACGCCGTGGCGTTTGCTGTTGCGGTTGGAAAAGACATTTAAACAGTCAGAAATATTGGGGTGATTTGCCGAAGCATGTTCCCTGTTCTTTTTTGACAGGTATGCTAGAATAAACGACTGAGTTTGAAAATCGGCAATGATTCCTACTTTCTCCGTAAAAATTATGACATGTTCAACGATTGACGAAATTCTCGAATCGCTGCGAAGAGGCGAAATTGTTGTGGTCATGGACGACGAAGACCGCGAAAATGAAGGAGATTTCATCTGTGCGGCGGAAATGGTGACTGATGAGATGGTTAATTTCATGCTCACGCATGGCCGCGGTCAGGTTTGTATGCCGATTTTGCCGGAAATTTGCCGAAAACTGGAACTTCCGCCGATGGTCCAGACCAACACCGCTCCGCTTCAAACCGCTTTCACTGTTCCCATTGACCATATTTCCTGTAAAACGGGAATAACGGCACAAGAAAAAGCAACGACCATTCGAGCAGCGGTTGATCCGAATTGTAAGCCTTCCGATTTTGTCCGGCCTGGACATCTTTTTCCGCTGGAAGCCAAAGAGGGCGGAGTTTTAAGACGTGCCGGACACACGGAAGCCGCGATGGACCTGACCCGGATGGCCGGGCTGACGCCTGCCGGAGTGTTGTGCGAGATTCTTAATGAGACGGGAAATCGGGCTAATCGTGAGGAACTTCAGGAAATTGCACAGAAATTCAACCTGAAAATCATCACTATTGAAGAGCTGATTCGCTACCGCCGGAAGCATGAGAAAATCGTCGAGCGGATTACCGAGGCGGACTTGCCGACAAAATACGGTCAGGGACGGATTTATATCTACAAAATTCAATATGAAACCGAGGAACCTATTGCCATTGTGATTGGCGAGCCGGAAAAAGCCGAAGCACCGCTTGTCAGGCTGCATTCTTCCTGTTTCACCGGCGATCTGGTGGGGTCGCTCCGGTGCGATTGCGGTGATCAGCTTCATTTGGCACTCAGGATGATCGCTCAAGAAAAGCATGGCGTGCTGGTTTATCTCCTTCAGGAAGGCCGCGGAATCGGACTTTCCGAAAAAATCAAAGCATACCGATTGCAGGATCAGGGGCTGGACACTGTCGAGGCGAATCTTGCGTTGGGGCACAAAGCCGACTTGCGGGATTACGGTGTCGGCATTCAAATCCTCAAGGACTTGGGACTCAAGCGTATCCGTTTGTTGACGAATAATCCTAAGAAGACCGATGCCTTCATTTATGACGGTTTTGACCTTGATGTTGTGGGCCAAATTCCGATAGTCGCCAACCTTACCGTGTACAGTGAACATTATATGACCACCAAACGGGATAAAATGGGGCATAAACTCCCTGCGGATTTTTAGTCCGAAATACTTACGGTATCGCAACTTTTTATTAAATTCCATGCTATTGTTCCAATTGATTGGCAGTCTTATAATGATTCATGACGTATCATGATTCGATCAAACAATCCTGCAAAACCATTTGAATCCCCAAATTCAGGGAGTATCCCATCCATGACGAAACTCGAAACTCCGGTCACCATTGACCTGTTAATCCAATACATCAAGTTCAAAAATATCAGCGTGGAAACGATGCAAAAGCTCACCTCCTTCTGTGAGCGGTCCGTTCATGAAGCGGGTGAGGTTCTTTACCGCGAACATGAGCAGTCGCCGCGGCTTTACATCGTCCACAGCGGACAGGTTGACATTCAGTATCTGCTTCCGAACGGACGCCGTAAAACGATTGATACGCTTCTTCAAGGGGACCTCATGCTTTGGTCGGCGGTGGTGCCCCCGTACAAAACAAGTTCTATTGGTGTTTGCCGGGCCAAGGCGGAGTTAATCGGAATTGACGGCGAAAAACTGCGTACGCTGTGTGAAGAAGATTATGCGTTCGGCTATCAACTGATGTGTCACGTGGCCACTGTGATCCGGCGTCGCGTTCAATCGGCACGGAAACAACTCATTGACCTTGATAATTAAATTCACATTGAGAATCACATAAAAGCCGCCGTTTCCATTGGCCGCTTTTTCGCGATGGAGCGGGAAACACCGGTTATGGAAATCTCCTCATCCTAATGTTTGAGAGACTGGATAAAATTCAGGAAAGAGCATTGACCGGCGAAAAGATTTCGCGGGAAGACGCTCTTTTTCTTTTCGAGCCTCAAACCGAGCTGGAAGCCGTCCGGGAAATTGCCGACTCATTACGGCGGTCGCAGCATGGGGATTACGTTTATTACAATGTCAACGCCCATCTCAATCCGACCAACATCTGCAAACTCCGATGTCCGTTATGCGCTTTCAGTTGCGACTCCCATGAGGAACAGGCTTATGTTTTGAGTGGCGAGGAAATGTTGCAAACGGCAAAAGAGGCGGCTCTTCATGGTGCGACGGAGATTCACATTGTCGGAGGGATTCATCCGGAAAAACCGTATGCCTGGTATCGCGGAATACTTGAAAAGATTCACGCCGCAGTCCCTCAACTGCAATTGAAAGCCTGGACGGCCATTGAAATTGACCATTTCGCGAAGCTCTGTCGGCAAACGTATGAAGAGGTTCTTCATGATTTGATTTCCGTCGGACTTTCCGGGCTTCCGGGAGGCGGTGCGGAAATTTTCGACCCGGAAATACGTCAAAAGATTGCTCCGGAGAAAGGTTCTTTTGAAATTTGGCGGAACGTGCATCGTGCGGCGCACTCCATCGGACTTCCCACCAACGCAACCATGCTTTTCGGACATCTGGAGTCGCCCCGGCATCGTGTCGATCATCTTTTGACGCTCTACGATCTTCAACAGGAGTCGCTGCGACAGAATCGGCCGGCACGGTTTGAAGCGTTTGTTCCGCTCGTGTTTCATCCGTATCGGACACAACTTGCCGGTCTCAAACCGATTTCGCCGGATGAGATTTTGCGGACGGTCGCGGTGAGCCGGATTCTTTTGTCAAACATTCCGCATGTGAAGGCGTACTGGGTTTCGCTCGGTCTTGAGTTTGCCCGTATGGCACTGCGGTTCGGGGCGGATGATTTCGACGGCACCGTCCGTCAGGAAAAGGTGCATCACGCGGCGGGTTCGAAAACACCTGTAGGACTTGATGCCGAACAGATTCGGCAATGTATCCTTGCGGTTCATCGTGTGCCGGTGGAACGTGATTCGCATTATCAGATAAGAAGCCGGGCAACGTGACGTTGCATCCACTTGCCTCATGGTCACTGCGTTCCATTCGGCCTCAATGGACAATCTTTTCCAACCGCTTGCGATGTGCGGTGAAGCGGCACGCTTCCCAGTGAGCAACGGTCGCGAGCCGCGACGGGCGGTGGCCTTCGGCTTCCCACTGTCCGCTTCACGTTGTTCCGCTCACGGACTCCAGTGAGCAACGCGAACGGGTTCGTGGCTTTCGGAGCGGCAGCTACTACTGGGATCCAACGCCCTCGCGTTGGCCGCCGGAGGCATTCTCCTCACTTGAAAGCTTTTCCTTGTCTCCTGGAAGCTTTTTTTCTCCATTCACTGACTTTTCCGAACCTCTCGCAGGTTTTTATGAGTCGCTCATAGGTTTTTACGAGAAACTCAGGGACATACGTGAAATGACAGGAAAAAGGCCGCGATTTCCCTAAAATCAGCCGCGAGCCACGGGCAGCATGCTGCTGTACCGCAGCCGGGAAGCCCCGGCGGGCAATAGCCCTTGCGTTGGCGTCGGAACTTCACGGCCGGGGGGCAGCGTCCGCACGCGGCCTCGCGTCCGGGGCTGATGGAGACGAAGAAACACTGTCGCCGAGGAGAACGGCAATCCATTCGGTCTCCTTGAACGCCTGAAGGATGATTTTCACCATGATTGTCAGCGGGGCGGCAAGGAACAGACCGGTCGGACCGAGAATCCAGCCCCAGAAAATCAGCGACAGGAACACCACCACGGTCGAAATGCCGAGTCCGTGTCCGAGAATACGCGGTTCGAGTCCGTAACCGATGAGCGACTCAATAATGACAAGTCCGGTGACCACAATGAGAACGCCGTTGAGTCCGCTTTCCATGAAAACAAGCAGAATCGGAATGACCGCCGCAATGACACTGCCGATGTTCGGAATGAAATAGAGAAAAAACGCAATCAGTCCCCAAAGCAGAGCGTAAGGGACGCCGAAACAAAGGTAAAACACCGTCACGGCGGAGGTCGAGATGAGATTCGTGCATCCTTTGAACAGCAGATACCGCCGGATTTCGTTGGCGATACGGTAAAAGTGTTCATTCGTGATGGGGCCTTGTCCGAACGCTTTGGAAAGCTTTTCCGGAAATCTTGCCGCTTCAAAAATCATGAAGATCGTGATAATCATCACCAGAAAGCCGTTCTCCGCAAGGTGACGCAGTTCCGAAACCGCCCAGTTGACCCAGGCCATGATCCGCTCCATGTCGAGTTCAATGAGTGCCGGCTCTTCCGAAACGGCGGTCTCCTCCGGTGGAACCTCCGATGAAACAGGCTCCGTGGAAACCGACTCCGTGGAAACCGACTCCGCGGAAGCAGGCTCTTCGGAAACCGTTTCAGCGGTCTCTTTCGGTGCCGCTTGGTCAACCGGAGATTCCTCCTCAGGAGACTCTTCCTCTGTTACTGCCGACGGCGGAGCCGGCTGCGGAACGGCGGGATCGCTCTTTTTACTGGAAACGGTATTCAGTGCAAAACCGTACCGGCTGAGGTGCGCGTCGAGTTTTTCGACTTCCTGATCGATTTTGTGTTTGTATTCCGGGAACCGCCGCACAAAATCATTGAGCGAATTTCCGACGAGCCAACCGAATCCGAGGAAGAGAATCACGGAAGCTCCGATGACGATGAACAGCGAAATGAAGTCGGAAAATCCTTTGGATTTGAACCAGCGGAACGGAACCAGAAGGATGATCGTCGCGAAAACCGCGATGAGGACCGGCGCGATGATCGCGCTGGCGGCTTTCATGCCTGCGAAAATCACCACGGCGGACGCGGTCATCACCAGAAACCGGAAAACGATTTCCTGACTGAAGTTCAACTCAAAATGAGGCCGCCGTCCGGAGGAGTCGTCATTTTCCTTGATGGTGTTGCGGCGTCTGTCGTTTTTCATCGGAGTTCTCCTTCATTCTTTTGCGTGACGCCGGAGAGCATCATCTGTTTTTTATCGAAATTTCCAGCCGGTCTGCGTGTACCAGCGGACGAAACGGGCGACCCCGTCTTCAATGGAGGTTTTCGGAGCAAACCCGACCGCGTCCGACAGGTCGCCGACATCGGCATACGTCGCCGGAACATCTCCCGGCTGCATCGGCAAAAGATTCTTCCGCGCCGTCCTGCCGAGTGCCTTTTCAATCACTTCGATCAGATACCAAAGTTCCGTCGGCTGATTGTTCCCGATGTTGTAAAGCCGGTAGGGGGCAAGGCTCGTTCCCGGATCGGGAGCATCGCCCGACCACGCGGGGTTCGGGGCCGCGGCGTGATCATTCGTGCGGAGAACTCCTTCGACAATGTCATCAATATACGTAAAATCGCGTTTCATCCTGCCGTTATTATAAACATCGACAGGCTGGTCATCAAGTATCGCTTTGACAAACCGGAAAAGTGCCATGTCAGGGCGTCCCCAGGGGCCGTAAACCGTGAAAAAACGGAGTCCTGTCGTCGGCAGCGCGAACAGATGGCTGTACGTGTGCGCGAGAAGTTCGTTGGATTTTTTCGTCGCGGCATACAGACTCACCGGATGATCGACGTTATGATGCACCGAAAACGGCATCCGCGTGTTGGCTCCGTAAACCGAACTTGACGACGCATACGTCAAATGCCGCACCTTGTGATGCCGGCAGCACTCGAGAACATTGACGAAACCGGCCAGATTGCTCTCCACATACGCCTGCGGATTTTCCAGAGAGTAACGCACTCCGGCCTGGGCCGCGAGATGAATCACGCGGTCGAACGAATGCGTTTCAAATAACGCCGGCATCCCGGTCCGGTCCGCAAGGTCGAGTTTTTCAAAATGAAACAGACGCCGCCGCTCATGGGTCTGCAAAACCTCAAGCCGCGCGTGTTTCAAACGGACGTCGTAATAGCTGTTGAGATTGTCGATGCCGACGACTTCATCGCCGCGTTCGATCAGACGCCTCGCGGTGTGAAATCCGATGAAACCGGCGGCTCCCGTCACAAGGATTTTTGTCATCACTTTTACTCCTCTTTTCTACTCCTCTTTCCCGT
>JAISQK010000105.1 GCA_031274255.1 Planctomycetaceae bacterium | reverse complement strand
GCGGAAACGTCAGACAGGCTCAAAAGGAATGCCGATTCCCCTAATATAAAAAGTGAGCTAGAATGTAATATTTAGCAAAAGTGTATCACTTATTTTGATAATAAAAGCAAAAAAAATATTTTTTAAAATATCCTGTTATTTTTTCCTCTTGTCTGTTGCACAACCTGACATTACGTTTTATGATAGAGAAATCGTTGTGATGCAGTTTTCACAACAAGGCACTTTCGCCTGAAAAGTTAGAATGTTTTTACACAAAGGAAAAAGAAGATGAAGAAATTGATTGCGTTGACCCTCATTGTTGCGTGTGTCAGCTGTTTTTCGCTCGGCTGCAAGAAAGAAGCTCCCGCGCCGGCAACAGATCCGGCTGCGACTACTCCGGGAGAGACTACGACTCCTGCTGAAGGTACAGCAACTCCCGAAACTCCTCCGGCTCCGGTGGAATGAATTCCCTGAAAATGATCTCTTGTCGAGTGATCGTTTCCTAAGAAAGCAAGTTTTGACTTTCTGCTTACAGAAAGTCTCATCCAGGTCAATGACCTGATTCCATATTTGCCTCCGCAAGGAGGCTTTTTTTATCATTTTCCCTTGTCGATGACCTGCCTGTGAGGATTTTCATGACACTTTCCATGACTTTTGCTCCCGAACTTGAAACCCTTTCACTTGATGAGATACGCAGCCATCAGAACATAAAACTGCGGGAACTCGTTCAGACGCTTCACCGTAACAACGGCTTTTACCGGAAACGGTTCGACGAAGCCGGCGTGGTGCCGGAGGATTTTCGCGGGATGGAAGACATTTCCCGGCTTCCCATGCTCAGTAAAGAGGACTTTCGTGTGACGTATCCGCTTGGAATGTGTTCTGTTCCGAAAGAGGAAATCCGTGAAATGCACATGTCGAGCGGTTCCACCGGCACGCCTGTCATCATGCCGTACACACAAAGCGACCTTTTGCAATGGGCGATTTGCATGGGTCGCTGTTACCGGATGGCCGGAGCGGTGCCGGGTGATGTCGTGCAGATCACTCCGTCCTTCGGACTCTTCAACGGCGGTTTCGGCATGTATCACGGGGCAAGACTGGCCGAGCTGTTCATCGTCCCCACCGGTGCCGGAAACACCGAGCGTCAGATTCGTCTGGCCCGCGACCTGAAAACGAAAATCTTCACCGGTGTCGTTTCCTACGGCATCCGTCTCATCGAAGTTTTGCAGCAGCTCGACACGGATTTGCCGGACATGAAGATCGGAATTTTCGGGGCGGAAACATTCACTTCGGCGATGAAACAACAAATGATTTCCGCGTTGGGGATTGAACCGTTCGACATTTACGGCATGACGGAAACCGGCGGGGTCGGCACATTGGGAATGGACTGTCAGGCTCATTCCGGAATCCACATCTGGGAGGATCACTATTATATCGAAGTGGTGGACGCGGCGACGCAAAAGCCGGTTCCTGACGGGAAACTCGGCGAATTGACCGTGACCTCACTCACACGGCAGGCGATTCCGGTCGTCCGTTTCCGCACCGGAGATTTGACGCGGATCGTTTCCCGTGAGAAATGTCACTGCGGCCGGACGCATCTCCGCGTGGAGCCGATTTCCGGACGCACCGACGACATGCTGATTGTCAAAGGGGTCAACTTTTTCCCGTCGCAGGTGGAGCAGGCATTGATGGAAATTCCCGGGGTCCGTCCGCATTATCAGATCATCATCGAAGAGGTCAACGGTGTCAAAGATGTGCGGATCAATGTCGAAACCGATGAAGGCGTCACCGGTTTCATGGTCGAAAAGCACTTGAAGGAACGGCTCGGCTTTTCCCCGAAAGGAGATGTGTTCGCGCCCGGCGAACTTCCGCGTCAGGAAGGAAAAGCGAAACGGGTCTTTTTCGGCAATGCTCCGCAGAAATGAACGGTTTGCGTGTGATGCAGCGGAATCTTTTCCCGGCGGGTGTTTTCCTTTTTTCACTGATGCTTCTCGCCTCGACATCGGAAATGCTTCCGCTTGTCTGGGACGAAGGGGAATTGATCGACCGGGCGGAAAACATCGGCAAGTGGCTCGACGCTCCTACCTTGACGGAGGAATCCATCAAGACGCACTGGAAAGCCGTGACCGTTGCCGAGGGACATCCTGCCGGTTATGCCGTTGTGATGGCCGTTGGAAAAAAAATCGCGGACTTCTTTCCGTTTTTACCGCCGAAGACGGCGTGGCGGTTCGGTCCCATGCTGCTGATGAGTCTGGCGGCGGCGGTCATGTTTCGGCGGCTCCAAAAAGAATACGGATGGACGGCCGGAGTTTTTGCGGTGTCGGCGGTTTTTTGTCTTCCCCGTGTGTTTGCTCACGCTCATTTGGCGACATGCGATTCTTCCCTGATGGCCGCGTGGATTCTCTGTGTCGCGTTCTTTCCTGATCTTACCGGTTCGTCACGCACGAAAACCGATGTCATGAACGTTTTACTCTGGGGAGGGACGCTGGGACTGACATTTTCCATGAAGTTCACCGGCGGAATTGCGGCCATCCCGTTTTTTCTGTTCGGCTTGATCATGTTTCCCCGTAAAAAACGGTTTCTCCCGATACTTGGTTTGCTGACAGCCGCCCTGATGTTCTACCTGTTGAATCCGCCGCTCTGGTTCCATCCGGTTTCCGGTTTTACGGAGTTTGTCCGCCTGAACATGCACCGCGACAAGTTCAACATTGCGATTCTCTTTCTCGGCAGAATGTACGATTTGCATCATTCCCTTCCATGGTACAACACCCTTGTCTGGGTTTTTCTCACGATACCGGTGCCGTTTCTGTTCCTGCTGATGTCGGGAATCGGCTCGGTTTTTCGGGAACGCCGCCGTCATCCGTTGGGAATTCTCCTTCTTCTTCACGGTCTGATTCTTCTCGTGATTCGTGCTTTTCCCGGCCTTCCTCCGCATGACGGCACACGACTTTTCATTGCGGGTTTTCCGTTTTTGGGGATTCTCATCGGACTCGGTGCCGCAAGATGGTGGTCGAAAGGACGTTTCCTCAAAGGTGTCGTAATGCTGTTTTTTCTGACCGCCGCGGGCAACATGTTCCTTTTCGCTCCGCAGTGGCTGTCGTATTACAGCGGCGTCCTCGGCGGACTTTCCGGAGCGGTGCGTCACGGCATGGAGGCGACTTATTATTGGGACGCTCTTGACCGTGACGTGATTTCCTGGCTTAACGCCAACACCGAACCGGGGCGGAAAGTCCATTTTGCTCCGGCGTCCTCGAAAACCTTGCGGCGGGTCCGTGAGTGGGACAATCTGCGGCCGAATTTCGAGGCCGACGCTCCCGGCGAGTATCAGTGGTACGTGATTCAGCGGCGTCCGAGTGCCGTTTCTCCGCAAGACGCCCGGCTTTTCCGGCATGCCGAACCGGTTTACGTCAAGACGGTCAGGAGTATGGTGTTTCCGCCGTGGCGAATTTCGGAAACCCCGGTGCTTTTCGTCTTTGCATACTCCGACCTTGAGCAGCCGGGAAGCCCCGACGGCCAACACAAGAGCGTTGGATCCCGGTAGCCGGACGGCAGGACTTCCAGTGAGGTCCATCTGGTGAAACGGGTGGATTACGCCCTCATCCGTAAAATCCTCCGTCCGATGGTCTGAAATCTTATGCCGCAAAACTCTGTTATTAAATACGCGTCGCCCGGTTACACGGACAAACTGAAAAAAATCCTCCTGTTCGGAGCCGTATCCGGTCTCGGTGCGTTCGGCGAAAAGCTGACGGCGGACACGCTTCGCGATGTGGTGATGCCTGCGATCAAGGTTCCGAAGCCGCTCAAGGAAACAAAAGCCCCTTCCCTCAAACTCTATCCGCCGCAGCCGGAGAAAAAGAAGAAGGATTCCGAGGTTGAGAAGAAGGCGGAGCCGCACTGGTGGGACGATCCCAAATACGACACGAACACCTGGACCGGCATTTACAACGATGTCAAAGGCCGGACGCGTAAAGGGCTCAGGGAACGAATGTCCGAAGTGGGGAAGAATTACGCATGGTGGGGTGATACGATCGGGAACCTTCCGGCGGCTAAAAAAAAGAAGGCGGCTTGAAGGCCGCCGAATGTTTTAATTACTGGTACTGTCAAAGTTGTATTCCTCGGCATCCCAGACATGCTCGGCTTCCGGAAAGTCTTTCGATCTGAGATGAAAGAATTCGGTCATCGGGTTGAGTTTCTTTGTTCTGCGAACTTCCCGTATATGTCTCAACGTTGAGACGTAATTTACGAATGGAAGATTTGGCAGGCAATTGGTATATGCACTCGCAAAGGAACACTCTCTGTAAGCCAGCCACATGTCTTTCAGAAATCGCCACATCATGACCTCCTTTGTTGATCGGTTTACACAGGTTCAGTAGTTTGTAATTTTCTCAATTATTATTTCCTGTCGCAAGTTCTTTTCTGTACAATGGTTGTATCACAAACCTCAACCTTTTTTCAGGAGTAAGCACGATGCGTCCGACAAGGAACAATTATCGACAGTCGACCCAAAAAGTCAAGAGCAACTTTGCCCTTTGCGTCCAAAAACTTTTTACCG
>JAISQK010000178.1 GCA_031274255.1 Planctomycetaceae bacterium | reverse complement strand
ACACGCCGAAGGTCATGTTGCCGGTGTTGAAGGAGAACAAAGTCGGCAGTTATCATTGGGGACTGGTTGCGGGGAGGATGTTGACGCAATATCTGCCGCACAGCAAGATGGAGGAAGCCAACCCGAAAATTTGGCGGCACGACTTGATGCACGCCGACGGCACGCCGCATCAATTGTTGGAACTTATTTTATTCCGAAAATTGGCGGGCATCAAAGAAAACAGCGACGAGACCGGCAACATAATACCGCATGTTGGCACGCCGCTTTTGCCCATCTCGGACAACAAGCTGCAGACTTGGTTCTACACGGAATCCGAACCGCCGCAGGATTGGATGAATTTTGAGTTTGACGACAAAAATTGGAAGTCGGGCAACGCCCCTTTTGGCAAGAAAGAAGCCCAAGTTGACCGATTCCCGCAAACGGAATGGAGTTCAAAAGGAATCCGGCTGCGTCACGATTTTGAGTTGACGGGGGCGGAATTGGACAAGATCAAACAACTCGTGTTGTTGACGCATTTCGATGAAGACGCGGTGGTTTATCTGAACGGCAAGCAGATCAAAAATTTCGCCGAATACAAATACAACGCCGCATACGAAGCGTTCGCGTTGGATGCCGATGTTGTCAAATTACTCCGCAACGGAAAGAATGTTCTTGCCGTTGAGTGTAAAAACACCACCGGCGGTCAATTCATTGATGTCGGTCTGTACGCGAAATGAAAAGAAGCCGCCGACAAAAAAAGGTCTTCCAAACAGAAGACCTTTTCCTTTCGGTACTTGCAACAGGGACAACTCAAACCATTTCTTTGAGCGATTTCAACGCTCGGACCTTGATTTTGTTGTGAGCCGGTTTGGCGGGAATGTCACGATATTTGTCTTCCTCGCTTTTGCTGAACGGATTCAAAACATGTTTCCGGGCCGGTTGTGCCTTGACCTTTTTCTTTTCGATCTTCAGCAGTCCCGGAAGAATGAAACTGCCCGGTCCCTTTTTGCCAAGACTCTTTTCAATCACACCGCCCAGAGCGTCAAGCACTGCAACGACATCTTTTTTGGTCAGTTGAGTGGATTCGGCGATTTCGGTAACGATCTGCGTCTTCGTGTACGCTTTTGCGGTTTTTTCGGCTTCTTTTGCCATAAAATTTTTCTCCTTAGTAAAGGATGTTTGAGAGGATAAGTTTCCATTAACCAACTAATGCACCCATTCACAGGGGGGATGCACCCACTAACATCAAGTTCCGCATTCCGTGCAAGACGGTGTGTTTATCGGTATCGGCAAAAATTTTGATTTCACTTCCGCCCCTCGCCCCTGTCTGTTGTGCCGACTTGAGAAGGTCTCACAAAACAGAAGACCGGCTCACATCGGCGGGACAGACGGCTCCACGGACAAATTCAAATTTTACGCTGACCGCAATAATAAAACTCAAGATGCCGGAACAACCGTTAATTATACCCCGTTTTTTCGACTGAAAAGAGGTTTTCAATCAATAAAATACGTAAAAAAGGGAAAAAAACAGTAAGAAACCGCCTTTTTTCACCATTTCAGGTCATTTCACACCTGAAAACAAGGGGAAAAGGAAGCGGAGAACAAAAAAAAGAGAGAAGATTCGCCGCGAGCCGCTCCCAAAATGCCTGATATTTTTTCGGGAAAACTGGACACGCAGAGTTTTTCTGGCATAATAGACGATACGTTCCCCGCCGGGGTGAATGTTCCCGCAAACCACGAACCAGTCAAAGGAGTTTCCATGAGTGACAAATCTCAGGTCATTTTATCCGGTTTTGCCGACGAAGCGGCCATTGAAAAAACCGCCGTCGAACAGTTTTCCGTTTTTGCTGCTCTCGGACTTCAGTATTACAGCATTCGGTTCATGAATCTTGGGGACGGCATCAAAAATGTCATGAAACTCACCAAATCGGACATCCAGAAAGTCCGTCAGATTCAGAATGAATACGACATCAATGTCTCCGCCATCGGTTCCCCCATCGGAAAAATCAAGCTGGAAGACATTCATGACGGAACAAACAACGTTTATGTGCCGTTTGAAACGTATCTGGAAAATGATGTCCGGCAGGCATGCGAGCTGGCCCATTCTTTTGAAACCAAACTGATCCGGGGATTCTCCTTCTATCATCCGAAGGGGACGGACCCCAAGGATTACCTTCCTCAAGTTGTTGACCGTATAGGGAAAATCGCCGAAATGTGTCACCGCCATGATTTGACTTACGGAATTGAAGTGGAAGCGAATCTTGTCGGACAGAACGGTTACCTGCTTTCCGACATTTACCGTCAGGTCAACCATCCGGCGGTTCTTTTGATTTTCGACGGTGCCAACCTCGTGACGCAAGGGTACAATCTGTCCGAGATTTTCGAACAGTACGAACAGATGAAGCCGGGAATCGGCTGGTTCCATGTCAAAGACCATATTGACCTGAAACAGGAAGCCAAAGGGGGACATGTGCAGGAAGACTCGCTTTCCGGTTTTGTGCCGTGCGATGCCGGAGTGTCGGGATACGAGAGAATTTTGCGGGATTTCGCTTCGACGGTGGCGCATCAGGTGGCGTCACGGCTCCAGCAACGCGGACTGCCGGGGATTTTCGTGGACCTGGAACCGCATTTGAAAGGCGGCGGTCAGTTCGGCGGATTCAGCGGTCCCGATGGTGTCGGCGTCGCGCTGCGGTCACTGTGCAAGGTTCTCGACCATGTGGGACTGGATTACCATCTTCGCGATTTTGAAGACATTAAAGCCGCCCGCGGTTTCTGAGAATGGAGCGGCGACGCCAACGCACGGGCGTTGGATCCCGGTTTGCTCACGCTCACTTCGTTCGGTTCGCTTCCGATGGATAATCTTTCCAACCACTTCCCCTTTGTTCCGGCAGCATGCTGCTGCACCGCATTTCGCAAGCGGTTGGAGGCGTTGTTTCGCCAGTTGATTCCAGCGACCAACGGAAGCGTGTCCTTGTTTCGGGACGGTAGTCCCATCCGGGATGCAACGCCCTCGCGTTGCCGCCCGCCGCGGCGTCGCGGCCCGCCGGAGGCTTTTCTTGAAAGTCTTGTCAGGAGTTCCAAAGTGTGAAATTCAACACTTCGGCAGCAAAACGGACTCTTTGAGACCCTTGTTTGGCTCCTCTCAGAGAATCCAATTCGACTCTTTTTGTATCAAAATTCTCTCTTCGGGGCGGAAAAGGGAACGTTTGAGCCGGATTTTTCTGTCAGGAATCTGAATTTTCTCCGCCGGGAATCTCAACCGGATGTTTTTTCCG
>JAISQK010000098.1 GCA_031274255.1 Planctomycetaceae bacterium | reverse complement strand
GGCGTGGCGGCAAGTGACGACGGGCTGACATGGAAACGTGCGTCCGATGAGCCGGTTCTCTCGATTTATCAAAGCGACTGCCTGGCCTGGGAGAAAGACTGTATTTATCAGCCATGGCTCGTGGAGCACAAGGGGACTTATTACAATTTCTACAACGCCGCCAACGGAGGCACGGAACAGATGGGACTCGCTTTTTCCAACGACCTGATTCATTGGGTGCGTTATCCGTTCAATCCGATTCTCCGCAACCGCAAAGGAGGCTACGACGAGAAATTTTGTTCCGACGGCAAGGTTTTTCGTGACGGCGACCACTGGACAATGTTTTATTTCGGTGTCGGCCAAGGCGGGGCAAGCATTATGATTGCGTTTTCGCGGGATTTGCTGCACTGGACAGCCGATCCTGAACCGCTCTACAAGTTCGGCGGACACCCGACAGGGCTGGACAAACAGTACGCCCATAAGATTTCACTCGTTTACAACCCGAAAAATGACACCTTCTACATGTTTTATTGTGCCACCGGCAACAAAGGCCGCACGATCGGTCTGCTGACCAGTAAGGAAATCAACGCAAAATAGATTTTTGGCTTCTGTTCTCAGATTTTCTTTCTTCCGGGTGAAAAATTCCCGGAAAATAGGTTTTACCCTTGTGGAACTTCTTGTTGTTACCGCCCCCAAAAATCAAGTGTTGCGGGAACCCATTTCGATACAGGTCTTTTTCGGACAAGCGGTTGGAGGTGTTGTTCCTCCTGTTGACTCCAGTGAACAACGGTCGTCGCGAGCCGCGACAGACGGTGGCCTTCGGCTTCCTGTTGTCCGCTTCACGTTGTTCCGCTCGTGGAGTCCAGTGAGCAACGCGAACGGGTTTAGTTTTCGGGACGGTAGTCCCATCAGGGGTGCAGCGTCCTTACGCTGCCCGCCGGAGGCATTCCTCATTCATCTGATAAGAGGATAAAAACAGAATTTTCCGTCTCTTTCACGTTAGATTCGGTGCCTCTTTCTTTTGTATCAGCACTCTCAAAAAATTTTCTTTTTTGTCTCTTGACTTTTCCGGCCATTTTGATTACATTGGATTCCAGTGTTACGTTTTACAAGTTAAAGTCAACTTTGTGAAAAGAGGTTTTTATGAAAAAACTGTTAGAAAATGTTAAAATGGGGGGGGGGGGGCTGTCTGTGTCGTTCTAAGACGGCTTTCACCTTGGTGGAGCTTCTTGTCGTGATTGCAATCATTGGTATTTTGATTGCTCTTCTTTTACCAGCCGTTCAGGCCGCCCGCGAAGCCGCAAGGCGGATGCAGTGTACCAATCATTTGAAACAATGGGCACTTGCCGCTCACAATTTCCACGATACCCGCAACACGTTTCCCCCGCTGGGAATTGGCAACAACGCCAGTCTTACGAGTTGGTCAATTCTTCTTCTCCCGTTTATGGAACAATCAGCAATAACTGAAATGATAACCAGCGGCGGGACAGCGGCATCTGAGAACGGCACGCAAAATTTCCCCTCGTACAATTTTGCATTCACCGATTCTGGTCAGCCTGCTGACGCATGGAGCGACAATTACAAGCCCTGGCATACGAAATTTTCCACACGTTTCTGTCCGTCCGACGGAAATGCTTCGTTCGATTGGAGAAGCGGCGGATACACCGGCGGAATCAGTTATCGCGGAAATATCGGTGATAACTCGCCCGCCCGTTACCGTCCCGAGTCATGGTGGGCCGTGACTCGCGGTATTTTTCAACAGTTTAAGGGGAGGGGAATGTCTCGTATCACCGACGGAACAAGCAATACGATGTTATTCGGAGAATCGCTTGTTGCGCCCGCAGGCGGTTCGCTGGTTGCCAAAGAGACAATTGCCGGTTCTGCCAACACCAGTGGAAAACTCGGAAACACCATCAATGCGATGATGCTCCTACTTGATCCAAACAACCGTAGAAACATTAAGGCAGATGCACAAAGTACATTGGGAATATGGAAAGGGACCCGCTGGAATGAGGGGGCAATCTATGCCGCCGGCTTTGTGGGAGTTATGCCGCCGAACACCGTTTCGGGAATCGGTTGGGTCGAGTCCGATGCCGCAGGAAGGTCTTGGATGTCAATCTGTCTTTCGAGTAATCATTCAGGCGGTGCTAACTCTGCTTTTGCCGATGGATCGGTGCATTTTATTTCAGAAACAATCAGTAACGCGAACCCGGCGATTCCCAATTACGCTGACCTACAACCCTGCATCACACCACCCACGGAACTCGAAGGCTCAAAACCAAGCCCGTTTGGTGTACTCGGTGCGTTGTCCACCGCCTTTTGCGGTGAATCCGTTACGTTACCATAGAACGTCAAGTGACGAGTCGCGGGAAATGTAATCATTGCCCGCTGCTCAATACTTGCCATTTAATATTCACTACTAACATTCATTACTAACAATGAAACATCTTTTATTTTTTCTGCCAATTTTGGTATTGTCGTTGTCAACCGGTTGTCAGGACAAGAACGCTATCCATGTTGTTGCGGCGACGGGAGTTGTCACACTTGACGGCAAACCTCTTGAAGAAGCGGCGATTTCGTTTGTTCCGACGACGGAAGGTTTACGCGGCTCGTCGGCACTTTCTGATGAGAACGGCAAGTTCACGTTGATGACTGCCGGTGCGGTCAAAAACGGTACGATGCCCGGTGAGTATGACGTGTTTGTCGAGAAACAGACTGCCGTTGATGCTGCCGGCAATCCGCTCGTTATCACCGCTGATCCCAACATGATGACGGGCGGGAGTAATTCGTCTGTTCCTGAGACGGTGGTAAGATGGAAATCGTTTGTTCCGCAAAAGTATCACGACAAAGCCAAACCGCTCTTTCACGTTCAAGTGGAAAAAGGCGGAAAGAATCATTTCGTCTTGGAATTGGATTCAAAATAAATTGGTGACTCCGTAACAGTATCATCTTATGGAGTATAAGTACCGAGAGTTTTGCACGGCAAATTGGATTTCAGTGTCTGTCTATAGTGGTGATTAACAAAATCACTATAGCATGTATCTCTTATACCAGTCAATACTCTCTGTATTTGTTTTTAGACACTGTCTGGTTACTCTGTTGCAGCATCAGGATCATTGTACTATCAATTCTATTTTATAATGATCATTACGTAAATCAATTTTCATATCTTGTCAACATTGGTTTTCAAATCTTACTCAAATACCGACATACTGCATCATCCGTGTGAAATCCGTAAATTGTTCATTCTAACAGGTTCTTTTCAACTTTTTTCTCTTTTTTCCCATTTAATCTCTTGAATTCTCTTGAAAAGGTGGGATACTGAATATTTATCAGAGCGGCAGTTTACCTTGCCCATTTTGCATAAACTTTTCACGAGGAACATTTTCACACCCAGGGAGTACTGTATGTTGTACAGAAAATTGTCATTAGGAGTCTTGTCATTGATTATGGCGGGCACCGTCTCATTTGCTCAGGATTCCGCCCCAAAACAGGAAACACCGAAGCAGGAAACCGCAGCCGCGGATTCCGCAGCACCTTCCAACGAAGCATTGATTCTTTCCGCGGCGACGACCGGAAGTAGCGAGAAAAGTTCCGGCGACAGTGAGAAAGACACACCGCGTCCTATCAAAGAGGTCCTTCCCGACGCCAAAAAAATCGACGGGATGATTCCGATGTATCTGAAAAAAGACCGTCTTTACGCGGAAATCACCGGTTCCAATACAAACACAGACTATCTTATTTCCGCCGCGATCGCCAAAGGTTCCGGCACTTACGCCATTTCAGGATTTACGCTGGACGACAGTTTGTGGCAATTCCGCAAAGTCAATGACAAAATTCAGGTGGTCAGCCGTAACATCCGTTTCAAGGCGGAAAGCGGAACCCCCGAAGCAACCGCCGTTGAAAATGCGTACTCCGACAGTATTATCTATAGCCTTCCGATTGTGGCTCGCGGAGAAAACGGCGGCGATGTTATTGATATGGGAACGATTTTCATGTCCGACTTTGCGGGAATCGGCGGTTCTTTTGCCCGTGACCGGTCGAACTGGGGCGCCGTGAAAGGATTCAAAAACAATATGGAATTTGAAGTGGAAGCGACCTATTCCGTCGGTCGATATTCCGCCGCTTCCGACAGCAGTGCCGTCGGAGTGACGATTCACTATTCGATCAGCAAACTGCCGTCTTCAGGATATTCCCCGCGTCCGGCTGACAACCGCATCGGATATTTCACCACAACGCACAAAAACTTCTCCATTAACCGCGAAGATAATCACATGGTGCGGTACATCAACCGGTGGAATCTTCAGAAAGCCGACCCAAGTGCTCCGTTTTCGCCTCCGAAAAAACCGATCATCTTCTGGATCGAAAAGACGGTGCCGTTCAAGTACCGTAATGCTGTCCGTGAAGGGATTCTTGAGTGGAACAAAGCGTTTGAAAAACTCGGTTACGTCAATGCCATTGAAGTGCGTCAGCAGTCGGACGCCGACACATGGGACCCGGAAGACATCAACTACAACACGTTCCGATGGATCACTTCCGATGCCGGGTTCGCCATGGGACCGAGCCGTGTCAATCCGTTGACAGGGGAAATCCTTGACGCCGACATCATTATGGATGCCGGTTTTGTCGATTCCTGGAGAAAAAGTTTCGATATTTTTCTTGCGGAAAAACTTCCGGCGGTGACAGGACAAACCTCACGAAGGGATCAGATTCGTTCGCTCCTCGGCATCCGGGAAGACATGAAGAAACCGGAGGAACACGAACATGAGCATGAACATAATGACAGCATGAATCACGGCATCTGCACTTATTCCCGCGACAAAGCGAATGAAATGGCGTTTGCGTCATTGGTGCTGGCTTTTGTCGATGGCGAGGAAGGGGACGGCGGCGAATCGAAAGACGAGGAAAAACCGAAGGAAGAAGAGAAGAAGGAGGAATCAAAACCGGAAGAGGCCAAAGACGGCGACAAGCCGAACGGGGAAAAGTCCGGCGAAAAGAAGGAAGAAGAAAAAAAGGATGAATCCAAGGAAGAGGAGAAAAAGGAGGACAAGAAGCTCTCAAAGGAGGAACTGCAAAAGAAGGCCGATGCGGCTTTTGAAAAGCTGGTACTCGAAGGAATCAAGGATGTCGTCATGCATGAAGTGGGGCACACCTTGGGATTGCGGCACAACTTCAAGGCAAGCAGCTGGCTGACCCTCGACGAAATCAACGATCCGAACCGCTCGAAGGAATACGGGATTGCCGGTTCCGTGATGGATTATCTTCCGGTGAACATTGTTCCGAAAGGAAAACATCAGGGAGACTACTTCATGAGTACGCTGGGGCCGTATGATTATCTCGCCATTGAGTACGGTTATACGTCCGAAGGCAGTGAGAAGGCCCTGAAGAAAATCGCGTCGAAACAGGCGGAAAAAGGTTACGCTTATGCCACCGATGAAGACGCCCGGAGTTCCGCCAACCCTGACCCGTTGACCGGACTGCGTGATTTGGGTTCCAATCCGATCGACTATGCAAAATACGCGGCGGAACTTTACCTTCAGCTTCTTCCGGAGGTCGTGGACCGTGCCACACAGGAAGGCCGGAATTATCGGGATGTCGGTTACTCTTTCCGTGTGATTCTCTTCCGAAAAATTATTGCGTGTGAGATGCTTGCCCGTAATGTGTCCGGTCTCTACATCAACCGTGACTTCAAAGGGGACCCGGGAAATCGTCCGCCGGTTCAGGTTGTGCCTGCGAAAACGCAACGGGAATCTGTTGAGTATATTTGTCAGGAGATTTTCGGTACCGACAGTCTCCGTGTTCCGGCGGAACTCTACAACCAGTTCGGTAATGAACGGTGGCTCGAAGGCGGTTCCGCGATGCAAAGCGGCGGACAGACCGGTTTGCGCAATGTCATTTTGGATGCTCAACTCGGTGTGCTTGCGTCGCTGATTGATCCCAGTGTACTCGACCGTCTTGATGACACGCAGCTTCGGGTCAAGGAGGGCGAAGATGTTTACACAATGAACGAACTGTTTGATTCACTCACCGCGGCGGTTTTCCGTGAATTGGACGCACCGCTCGAAGGGGAATTCACTGCGGCGAAACCGGCCATTCATATTTCCCGCCGGAACTTGCAGGAATACTATTTCCTGTTCCTTTCGGAATACGCGATGGGCGAACTGTCGACGTTTTACAGTGTGCCGGAATCATGTCAGTCAACAGCGGCGGGACAGCTTGAGAACATTGCGGCGAACATTAAATCGACACTTGGCGGCAAAGCCAAACTTGATTCCGCAAGCCGTTCGCACTTGCAAAATCTTGAACGCCGTATCAAAGACGTGTTGAACTCCGAGCTTTTACGCACAGCACCGTAAGGACAGCACTGTTAAAGCAGTAGCGTACTGGCTACTGCTGTACCGCCAGCATGGCACAGCGGTATCGTATATTCACGCTCACACTGCTCGGTTCGCCTTCTGATGGAAAATCTTTCCAACAGGAGGCCGAAGGCAATCCGCGAGTAGAACAAAAGAAAAGCGGTTGAAAAGATTGTCCATTGGAAGCCGACCGCGAAGCCGGGAGGCAGGTGCGATCCAATGTGCCACGTTGGCGTCGCGGCTCGCGACCGCTCACTTCGTTCGGTTCGCCATCAGTTAGAAAATCTTTCCAATGAATCACTTGGAACACAAAATAAAAAGCCGGTAGATACAAGCGACCAACGGAAGCGGGTCCTTGGAGGCCGAAGGCAAGTGCGGTGCAGCAGCATGCTGCCGTTACGTCGGCTTTTTGCCTTTGAAGACGGGGTAACCGAGGATGTTTTTCTTTGAGGTGATCTCGCCTGCCGTTTCGTCCAGCTCCATGACATGACAATGCGTTCCAATCAAGGCGTCGCAGGAGTCCGCGTGATGCACAATCAACGCCTCCAGCGACATCGGCGGCTTCACGGTTCCCCAATCGGCAAACCGCTGATGCGAAAGAAGAATGTGTTCCAGTTGCGTCTGCGTTTCCGGGTCGAGAGAAACCTCGCGGCTGAAATCACGGACAAAATCCCGCCCGAGAACCGCATGACCGATCATGTCCCCTTCGGTGGTGTGATGCGCCGTGACCACATCAAACCGCAGTTCCCGAATTTTGCCGATGTCATGTAAAACCGCTCCGGCGGTCACAAGCGGTTTCGACAGCCGCGGTTTCAGTTCCGGGTAATGCAGCAGGTACAGGTCCGCCAGGGCGACGGCATTCCGCGTCACCATGAGGGTGTGTTCGAGAAGTCCGCCGAAAAACGCGTGATGATGGTTCCTTGCCGCGGCGGAGTCGAGAATCGCCTGACGGTTCTCCTTGAAAATACGGGTGACAAGAAGAGTCAGCGGTCCTTTGCCGCAGTGCGTTTTGGTCAGAGCGAGAATCTCATCATACATCGCTTCCGGCGCGAATTTTGACGACGGGCGGCACTGCCGGATGTCGAATCCTTCCGCGGTATCCGCTTCCACTGTTTCACGGATTTTGCGGATTTCAAGCTGCGGACCGTAATTGGTGATACGGTAAACCGCTCTCAGTTTGTAAAACCGGCCGACCTCCCAGTTGGTCCGGCAGTCTTCATAGGCCGGGGTGTCCGCCCAGACCGGAAACCGCACCTCGCGAACGGCGTCACGGAAATTGACGCGGAAATACGGCTTTCCGTTATGAGTGGTCCATGTCTCCTTCTCCGCCAGCAGTGCGAACGTGTCGGCCTCCTGACCGTTTTCCATCTCGTGAAGCGGAACAATCAATGGCGATGAGGATTTCGGCATGAACACGGTTCCTGATGCGGCGAGGAAAGTTTGTCGAGTAACGAAAACGTGATGGCGTTGAACACCTCTTCACAGGACCCTCCGAACTGACGGTCGTCCGACTGCCAGAACACGGCGTAAGTCCGGTTGTTTTCGGCAAAGGTGAGAATCATCGCCGTGTTGACCAGATCGAAACACATGAAATCCATGTCGAACCCTGTGAGCATGCGTCCGGCAATCATCTTGGTGACCGGTGCCGATTCCAGGTCAACGTACTCGCCGCTCATCATCTTCCGTACCGACGACGCAAGTTCCTGCGGAGACTCGTTTTCCGTAACGGTGAGCATCCAGAACGCCCCCTCGGGACTGTTCAACTGCACGGTGAGCGTTCCCGGCTCGGACGGATTTTCCTCAATGAACCAGTTTTCCGGATAGGAAAACCGAATCCCATGCTTTTTGTATTCCGACGGCATCAAAAATCCTGCAAAAGGAAGGGTTTCTGCTAATAAGATCATCATGTTCAGATATAACGTTTTGCGGAATCACTGTCAAGAGGACTCCCGAAAAACGCCTTATTGAAGGGACGGAATTTTCAGGAAGATTTTCCCTTTTTCCGAAAAAATCCCGAAAAAGCGGCAATCCCGCTTGATTAGGGAAATGTCATGCACTCAGTAAAGACTTCCTGGAAGTCGGGGAACGCGGCAAGGTCGACATGTTGAGCAAGGCGGGCGATTTGAAGTGCCGTTTCATAACGGTCGCGGCTGAGTAAAACCTGTTTCGCTCCGGCAAGTGAAGTGTTGCCGCAAAACCGGATTCGCTCAACCGGAATTCCGGAAGGCAAAATTCCGAGTCTTTGAGCGTTTTCACGGCGGATGTAGTTCCCAAATCCTCCGGCAAGATAGACCGTCTGCAAATCTTCTTCGCGGAGATTCGCCTGTCTGAGGAGAAGCGTGATTCCCGTACGGATCGCGCCTGCCGCGAGTTGAAGCTGCCGGATGTCCTTCTGGGTGAGCCGAACCGTTGTTCCGTTTGAAGACTTTGCAAGAATGAAATATCTCTGTTTGTCCAGGTCGGAAAGGCGGTCTTTCATCCCGGCAGAGAATTTACCATGAAGTTTCTCACGGGTGAGCATTTGTCCCGAGGGGAGAATGATTCCCGTACGCAGAAGTTCCGCCGCCGCATCAATTAGGCCTGAACCGCAAATTCCCCGTGCGGAAACATTCCCGATCGTCTGAATCTTCACCTTGGGACCGTCAACCGTTTGTTCGATGTCAACCTGTTCAATCGCTCCGGCCTCCGCAACCATTCCCTGTTCTATCCCGGCCCCTTCGAATGCCGGTCCCGCCGCCGTTGCGGAACACGTGAGTTTGCCGTTGTGCCAAAGCGACATTTCACCATTTGTTCCCACATCAATCAAGAGCGATGGTTGCGGCTGTTCGGTCATTCGGGTTGCGAGGATTCCGGAAACGATGTCGCCGCCGACAAAACCGCCGATGACCGGAAAAATCATCACCACGCCGTCAGGGTGAATATTGATTCCGAGGTTGCCCGCCGGAATGAGAGGATACTCTTTCAATGCGGGAGTGAACGGAAACAGTCCAAGATTCGTCGAGTCGATCCCGCAGAAAAGCTGCTCCATCACGGTGTTGCCCGCCAGTGTCATTGCGGCAATCCGTTCCGGCGGAATATTGAGTTTTCGGGTCATTTCCGCCAACATGTCATTGATTTCCCGCACAACAACCTGTTGGAGTTTTTTTCTCGACTCCGCGGATTCGGACGCTTTTTGCAGCCGGGAAATGACATCATCGCCGAAAATCCGTTGCGGATTTCCACGTGAAATCACCATCATGGATTCTGCGGACTCCGCGTCAAGAATCGCCGCCGCCAGCGTCGTGGTTCCGAGGTCGACTGCCAGAACAAACGTCACCGGCGGAGTGTTTTTTGACTGAAACGCGATCAATCGCTCCAGAAAAGCGGTCACGTGTCCCTGCCGTTGAGCGTTTCGCCACTGTTCGGGAAAAACGGCGATCTGTGCAAGCGAATATTCTGTAATTCCGTGTTGGTGAAGAAGTTCCGCTTCCGTTAGAATACCGCCGTTCCTGACAGAATCATACTGTATTGGAACACTGCGGACCGTCGGCGGTCCGAAAAGTCTTGCGTTTCTGTCGGAAGCGGAGTCCGCCATAATCTGGAGTTTTGCCCGATATTCCGGCACCCAAAGAACGATTGATTCTTCCAGAAAATACTGACACGCCAATTCCTCGCGGAGAGGAAAAGCTTTCCGGCATTCTTCCAGTGAGGAAAAAACGGAAAAATCCGACAATTTTGTCGATCGTTCCTCCACCCAAACGGTGCATTTTTTGCAAATCCCCGTCCCGCCGCAGGGGGACGGCACAACAATTCCGCGCCGCGTCAGTTCATCAAGAAGATTGACTTCTTTTTCGGTCTGGAAACTTTGTCCGTGCGAAAGAATATAGATGTCCGGTAATTTTGATGCCATTATTCTAAACTTCGTGTTTTCAAAATGTTCTCTCCGTACTCACCGCCATAGAAAAATTTTCAAATGACCGCCGCATTAAACGGTACGCTATTTTATTTTACAAACATTTCGGACAGGCCATTGCGGACAATGGTTCCATCTCCCTGATTCCTGTCACATTTTTGAAATCTGTTCGGCAACGAGGAGTTTATTCGGTTTGGGATGCATTGAGAAAAACGTACATTCCGGAATGCTTCGGAACCATGTGCACTGCCGTTTGGCGACCTGCCTGGTATTCTGTTTGATTAATTGAACGGTTTCATACAGTGAACGTTTTCCGTCGAGATATTCAAACAACTCACGATATCCGACCGCCTGAGCTGCCGTTTGATTGATCGGGAGGAACCGTCTGGTCAGTTCTTGAACTTCATCAAGAAATCCCATATCCATCATATGATCGACCCGTTTTTCAATCAGCTCTCTCAGGATTTCCTTCGGCCAATCAAGAACGATCACCTTACAGCGTCCGACCGGCACCGGTTCCTCAAACTGTTGCTGCCACACACTTAACGGCATTCCGGTTAATTCAAAGACCTCCAAAGCGCGGACGAGCCGCCGGGTGTCATTCGGGTGAATCCGTTTGGCCGCTTCGGAATCGACTTTTTTCAGCCGTTCATGGAGAAAATTCGGAGGGGAAACAAATGATTCTTCGTAAAGTTTTGTCCGAAATTCTTTATCGGCAGGCGGGCCTTCGAAAATTCCGCGGAGAAGTCCTTTCAGATAAAGCGGCGTTCCTCCGACGAAAAGCACTTCTTTTCCGCGGCGGCGGATTTCCCTGATTTTTTCGTGGGCACCCGCAATGTACCGTGCCAGGCTGTATTCTTCGCTAGGCTCGACGACATCAATCATGTGATGCGTCACGATCGCTTGTTCATCCGGGGTCGGCTTCGCCGTTCCGACATCCAGCTCCTTGTAAACGGCCATGGAGTCCATTGAGATGATTTCCGCATTGAGCATTTCCGCCAACGGGAGGGCGATGGATGTTTTGCCGCTGCCGGTAGGACCGGTAAGATACCAGCAGTCCCAGGCAGGATTGTCAAACCGGGAAAATTCAGTATCTTCAAAAGTATTCATTTGCTGTTCCGTTTTACCTGATTGTAAACTGTGAGTATGAGCTTTTCTCATTCTACCACATTAGAAAAAAATTCCAACATGTCCGAGCCGTCCAAATCCAACTTGCCGATTTTTTCGCAACTTATGGAGGTGCTTTTTCAAAGAAAATCAGATCTTCCGGGAAATTCCTACACCACAACACTGTTTTTGGCCGGAAAATCGAAAATTTCCGCGAAAGTTTTTGAAGAATGTACAGAATTAATTGACGCCTTTACGGAAGAAAAGGACAAAAAATCCGTTATCCACGAAACAGCCGACCTGTTTTATCATGTTTTCGTGCTTCTTACGGATTGCGGCGTTTCCCTTAACGACATTGAAGCGGAACTTGTCCGGCGGTTCGGAATTTCCGGGTTGGAAGAAAAAGCGGCACGGAATCAACAAGAATAACGCACAAAATCCACGACTGTAGTTCCTTCCATGATAACCGCTAAAATCAGTGCGATGCGATTGTTTTGATGAGAATAATGGTGAATTTAATCCGCTTTTTTTGCCCTGCCGCTTTTTGAAGTGTATTTTTAAATGTGCCTGATGATGTCTCATGTTGACTTACCAACGCAAGGCCGGGATAATTCATTCCTCCTGAAAGCCGCAAGACATTCCATTGCCCGCCTCAATGAGGCCAGATCAATCTGCGATTTTACCGCAAAATGATTGTAACCGTGATTAAGTTTGGCTCTTGCCTAGCATCTTGTAACACATTTTAATGTAAGTCTATGAGATACAAGCGTTTAAGTGCTAAAAAAGTTGACTTGATTTTACGTTGCTTTTGCGAGGACCTGACCGCGACGGCAACGGCGTCAATTTCGGGAGTGAACCGGAACACGGTGAATTCGTATTTTCGGGAAATCCGTGAGCGGATTTCCCGGCAGTCTTTGAAAGAAAGTCCGTTGGAAACGGGTGAGTTTGAACTCGACGAATCGTACTTCGGTACGAAGCGTGTTCGCGGCAAGCGAGGACGCGGTGCGGCGGGTAAGACGCCGGTGTTCGGCCTTCTCAAACGGAAAGGCAAGGTGTTTGTGACGGTTGTTTCTCATTGTTCCAAAGAGGCTTTGATGCCGCCTATTATTCAGGGAAAAATCCTCGAAGGTTCCACCATCCACACCGATTGTTGGAGAGCTTACGACGGACTGGTTTTGAATGGTTACGATCACTATCGGGTGTTCCTTCATGAGAATGAATTTGTAAGGGGAAAGTCACATGTCAATGGAATAGAAGCGTTTTGGAGTTATGCCAAAAGACGTCTTGCCAAGTTCAACGGTTGTTCTTCTCAAACCTTTATCCTCCATTGAATAGAAACGGAATTCAGGTACAATTATCGCGCGGAAAACCTCTTGAACATCATCAAAAATCTGATAAAATAACCAGAGATGCTAGGCAAAAGCCATAAACATTTATTTTTTATTTTCAAGATAGGCATAAAATGATATAATTTTTGTTTGAGAGTGGTGATGTATTTATAGATGTCCAGCAAAGTTATCAGACATGATGTAAAAATAGACAAAACAGATAGTTATGTCGTTGCTAAATTTCTCAAAATTCATTTTTCTAAATTTCCTATTTTCAAAAACAACACGTTATGCGGTTGGTCTGCTACGTAATCTATAAATACATCACCACTCTCGAATTTCATTGGGAATTTCCTGTTCCGGATTTTTTCGATAAAACGCTTTAATGTCGGCTCTCCACCGCCTCAAGACTCTCCAACTCGTTAAGATTATCAATAATCACCGAAATGTCTTCCGCTGCTCCTTTAATGACCGTTCAATTCGGATGCCGCCGGACAAGATGCCGCCGGACAAATGGACCTGTTGGTGTTTCCTTTTCTGTCGATGGACGGAAGGAGCGGTGGAGAAATGTTGCTTCACTCTTTACAACACCGGCAAAAACGGTACACTTATGAAATTCAAGTTCGGGCTTCTCTACCTTTCCCCTCCATGTCAGTTAGGATTGAAAACTTAAAACGAACAACAAATTGGGGGAACTCTCATTTGGAATCTCCGATGGATGCGGCGGCGTGTTTCATTGGTATGGATTGACGGAGGAAAAGATCATGACAGTATTTATTGATTTATTGTCAATGCCTTCGGTGAGTGAATCGAAACAGCGGCGGATTCAAGCGTATGACAAAGAGTACGAACACAAAAAACAGTTTATGGTTGAAGAAATCATCACCCCATTTCCACTCTTAACTCACGATTGATTTCTATGGAAACAGTTTCAGAGCCTCCGAAGCGTCCGCTTGTGACCGATTATTTTCAGCCGGAGATGGTGTCCCGTGTCCGGCAGGAGCATACGTTTCTGCCGATAACGCGGCAGGAAATGGACGCCCGCGGTTGGGACGAGGCGGACATCGTGTTTGTGACCGGTGACGCGTATGTGGATCATCCCAGTTTCGCCGCGGCATTGCTCGGACGTGTTCTCGAAGCGGCAGGGTATCGTACGGCACTCCTTTGTCAGCCGGACTGGCATTCCTGTGAAGACTGGAAAACGTTTGGAAGACCGAAACTGGCGTTTTGCATCAGTGCCGGCAACATGGATTCGATGATAAGCAATTACACCGCCGGGCGCAAAGTCCGCAACGATGACGCTTACTCTCCGAACGGCGGGAGCGGTCGCCGGCCGGACCGGGCGACGCTTTCCTATTGTCAGCGGGCGAGGGAGGCGTTTCCGGGAATTACGATTCTTACCGGCGGTGTCGAAGCGAGTTTGCGGCGGATGGCTCATTATGACTTCTGGAGTGACAAGGTCAAACGGTCGATTCTGATGGACTCCAAAGCGGACATTCTTTTTTACGGTATGGGGGAAGCTCCGCTTCTGGAAGTCCTGCGGCGTTTGGCGGAAGGAGAGCCGGTACAACAGATCCGCGATGTGCGGGGAACCGTATATCGATTGGGAGCGTCGGAAGATTTGCCGGAAGAGGATGAACAGACCGTACATCTTCCCAGTTACGAGGAAATCGCCGAAAGCAAAGATTTTTTTTGCGAAATGACACGGATCGCTTATCAAAATCTTAACCCGTATTGTGCCGCGAGGCTGATACAGGAACATTGTCAGGAGGCGGTGGTGATCAATCCGCCGTCACTTCCGCTGACAACGCCTGAGCTGGACGCCGTTTACGGTCTGCCGTTTCGGAGAATGCCGCATCCGTCGTATGGTGACGCGGTGATTCCGGCTTACGATGTCATCAAGTCGTCAATCCAGATTCATCGCGGCTGTTTCGGCGGATGTGCGTTTTGTTCTCTTGCGGCTCATCAGGGAAAGTTTATTCAGTCACGAAGTCAGGATTCTATTCTTCAGGAAGTGAATCAGCTTCAGGAAAAACCGGACTACACCGGTACCATCAGCGATCTTGGCGGTCCGACCGCCAACATGTACACACTGGGAGGAAAAGCCGAACAGGTTTGCGCCGTCTGCCGTAAGACATCGTGTTTGGTGCCGGAAATTTGTGAAAATCTTGAGACGAGTCACCGCAAAATTATCGGACTGATGCGTGCCGTCCGTGAATCGCCGAGTGTACGGCAGGTGTTCATCGCGTCAGGGGTTCGTACTGATTTGGCTCTGTGTTCCCCGGAATACCTCACGGAGCTTGTCACTCATCATGTCGGCGGACATCTCAAAACGGCACCGGAACATGTTGATCCGCATGTTTTGAAGCTGATGCAAAAGCCGTCCATCGAAAATTATGACGCATTCGCAGCAATGTTCCAAAGTGTCTGCGGCAGGAATCACAAGGACCTTTATCTGGTGCCGTATCTGATTGCAGGTTTGCCCGGTTCGGATATTCCGGCGATGATTCGTGTTGCGGAGTATCTTCACAAACATCTGATTCAGCCGCAACAGGTTCAGGACTTCATTCCCGGGCCTTTCGAGTTGGCCACATGTATGTATTACACCGGCAAAAATCCGCTCACCGGTGAAGCCGTTCATGTGGCGCGGGGAATGCGGGAACGCCGTATTCAGCGGGCACTTCTTCAGTATTTCAAGCCGGAAAACTATTACGATGTGAAAATGGCACTGCGTGATTTCGACCGCAGTGATTTGATCGGTAACGGGCCGGATTGTCTGATTCCGCCGCATCCGCCTCGCGGCATGGCGATGAATCAGAGTTCGCGGGTCAAGCGGCTCAAACGCAAGGAGGATCGCGAAAAAGCTCAGCGGACAGCATTCCGTGAGGAAAAAGAACGTGAAAATCTTGAGCGGCATCGTCAGAAAACAGATAAACGCCGCGAAGAACGTCCCGGAGGACATGATGCGGAACGCCGTCATGAGCAAAGCAGCGAACAACGTCCGGAACGGCGCCGTGAGGGACGATATAATAATGAACGGAGCAGCGACCGTCGCCGTGAAGAACGTGCCGGAGGACATGATGCGGAACGCCGTCATGAGCGAAGCAGTGAACAGCGTTCAGAGCAGCGTCGTGAAGGACGATACAATAATGAACGGAGCAGCGACCGTCCCCGTGAACGCCGCGAAGAACGTCCCGGGGGACATGATGCGGAACGCCGTCATGAGCGAAGCAGTGAACAGCGACCGGAGCGGCGGCGTGAGGGACGATATAATAATGAACGGAACAGCGACCGTCCCCGTGAACGCCGCGAAGAACGTCCTGGAGGACATGATGCGGAACGCCGTCATGAGCAAAGCGGCGAACAACGTCCGGAGCGGCGCCGTGAGGGACGGTACAATAATGACCGGAACAGCGACCGTCCCCGTGAACGCCGCGAGGGACGGTCAGAAGATCGCACGCCTCGAAAATCACAATCACGAAACAGCGCAACAGGCAAACCATCGGGTACGCCGTTCGGCCAATCAACGGACAAGCCGTCAGGAAAATTTTCACAGCGTCCGTTCACCCCAAAGCGTTCTTTCGGAAAAAAACGTCCCGAACGGTAAATCCTATTTAAAAAACCGGCGGCTTGTTTTCAAAACGAAATATTGATCCGCTACAAGGTTATTTTATGTTTTTGTTCTATGAAAACTTTTAAAAAGAAAAGGAACATTGATGCGAAAAAATTTACTTGCCGTCATGGTGTTGTCTTGTCTCACTTTTTGTTCCATAAGCCGGTCGGAAGAATATGAGTATGATGTTGTGATTTACGGCGGAACATCTGCGGCGGTGACGGCGGCGGTTCAGGTCAAAAAGATGGGAAAAACCGTTGTCATTGTTTCACCGGACAAGCATCTCGGCGGAATGACCAGCGGAGGGCTTGGCTTTACCGATTCCGGGAATGTCGGATGTATCGGAGGACTTGCCCGTGAATTTTATCACCGCGTGTATCTTGAGTACCAAAAACCGGAAACGTGGCGCTGGGAGAAAATGGACGAATACGGCAATCAAGGTCAGGGAACCAAAGCCATGTTGCATGACGACCAGACCATGTGGATTTTCGAGCCGCATGTCGCGGAAAAGGTGTTCGAGGACTGGCTTGCGGAGTATCGGATTCCGGTGTTGCGCGAGGAGTCTCTGGATCGGGAAAACGGCGTGAAAAAAGAAGGAAACCGGATTGTTTCCCTCACGGTACTCAGCAGAAAGACCTTCACAGGGAAAATGTTTCTTGACGTCACCTATGAGGGCGATCTTCTCGCCGCCGCCGGTGTGAGTTATCATGTCGGACGCGAAGCGAATCAGGTTTACGGCGAGAAATGGAACGGGAATCAGTTCGGTGTTTTCCAGCACGGACACTATTTCAGGAAGCCGGTGGATCCTTACAGAATTCCCGGCGATGCCGCCGGCGGTCTGCTCAAATACATTGAGGACTCACACGAGGGCGTCAACGGCACCGGCGATCATCGTGTTCAAGCGTACTGTTACAGGATGTGTTTGACGCAGAATCCTGAAAACCGTGTGCCGTTTCCCAAACCGGAAAACTACAACCCTGAGGATTACGAACTGTTGCGGCGTGTGTTTGAGTCGGGGTGGCGGGAAACATTCGGAAAGTTCGACCCTGTTCCCAACCAAAAAACGGACACCAACAATCACGGACCGTTCAGCACGGACTTTATCGGGATGAGCTACGATTACCCGGAGGCATCGTATGAGCGGCGGCGGGAAATTCTTCAGGCTCACCATGATTATGAACTTGGCTGGTTTTATTACATTGCCAATGACCCGCGTGTGCCGGAAGAGGTTCGTCGGAAAATGAGTCAATGGGGGCTGGCCAAAGATGAATTTCAAGACAACGGCAACTGGCCGTATCAGATTTATGTCCGTGAAGCCCGCCGCATGATTGGAACGTATGTCAACACGGAGCATGAATGTCTTGGTTCACGGCAATGTCCGAGACCTGTCGGCATGGGGTCGTATTCGCTGGACTCTCACAATGTGCGGCGATTTGTCACGAAAGACGGTACGGTACAGAACGAGGGGGATATCGGCGTGCATCCGAAAAAACCTTACGGCATTGACTATGGTGCGATGATTCCCAAGAAAGAGGAATGTACCAATCTTCTTGTGCCGGTCTGTGTGAGCAGTTCGCATATTGCGTTCGGCTCCATTCGGATGGAACCGGTTTTCATGCTTCTTGGTCAGAGTGCCGCGACGGCGGCGGTGATGTCGATAAAGAAT
>JAISQK010000164.1 GCA_031274255.1 Planctomycetaceae bacterium | reverse complement strand
TCTTCGTCGGAAAGTGTGCCCGGCATCTCCGCGACCACTTCGGAAAGCCGGATTTTGAATGTTCCTTCCGGGGCGCCGTCCTTCTGAAAAGCACTCTGCGTGGTGCGGATGACCGCAAGGCCGCTGGCGGCGGTGGTTCCGCCGACAACGTAGCACGTTGGATCGCAGTTGCCTCCCGGCTGCGCGGTCGGCCTCTGTTGTTATCCTTTTCCCGTTTTTCCGCCAGTTGATAACAGCGACCAGCGGGAGCGGGTTTGGCTTTCGGGACGGCAGTCCCATCTGGGATCCAACGCCCTCGCGTTGGCCGCCGGAGGCATTCCTCGAAAGTCTTGTCAGGAGTTCCAAAGTGTGAAATTCAATACTCCGGGCAGGGGAATCAAGTCTTTTTGATCCGATTTCGGCTCTTTTTAAGTCAAAACCGGCTCTCCGAGTCTTAAATTCGACTCTTTGAGAACCTCGTTTGACTCTTTTTGTGTCAAAATTTTTTCCGCCATGAAAGCCATCCCGACGGAAATGCGAAGACAGATTTTACAGGACTGCGATAACGGAATGTCGGAATACAAAGCCGCAGACAGGGTTATTGGTTTGTTTCACAAAGGTGACATTGTTGTGATAGACAATCGAACCATACATCACGATCCCGAAGTGAAGACTTTGATGGAGTCGAAGAGAACAAGTGTGTTGTACTTGCCGCCGTACAGTCCTGACCTGAACCCGATTGAGCTGAGTTTCTCGAAGTTGAAAACTTTGTTACGTAAAGAGAAGATTCGCGATGTGGGGAATTTGCAAGAGTTCCTTCACGGGTCGGGAAAGTTTTTTTCTTCAACCGACTACAAAAACTACTTCAAACACAATGGATATTGTCTGCGTAAATAATTAAAACGCTCTAGTCAAGAGCCAATAATAATACTCATCGCGCTGTTCCTTGCTGAGGTGAGCGTATGTCTCGCTGATAATCTTGCTGTGCGTCTTGTACTCAGGGTCGTACATACCGCCGCACAACAACGTCAAACACATCGTTAGAGCCATGTTGTATTAAGTCACCTATAACTCCGCGTGTGAAAACGCGGTTTATTGCTCTACTATTATCAGGCACCTTGTTCCTCCTTCCTCTCCACTACCGTCAACGCTGCTTTCACAGGCTTATAAGCGGCGCCATATCCCCGTGTAAAACGAAATCAAAGTTTCAAAATTCACAACATTTTTTGCGTGTCCGGTTTCTGATGTGGAGTGTTTCATTGTAAAGTCTTTCTGATTGTGTTTTTTGTTGTCATTGGTTAAGTTTAAAATAAAATTTTGCTACTCCAAGCCCATCTCATCCAAATACCGGGAAAGTACGACTATTTCACCATGTATTTGTGTGGATAATGAGAATATCAGTTTGTTGCGTGCACGTGTTGACGCGACATAAAAGAGCCGACGTTCACTTTCAAGTTCATCTTCTTCTTTTGCGTTGATATTGGGCCAGATTTTGTCGTTTGCATCCAAAACATAGACCGCATCATATTCTTCGCCTTTTATCCTTAAAGCTGTGGTTAAATGCAATCGTTTATTAACCTGTGGATTTCCGCTGTCATTATTATTCTCATGACGAATAAAAACAGTCTTTGACTTTTCGATTGCCAACTCTATATCGTGTAAAAATTCGCCAAAATTATCGCCATAGTTTTCCGCAAAATCAATTAAATGGTAAAACGGCGGGTCAGTATAAAAAATATCATCCTCGCTTTTTCCAAAATGTTTTGAAAACCCCTCGAAGTGATCTGCAAAAATCCGAATTGTACCTGCGACGGTTGATGCTTGCAAAAAATCTTTAATCGCCTCCGCAAATATCTCTTTATATTTCCGTTTTGTTCTTCTCCGGCTCTCTGTTATAGTAAAAGAAAGATGACACGTTTTGATTGCGGAATAAATGTTTTCAATTGTTTTTTCTGTTGTCAAATTTTTATTCAAATAGTTCAGCAATTCTTCTTTCTGACTCTTTTTCAATGGGTATTCCTTTATCTTGTCACAAAGCATAACAATTTTAGAAGGGGTAATCCAGTCAGGATGACACAAAAGTTCTTTCTTGATGTCCAGCAGATTCTGTAACTCGTCGAACGCCTTGGCAAGAAACATATTCAAATCATCAGGAGTAAAATAATCAATTTGCTCTTTTGTGAACAGCACTTCGTAAGGGAGGAGTTGACTCCTTTTGCGGGCAACTAATGCAATCCGCCCGATATGATCACTATTGAGATCTGCTTTCACTTCGTTCATAACATATTCAAATAATTCAGACGATTTTTTCTTTTCCACCACCTCTATTTCGGCGTTCCCTACGGATGAGGTTGAAATTTCTTTCGGAACACGTGTTCTGTTATTAACAATAAGTTTCTGAGACACATCGACAATATTTTGGGGAGACCGGTAATTTACTCCCAGCGTAAAATCGGAAAATTTTCCATCAAAATATTGATCCGGGTTTATCATGAAATTCGGGGACGAGCCTCTGAATTCAAAGATAGCCTGGTCATCATCACCGGCAATAACCAAATCGGACTGATGGTAACTGACTAACGATTTGATGAACATTAAGTCCAACGGGCTGACATCCTGAAATTCGTCAACAAATATATCAGAAAATGTGCTGCTTTTTCTCGGACGGTTATCTGTATTTATTTTTTCCTGCAAAAAATAATTTGCCTTAAATTTCTGGTCATTGAGTGTGATCAATTCCTGTTCATAAAGCCCCTGTGAAAAATCACAAAAAAACGGATACCAACGTATCTGTAAATTCTCAATGATTTTTTGCGTGTCCCAATTGTCATACGCAACTTTTGTAATAAAGCCAAACGAACAGAGTGCTTTCAGGTTTGCTTTGAAAAAACGTACCTTATCATTAATTAAAAACGTGAAATTAGCGGAAAACTGATCGTTATCAGCATTATCATCAAACCCCAGTTCTTTAAAATTGTCGATCAACTCAAACAACTCTTTGGCTCTGTTCAAATAATTATTTTGCATCAGCTTTTGGACACGTTCGTATTTTTTCTGAGTCCAGACGGGCCGCATGGAATGGTAAAAGGTATTTGCCCTTTGTGAGAAATCAATAATCTTTACGTGCGGACGTTCATTTTTTATGAGCTTGTATCCAAAAGCATTTAACGTACTCACGTCTACTTTTCCACGTAGCGGCTCAAATTCATCATCCGTTTTTATCCGTTCCTGCAAAACGGCTCTTGCCACTTTGGTAAATGTCACGATCAAAACACGCCGTGATGAATCCTCTTTAATCAACCGGACGCAACGATAAAGCAAACTTACTGTTTTTCCCGCCCCTGCCGGAGCAAGCAAGCGAATAAACTTGCTGTCCGTGTTGATAAATTGTTTTTGTGAGTCATTCAGTTGCATTGTTTTTTCCGTTGGTGCTGATTAAAAGTTGCAACATTCCTTCTACATCACTTGCGTAGTTAGCTAAATCCCATTTTACCCCTAAAAGGTTTTCAAACAACTTCTTTTGCGCGGCAATGGCGATTTGCTCCGCGCCGCGTAAATCCTGGGCTTTAGTTTCGACAATTAAATGCAGCGTAATATCCGTATCCTTTTTGTGTTTAATCGCATACACAAAATCCGGTGTTGTTGTGCCGCCTGTATAAGTCGGTACCTTGATTGACTTGCGAGGAAGTTTACCGAACACAATGACTTCATCCGAAGGAGTGAGTTTCAAAACGTCATGTTCCAAATCCGAATCGTATCTAAACGGCGGCTCATATAAATTACGTTTATCATCTTTTACATCCTTCGCTTCATTCGTACCAACAACACCTTGTTCAAATTCTGTCACTGGCGAGCCATTGGCAGAGAAAACCGAGGTCTTCGCCGAAAAATCCAAACGCCGGTATTGATATTTCTGGGCAAACGTTTCTCGAAATTCTCTCTGAAAAGCCGATACAAAATTGCTGACGCTTGTCGTATTCAACAATTCATTAATGTTCCTGCTGACTTCTTGCAACTCGCGCAACCGCTCTGCTATTTTCATCGCGAGCAACGCCAGCGGTATGGATGTCTGCCGGTGAAGTTGCCGCAGAAACTCGCCATAACTCAGTGTGCCGAGTGAGCTGTCGAGTAGTTTAACACTTTCCGTGATTGAAATGTTGTCGGCTTTCGTTTCGCCGCGTTGCAGTCCGAAGGTGTGACTTCCCACTTGCGGTTTGACAAAAATCTCTTTGCCGCCGTTGTCAGATAAGATGTTCGCCAACATCGTTTCCAGATCGCCATCATTGAGCCGCTCAAATTCAAGCATGTAACGTTTTGTTACTTTGTTCCAGAAGTCTTTAATCTTTTCCCAGTTTTTCAATCGCAGTTTAACTTTTGGACGGGCGGGTTTTTCTTTGTCCGATCTTTCCGTAACTTTGTTTTTATTTAATGTCTCCACTAACCTGGGATACTCCACAAGCAGTTTTTCGTAGCCGCCTTTCTTGAATGAATTGTCGCGTTTGATAATGCCGAGTTCATCAAGCCGTTCAAGCACGGCATTCCGCGCTTCCGAAAACGCCTTTTCATCCATTACCCCGATGTCCGCATTTTGCGATTGAAGAATGAGACGGATGGTTTTGTCCGTCACTTTGTCAGAGTCAATCTTCACCGGCGCATCGGAATTGATTTCTCCGACAAGTTTTTGTGCAAATCCGCGTTCGGAATAGTCAATCAGATAGGTCAAACGAAACTCTTCTTCGGAAAGACGGTTGCCGCGCTCGTCCACCGGCAGACGCAAACCGCGTCCGACTTCCTGTAACTTGCTGGTATCCGAACCGCTGGTGCGCATTTTGGCAATGACAAACACATTCGGATTGTCCCAGCCTTCGCGAAGCGTCCACTTGGAAAAGAAAAACCGGCGGACATTCCATTCACCGCTTTCCTTCCTGAACGTCAATGTCCGCTCCTTGTGCAAAATATCCTCGCGTTCCTCTGCCACTGCGCTCTCGTCCGGCTCTCCCCAGTCTTTGGAAAAATAACCGCCATGTGCATCGGCAAGATTGCTCCGCGTCGCTTGCAAGTATTCACAATACTCAATTTCCCGTTGCGATGTTTTACTTTTATATTGCGAAATCAGTTTATCCAATTTGTTGGTAAGTAGCTTTTCAAATTTTTCTTTTAACCACCCGTCGGCATCGCGGTAAGAGGGAATGGAATCAATAAAAAACAGCGAAATCGTTTTGATTTTCGGTGCGTTGACTCCGGATTGAGGACGGAAAAAGTTTTCAATTTCTTTTTCGAAATGTACGTCAATTGCTTGTTGTAGAATCAATTCCTGATAGGCGGTCGTGAATGTCTGTGCAAATAATTCCATGCCGACACCCAACTCAATTTCGTTACTCAAAAACGCTTTTGATTGGGATTTGATTTGGTCGAGCGTGACATCGCCTTCAAACACCGCATCAATGACAGATAAACGGTCGCCCAGTCCCAGCGTTTTCTCCCGTTCAACAGTTCCGCCCGTTCGCGTCACTTTTTGAAAAACAACGGATTTTTTCATGCCGCTGTTGATGCTTTTGACTTTGTATTTTAAAGCATTGGCAGGGTCGGTCACACCCGGAATATCGGGATAGATGATGTCAATGGCTTTTACCAAGCCGCTGTTGAACGCCTCCACCGCGCCAAGTTCATAGACCGGTGAACCGCGGAAATACTCTTTTCCACCACCTTTCTTTTCGGGAAACGTCGCGCCGAAACGGATAATCAATTGCGGGTTAAATTGTTTCCGGATGTTTTCAAACGCTTTATCGCCCGGCTTGATCCGGTGCGGCTCGTCAATGATAACAATAGGGCGAGTCAATTTAATCGCCTCGGCAGGGCAAGTCGCTCCGCCAAAAAACGTTTGATCGTAGTCGTTGAGATAAATCTGTGATTTGTCGCGATCCAACAAATGCGTGTTCAGCAACAGACAATTGATACTGTTTTGCTCGTTTCGCGCCGCTTCGACATATTGTACAAGGCTCGTGGGAAACATTTTCCGTTTCCCGTTTTTTGTGGAAAAATCTCCGGCGTTTATCAATTGCAGATTCAACCGTTTGCCCGGATAGAACTGTTGAAAATGCTGTTTGGCGTAACTGCTCTGAATAAAGTTTTTTGTTCCTTCTTTGATGGCACGGCTTGGAACGACAATGATAAACTTGAACAAACCGAAATATTGGTGAAGGGCGAACATCAACCGCGTATAAACGTAAGTTTTGCCTGTACCGGTTTCCATTTTAACATCAATATTTTCGACGGCTTCGATTACCGGATTGGCGGCATAATTCTCAACGGACGGCTCTGCCGGCTGAGAAGAAATGCGACAGTCCCCCATCGCCGAAAGCACGGCGTCAATGGCTTCGCTTTGGTGCGGAAGTTGGACCAGTTGAATGGCAAGTTGGTTGTCGTTCATATCAATATCTCCTTTCGATATAAACGCGATGGTCGTCATCAAGCGTATTTTTGGTGTTGTTTTCCAATTCCAAAAGTGATTCCATCGTGAAGGAATAGGCATAAACAACAATGTGCTGCACGTTGAGTTCGTTGATGCCGATGCGGTTGAGAAGTTCTTTTGTTTGTGCGGATCCCCAGTCCTGTGCAATGAGATAAAGTTGACTGGCGACAAGGTGCGCGGTATAGCCGCCGAACTTCAATTCTTCAATTTTCGTATCAAACGTAAAACCGTCGTCAATCAGCCATGTTTGCAAAATCACTTCTTCACCTTTTGCGCCGCCGTGTTCTTTTTTTGCGTCGAAAGCGGTGACCATATTTTCAAACATATCCTTCTGAACAGGCTGTGTCGGATCAAAAGATTCGATCTTGTCCAATGTCTTTACGTCTGGCGTTATCAACCGATAATGCTTGAACCCGCCGTCAAAATTTTCAGGCAGAGTGAGTCCCGCACCGGATTTGATCTTTTTTGCCGCCCGTTTGATACGTTCACGAGCGATTTCATCTATCGTTTTGTATCCGGCTTTTCGGGCTTCCGAGTTTTCGTTGGCCGGTTCATCCAATTGTACCATGATGTACTTCCGATTACCTCCGTCTTCTACGTTCAATTGCATGACGGCATGAGCGGTAGTGCCGCTACCGGCGAAGAAGTCGAGGATTACTGAATCCTCATCGGTATTCGCAAGTGACAACAAACGGCGAAGCAAACGAATAGGCTTTGGACCGTCAAATACACCACCGTCCATGATTTTTGATACTTCTTGTGAACCCTCTTGGCTATGCCCAACATCTTTGTGATATAAAATTGACGTTGGTGTCATACCTTCTTTTTTCAAATCGGTTAAGAACCTTTTTATTCTTGGAGCACCATCGCCAGTATCACCAAACCAAATTCGATTGTCTTGGAGTCTCTCGGAAAACGTTTTTTTCGAGAGCCTCCAGCAACGTCCTGCTGGAGGCTCTATTACTCGCCCCGAGGGGGCGGTAATAGGATAATCATTTTCGGGCGTATAAGTTTTTACCGAAATATCACTAGACATCCAAACACCACGCGGGTCATTGTCAGGGTTTAAATAACGTGCATTGGCTTCTTCTGTTCGTTGCAATCGTCCAATTGAAAATTCGGCCAATGTTTTAGCATACATAAAAACGAAATCATGACTATTTGAAACAAAACGTGCATCATTTTTAGGCGAAAACGCCCGTTCCCAAACAAATTGACAAACAAAATTCCCCTCCCCGAACACATCATCCATCAACAATTTCAAATTCGCCTGTTCGTTATCGTCGATGGAGACAAAAATCACACCGTCGTCGGTGAGCAGTTTTTGCGCGAGTTTCAGACGCGGATACATAAACGTAAGCCAAGCCGAATGCGAGCTTTTCCCCTGAATGGATTTGAGCCGTTCGATTTCTTTGTCGGTGTAACCGAGCGCGTTTTTGAGTTTTTCATCGTCGAACTCAAATTTATCGGAATAGACAAATTCTTTGCCGGTATTGTAAGGCGGATCAATGTAAATGAGTTTGATTTTGTTTTCGTAGGCATTGATGAGGTGACGCAATGCTTCAAGATTATCGCCGGTGATGAAGATATTACCGCTGTTTGTGTTTTCTTTTTGAGAATTGTGTTTCATGTCGGGAACAATGACAGTTTCTGATTTGCGTCCCACTTGCAAGCGGGCATAATCTTTACCGACAAAGCCCAACTTATAGCCGTCGCGTGCTTCAGAAATGTTATTGGCTTTCAGTTCTTCGGAAAACCTGTCGAGATCGAATGCTCCCTGTTCAACAATGCGACCATTTTCATCCAAAACATCCTTTTTGAAAAACTGCGGAATCGCTGTTTTGAGTGTTTCCATCAATTCCGAGTTCGGCAGTACCTGTTCATTTTTTAAAATTGCGGCACGTAATCCGCCGGTAAGTTTTTGTTCTTTCGCAGCAATTTCCATTGCACGTTTTCCTCTATAAATTTTCCCAAAAACAGAAAAAGTGCGGAGAGAAAATCTTTCTGCCGCACTGTAATTCCTCGCAGTGTTCCGATATTTTAAGAAGAGGATTTCAAAAAGTCAAGTAGCGGATACCAGATTTCCATCCTCTGATGTTCACGGCGGGTGAGCGAAAAGACAAAGAATGAAATGATAGCAGTGAAGCGGAAAAGGAGGGTAGAATTCACTTATGTATTGGCATATTCATAGGTTGCATCGAATGAAAATATGAGATTTATACAAAAGGAAGGGGGAAAGTTTTCATTTTTGAGATGAAAGACAACCGCCTTGCGGCGGCCAGTGAAGAGGAGAAAAGGAGAAGTCGTTTTATCAGGATCAATCGTATAAAAAACTTCCGGACGCGGCGGAATTTTTTTTGCCGGAATTTGTCCGTGTCCAGGTCCCCGCAAAGTTCGATAAGTTGGGTTGCGGCATCGTAAACGACTATGGACCCCCACGAGTTGAATTTCCCGGGGAGATCGACACGTTTTCCGGCGTATCGGCAGCCCGATATTTCACTCTTTTCTTTGAATTCCGAGCGTTTTCAGGTAAAAGGTCTCTTTTTCCCGTATTTCCTGAATATCATGCGGAGAATGATCGTCATAACCAATAAGATGGAGCGTTCCATGAATAATATACAATAACAATTCCTCATGGGCGTTCCAATGGAATTCTGCGCACCGTTCCCGGGCCATTTCCGCACTGACGGCAATACACCCCTCGAAAGAATTGCGGCTTCCCATGTCGAAGCTGATGACATCCGTCGGGTAGTCGTGCTGAAGGAACTGCCGGTTCAATTCATGAATCCGTGAATTGTCCGTAATGAGAATCTCAATTCGTCCGTGCCGGATTTTAGCGTCCAGACAGATTTGCCGGCAGACTTCTTTAACGGCGGCAAAATCCATAGGCGTCTCTTCCTGTTCGTTGATGATCTTGACCGTGAGCGTTTTTTCGTTTTTCTTCGGCGTCATGGGGATTGGAACGGTTGCGAATTTCCTGTTTTGGATTTTACGGCGTCCGGTTTATCAAGCACCGGATCGGAATCTTTGGCTTTTGTGTCACTGATCTTGCTTTCAGAGGTTTTGATTTCCGGAGAGGACTTTCCTTCCTCATGATCAGGGTATCGGATTCGGCTGTGCCGGATGGCAAGAAGTGACTTAATGATACTGTTTTCGATAACGCGGAGTTCGCTGAGTGTCAGACCGCTGTCATCAAACTGTCCGTCTTTGAGTTTTTGTTCCGCGATACTGCGGACCATTCCTTCGATTTTGCCGGGCGGTGCATCACCCAATGAACGGCAGGCACTTTCGGCGGCGTCGGCGAGCATGAGGATTCCGGCCTCCTTTGTTTGCGGCTTCGGACCGGGATAACGGTAACTTCCTTCCTCCACCGGGTTGGTGAACCCTTGTTCCCGGTTCTGCTTGACCGCGGCCCCGTAAAAATAGGACACCAGTGACGTTCCGTGATGCTGTTCAATCAATTGAATGATCGGCAACGGAATTTTGTGCTGTCTGGCAAGATTCACCCCGTCCTTGACATGCGAGACAATCACCAGCGTACTCATCCTCGGCTCCAGAGCATCGTGAACATTGGCACCACCGACTTGATTTTCCGTAAAGTAATTCGGATTGAGCATTTTCCCGATGTCGTGAAAATAAGCACCGACACGAATAAGAAGACCTCTGGCTCCGATTGTTTCCGCGGCGGCTTCCGCAATGGAGCCGACCTGAACGGAATGATTGTATGTCGACGGCGCACGTTGGATCAACTCGTGTAAAAGCGGATGGGAAGGATCGCTCAATTCCAGAAGACTCATATCCGTCAGAATGCCGAACGGACGCTCAATGAACGGCAACAGTCCGGTCATGAGAAAACCGGTGGCAATCGTCCAGAGACTGGTCATGCCCGCCAGGGCGATGGTGTCTTGATTGAGCGGACGGTCTTCCACCATAAAAATACAGAGCGTCAGGACAAACGCCACAACAGCTCCGAAAGAACCGATCATAATCAGCTTTGTCCGGCTCCTCAGCCGTCCGAGGTTGATCACCACAGCCGTTGTGACACCGAGAATCAGCACAATGCCGTAAATACTGTTGGTGTGGGAAACCGTGACGACAAAGGAAATGATCAGCGTCACAATGAGCGATAATTCCCAGGAATAAGCGATGCCGATGCACTCCGCGAAGAGCAGAATCGGAATCAGTTCCAGGTCGACCATTTTCTCAAAAGTATGCAAAAACGCCGCCAGAACCGTCGTCACAACCATCATGATTCCGAAATAAAGCAGACCGGTATTGGTGCGGGGCTTGCGCCGCTCGTGACGTCTCAGAAAAACCGCTGCGACAAACGCCATCGAAAGCGTGATCAGGAAAACTCCGAGAAAACGGAGACATTGTTCGGAAAGCTGCCGCGTTTTGAGATACGCCTTGTGTTCCGCGTTGAGTTTGGCGAAGTCGAAACCGGTGATGGATTCCTGGGCTCTTACGAGGATGTCTCCCTTGGAAAAATGAACGATTTTGGATTTGCTTTCTTCGACCTGAACGCTGTCAAGTTCATCCCCGTACCGCGGCGTTCTCAGAATTTGTCCGGTTTCCATGTCAAACGGAACACGGGCAATGATGTCACGCTCGGGGATGTCCGATTCCTGATATTCCTGGGGAGGGTTCCACGCCGTGGTCACGGTACACATGGCAAACACGGTCAGAGTCACAAGAAGCGTCTGGTAACGGATGTCCCGTTCATTGACCCAGGAAAGGATTTGTGCCAGATTTCCCGTGTAAGTGACATGGGCCGCCACGCGGGCGGCACGTGTTTTGTTCCGGGGCGGACCGAAAAAAGGATTACTCATAAAACATTTTCACAGTATTTTTTACTCTTCATTCAGGTCACGCTGAGGGTCGTACACAACATGGCCAGCCTGCTCATAAGCATTGACAATCTGCTGGACAAGGTTGTGACGCACGATATCCAGTGTGTTCATGCGGATTGTACCGATTCCATTAATCCTTTTCAACCGGAACAGGGCGTCTGTCAGCCCGCTTTTTTTGTGCGACGGAAGGTCAACCTGAGTGACATCGCCGCAAACAATGATTCGTGACTCAGTGCCCATCCGGGTCAGGAACATTTTCATCTGAGCGATGGTTGTGTTTTGAGCCTCGTCCAGAATCATGTACGCATTATTCAAAGTGCGTCCTCTCATGTAAGCCAACGGAATCACTTCCACACGGTCATCCTCCATACAGCGTCGGAGCATGTCACGATCAATCATTTCGGTGAGGGCGTCAAAAAGGGGACGCAGGTATGGATTAATTTTAGCATTCAAATCCCCCGGAAGGAAGCCGAGATTTTCCCCGGCCTCGACGGCAGGCCGAACAAGAACGATTTTTTTGATTCCTTCGTTCTTCAATGCCTCCACCCCCCTCGCGACCGCCAGAAATGTTTTGCCGGTTCCGGCAGGGCCGGTGCAAATCACAATCTCCTTTTTTCGCAGCAAGTCAATGTATTTGGCCTGTCCCGCTGTTTTCGGACGCACCCGTTTTGCTCCGTAGACATCCAGCGGCTTAACGACCATCACTTCATCGGAAGCAAGGAGTTCCGACAACGCACACTGAATGTCGTCCGGCAAAATTTCACGGGATTTCGAGATTTTGCCCAGCAGATGCTCGAACAGCAGCCCCCCTTTCCGCACCATCTCCGAATCTTCACCGCGGATTCGGAGGAGATGGTCGTCGAGGATCACCTGAATCTTGAGCGTCCGGCGAATGATTCGGAGGTACTCATCGGACGGACCGAAAATTTTCTGCACAGTAGCCGAATCCGTCACCGTCACCGTTGTTTCTGTCATAAAAATCACACGCAATGCCTCGAAAAATCCCTCACTTGATTATGGTTTAAGTGTACCAGATATGAAAAAAATAAAAATAGACCCGGAATCCGCGAAATCGGCACTGTTTTGACTTGCATTTTTTCTTAAAATAGGTTTTAATAGAGGTATCACAATGAAATTTAGGGGTAATACTGAAGGTTTGCCGATGCAGAATTCTACTGGTTTTTCCGAAAATCGTCATTTTTTCAAAACAAACGGTCGCGGGGTGGCTTATTCGATTGTCCCGCAAACTTCATTCCGACGTCTCTTTCTGAAAACGGATTCTGGAAACGAATATTCTCCGGAAACGGCTGCCGAAAACCTTCTGAATTCGGCGCAAAAAGTCTTGGAACAGGAAAACGCACTGGGCAATGCGTTGGACGCGACCATCTTTCTCACGGACATGAAGTACAAGCAACTGATTCGTGAAAAGATGTATGACTCTTTCGGAGTAAACCTTCCTGCAGTCACTTACGTCCCTCAAACGAATTGCGGCGGCGTCCTCTTTTCGATGGAACTTCAGGCGGTCAGCGGAGATCGGAAAAATTTCAAAATTCAAAGGCTTGAGGAACAGACCGTTCGGCTGGATTATCATGATTTGTCGGTCGTTTATTGTGCTGACATTCTGCCAAACCGCTCGCCGGTGGGTGTTTACGATCGGTCTGTGAACGCTTTTCAAAATCTGAATGCTCTCCTGAGCAGTGCGGATTACGACATGACACAACTTTACCGTGTCTGGATTCATCAGGGACACATCGTTGCACCGGTCGGTGACACGCAGCGTTACAAAGAACTGAACCGCGCCAGGGCAGATGTGTTCGGCAAAAAACGATTTCTGCCCAATTTTCTGACATTTGAATTTCGCGGTGTCGCTTATCCGGCCAGTACCGGAATCGGTGCCGATGATTACGATGTGGTGATGAGTGCGCAAGCCGTGGCAACACAACGGAAAAACCTGATTGTCACGCCTCTGGAAAACCCGGACCAGACTTCCGCGTTTGACTATGGCGAGGTTTACAGCCCGAAAAGTCCGAAATTTGCCCGTGCCATGGCGTTTGTCGATGGTTCCGATGCGATGATTTTCGTTTCAGGAACGGCAAGCATCACTGATTCCGAAAGCCGTCACATCAATCAACCGGTACGGCAGACGGAACAGACGCTCGACAACATCGCCGCGTTGATTTCAGGACAAAATCTTGAAAAATACGGGATTGACGGGTTTTCAACAACATTGAATGACTTGGCAAGTCTAAGGGTTTACATCAAAAATACGGAAGATTATCCTGCCGTCAGAGAATATTGTGAGCGTCGATTGGGACCGACACCGGCCATTTATACTCATGCCGATGTCTGCCGTCCGGAACTTCTCGTTGAAATTGAGGGAATTGCGGTGCCGCAAAAAATCTCCTGATTATTGCAATTTTGCGGCGGAAATCCGAACAATCAGCGTTTCGAGAATCAATTTAGGGTCGGAACGGCTGTCCCCTTTCATATCGAGGTCTGCCTGAACAAGCCATTTGAGAAGTTGCTTGCCGCGGTGACGTCCCAAAAGTTTGAGCTGTTGTTCCGATTTGCCGAGGGCGAATTTTTTGACTCCGGCCTGTTCGAGTGCCATTGGCAAAGGAATGCGCCGCCGTTGTTTTTCCGCATTAATAACAATTTGTGTCGCTGCGGCCAGTTTTCGGAGTGTGTACGCCGTCATGGCGAGAAGTCCGACCGCATTTTCCCCTGCCTGGAAAAGCATGTTGAGCTGCCGGACGGCTTCCGGCGTGTTGCCCGCCAGTGCAAGGTCGAGCATGTCCCAGCTTGTGCGCGTCCGCCAATTTCCGACATTCTTCTGTACGATTTCCGCTGTCAGCTTTTCTCCTTGCGGCACAGACGACGCAAGTTTCGCCAATTCCTGATGAAGCAGCCCCAGCTCAGGACCAATCAAATCGACCAACATTTCCGCTGCCGCAGCTTCACATTCGATTTTATGCTCATTTTTGGCCCATGCGACCAACCATCTGGGAATCGCCGATTCCGTCAACGGGTTACAATCCACAAGAAAACCGGAAGCGTCTGTCAATTTGTAGAGCCGCGTATTGGAAGGAAATGTTCCAAGCATGAGCAGAAGTACGCCATGTTTTGATGGTTTTGCCAGATAATCTTCAAGATTCGCACGATATTTGCTGACAAACGGGTCCGCATCTTCAATCACAATCAGACGAGTTGCCGTTCCAAACATCGCCATTGTGGAAAGCTCCTCGACGACATGCGGAAAATCCGCCTGACTCCCTTCGAAACGGGTCAGCGAAAACTCCGCGTCCTCTTCAGGAAGCAAAATTCTGCGGATTGTGAGAAAAACCTGCTGTTTGAGGAAAGCGTCTCCTCCGAAGGCGACGCACATTGGCGCCGTCGAAAATTTTTCCGGCTTGTTCAGATATTCTGTTGCGGAAATCTTGCCCATAGAATGTGTCCAATGTCTCTATCGTATCTCACTTATTTTAATTATTTTAATACGGTGTGTACACAACGGCAAGAATTTTTGCGGAACCATTGACGGCATGAAGGTCGTGCGGCACGATGGAATCATAATAAATACTGTCACCTTCGAAAAGTTCATATTTTTTCTGACCGTACCGGACGGCAATTTTTCCTGAAAGAACGTAAACGAACTCCTCCCCTTCGTGTGACGACAGCGGAAGTTCCTCCGTCGGAGGAACATGGACATCAATCAAAAACGGCTCCATGTGGCGGTCAGACTTTCCCTCGGCAAGCGGCTTGAAGTAAAGCGTTGTTTTTTGAGGAGTTACGACTTTTCCCGAAAACCGGATGACCTCTTTTTTCTCATCGGCTCGCGTGACAACCGGCCCCTGGAGCGGTGCGTCGTCAAGAATGGTTCCGAGCCGTACCCCTAATGCCCGTGTGATTTGCACAAGCGGCGTCAATGACGGAACCAGCTCTCCATTCTCAAGTTGTGTCAAAAGATCGACCGCGGTTTCACTCTGTTCCGCCAATTCTTCCAAAGAAATTTGACGGAATTCCCGAAGCTGTTTGATTTTTGCGCCTAATTTATTCTTCTCCGGCATTGATTGATTCCTTTGTCTATTGTCCTGTACCAAAATACATTTCAATCATTATGCCGCAAATCGCAAAAAAAGCCAGACATCGGAACACTCAGAATTTCGGGAACTTTTCTCGCAGACGTCATACAGCAACCGGTATTGCAGTATGCGTTTTTTTGCTCTTCTTTTTCACAAGATTTTTCACAAGAAAAACCGCAACATTCCGTTGCGGTTTGGAAATTTTTTATGGCGTTACGGCCCGAATGGTATTCCGCCAAAATTTCCCCGGCACATAATGCTTAATACTGACGACCGAACCGTCCGGCATAATCATTCTGGTCGGAATCGGCTGCGGCGGAGGCGTTATTTGCGGAGGATACATCATCGGCGGTATTGCGTAAGGATTTACAGGATATGGTGAATAAGGAGGAATCACCAACTGCGCAGGACGGTTAATGATCAGATTCATCGGCGGAGGATTGACCGTTACCATTTCCGGCACGGTGACCGGAATCACCATTGCTCCGGGAGGATACCCCGGCACCTGAACCGGCGTTCCGAGCTGAAGCGGGATTCCCATCGGAGGCGTTTCCGGCGGCGAAGCCGTCGTATTTTGCGGAGCATTGGCCTGGACACCTCCTGACGCGGGAACATCCGCCGGAGTCACCTTGGACTCACCGACACCTGCACCGGTTCCAAGTGTCATCTGAAGCTGTCCAAAGGATTTTTCCGATCCGACGAAAGTCATCAAGGCACCTACTACCAATAATATCCATTTCAAGTTATAATTTTTCATCGCGGAAACCTTATGGGATAATCATGTCACAATGGGAAATCTACAAGCAAACAACAAATCATACGGTTCTCATGGCTGCGGCTGCACGGACTTGGTAAAGTATAGTTTGTTCCGCTTCAGATTTCGTCAAAAAACGGACCACCCCCTTGAAAAACGTAAAAATTCCTGTTTGTACGGATTGAGGGAGACACCGTAAGTTTTGTATCAGTGAAGCGGATAGAACGATTACAGGAATTGCAATAATTTTTAGACAGTTATGATAGGGTCGGAGAAACAATGCAAAAAACAGATTCATTGCCTTTGCCGGACGAAAAAGTGATACCGGAACTGAAAAATCCGCTGATTGCCGCCGTTCTTGCGTGGCTCGTTCCCGGATTGGGACACCTGTATCAGGGCCGCCGGAACAAAGCGATCCTTTTTTTCACGAGCATTATGGTGATTTTTGTTTTCGGTTGTTATTTCGGAAGTGACAAAGATTACGGCGCCGCGCGGGTGATTTATTATTCCTGGGGAAGCTCCGCACCGGAAAGTGCCGAAAGACGAGGACCGCAGAACATCGTCTTGGAACCCCGTTACTACTTCATTCCGCAGGCATGTCTTGGAATGGCGGCGATTCCGGCCATGATTCAGGCGAAGCGTGTCGGTAGCGGCAACGAACCTTATTGGGGCGGTTTCATGGCCCCTCCCGCAGTGTTCAATGCCTTCGACTCAAAGGCCAATCCCTCCTTAAACCAGTTGATTGCAAGAATGAACCGTTTTTTTGAAATCGGCACGATTTATACAGTCGTAGCCGGATTGATGAATGTTTTAGTCATTTTCGATGCACTCCGCGGCCCTCTTTATGAAGAGGAAAAGAAAAATTCCAAGCCCGCCGCCGAAGCTAAAGTATAAAATTGTTTCGGTGGCTGGCAGCGGTAGCCCGCTGCACCCCAAATGGCTAACGTTTATCCACAAGTTTATTGGCATGCCAACCCTCTGCGGATAAAAATCAATTCTCAAAAACGAACAGTAGAATAAATGGAAATAGTGTTGTTTACATTGTTTTGTGCGCTTATCAATATTCCATTGGGGATATGGCGAAGGAGACATAAAAAATTTTCCCTTCCGTGGATTCTTATTGTGCATGCGTCAATACCTGTGGTGATTACGATACGTATTCTGTCCAGTATAAACAACACTTTTATCCCCGTATTTATCCTGTTTGCCGTTTTGGGACAATATGCGGGAGGAAAAAGGCTGTGATTCCGTTATAATCAGCTCAAACCACCCAGAAAAAGGGAATGATTTCAGAAAAATCGGCCGCGAGCCGCGGCGGGCAAGCAACATGCTGTTGCATCGCAGTCGCCTCATGGTTACTTCGTTCCATTCGGCTTCCAGTAAAAACGTTTTCTATCAGAGGGCGAACCGCCAACGTGGCACGTTGGATCGTACTTG
>JAISQK010000158.1 GCA_031274255.1 Planctomycetaceae bacterium | reverse complement strand
TTTCCGGCCGCATTGATTACATTGAATCCTAGTGTTACGATTTTTCAATCAACAATTTGAATTTGTGAGAAGAGGTTTTTATGAAAAAACTGTTAGAGAATGTTAAAATAGGGGGGGGGGGGCTGTCTGTGTTGTTCTAAAGCGGCTTTCACCCTGGTGGAGCTTCTTGTGGTGATTGCAATCATTGGTATTTTGATTGCTCTTCTTTTACCAGCCGTTCAAGCCGCCCGCGAAGCGGCAAGGCGAATGCAGTGTTCCAACAATCTCAAACAACTGTCATTGGCTCTTCACACCTATCATGACACCCATAACGGATTTCCGGCGGCGGCAACGAACTGTAAAGCAGCAAACAATTGGGCGAGTGCTTTTGTACAACTCCTGCCCTACATCGAAATGTCGGCCCGTTATGAGCGTTTTGTTGCAGGAGACAGTCCGATCAGCGGTCTGTTTACGACGACCACTCATGAAGGATGCGTCGGTCCGATTTCCGCATTCAACTGCCCTTCCGACGATCAGACGGTTTCATACAGCAATGACAAAAAAGCGGCAACGACAAACTATGTCATTTGCTACGGCGACACAACACGGGGAACACATGTCTTGGGAACATCATTGCGGGGTTTGTTCGGGGGTCAGAAAATTTTCCGAAAAATGTCCTCTGCCTCGGACGGGACCTCCAACACCATTGCCCTGAGCGAAACGCTTGTGGCAAAGAGTGCCAATGATGACAGAGTGGGAGCTGGAATGGCCGTTCTTCCCAAAACCACAGGCGGACACGTGAACAAACCGGGAAGTGTGGCGGCATTCCGCGGACCGAACAGGCGGCTTCTCAATCCGGATACCCAAATCGGTGTCTGCGGAAGAGGAAATTCTTTTGCGATGGGGGCGGGAGTGTACATCGGTTTTCAGACGATTTTGCCGCCGAACTCTCCCTCCGGAACAGACCGGGGAGCTCCGCCGAATATTCATGATTGTGCCGGTCTTATGAGTGCCGCAAGCAATCATACCGGCGGAGTGAATGTCGGGTTTTGTGACGGTTCCGTCACTTTTGTCAGCGAAACCGTCAATTCCCTCAATTCAGGCCTCGTCTTGGCCGATGTGGATGACCCTCTTTCCGGTCCGAGTCCGTTTGGCGTCTGGGGGGCATTGGGAACGATTGACGGCGGCGAACCCAAATCGCTGTAACGCTGTCTGTTATACTGTGTATCGTCTTGACGGTACACAGTATTTTGCTGCACTGTATTACACTCAAACTGCCGGTGGAAAGTTTTGCCTGTTATGGGGTATCTTTATTCCGGTCAGAAATGATCACACCTTTTATGATGGACATTTGCCATGAAAAATTCTGTTTTTATACTCGTTCTGATTGGGAGTTCGTTTTTCGCCGCAGGGTGCGGTCCGAAAAAGCCCGCGGGGTTTCCTGACGTGGTTCCCTGCAGTATTTCCGTCACCCAAAACGGTCAGCCCCTCGACAATGTGCTGGTAACATTGTCGCCTGTTTCGGAAGGCGGGGAATGGACCACGTCCGGAACCACTCATTCCAACGGAACGGCGGAAATGATGACAAGCATTGCCGTTTATTTCGCAAAAGGAGCACCGGAAAGGGAATTCAAGGTCTTTCTCTCAAGACCGATTGAAATTGACCTCTCCGTTTCGCAGGCGGAAGTGATGAACATGTCCTCGGCGGAAGTCGCAAAACTGAGGCAGGAAACGGACAGAAAGATAGAAGACGCGCGAATCATTCCGGAAAAGCTGGAGTCCCCCGCGACAACACCGGTCAGAATCACCGTTTCAGGGGAAAAAACAACACACACCGTCGAACTGACCGATTACAGTACTCCATAGACATCAAAGCACACAAAAGACCGCATGAAAAAGATGGAATTCTATTTGAGTCACCACTCTTCTCTTTTGCGTACCGAGACCGGTTGAAAATACCGGTTTCCGACAAAGGATTAATTTCCATGTTTGTAGTCTGACCGGGCCACGCCGGCGGCACCGAGATATCCGGCGTCTCCGCCCAGTGAGGCGAATTCCAATACAAGACGGTCCGAAAGGATTTTGTATGCCCTTGCATTAATTTCCTTGCGGACTCTCTGGAGAAACATTTCACCGATCCGGTCGCCTTTGCCGCCGAAGGTCATGGCTCCGCCGATCAACACGCAGTGCGGGTCGAGCGTGTGCATTAAGGTGACAATTCCGATTCCGAGCCATTTTGCCGTGGCCTCAATCATCTCTATCGAAAACGCGTCTCCGGTGAGTGCTTCTTCGTAAAGCATTTTGGGGAGATGGGCCTTGGTTTCCGCATCCATGTTTTCGATGAACGTATTGACGTTAAAATTCTTGTCCTCCTTACCATACCGTTTTTTGAAGGAGTCTTTCAGAGAGGTGCTGATTTTGGTCAGCAGACACTCGTAAATTCTTCTGGCAAGACCGGTTGCGCTGGCATAGGCTTCCAGATGTCCCCGTTGTCCGCAGTTGCAGATTCTTGCATTATCGGAAGGATCGACAATATTATGCCCGCATTCCCCGCCGTGACTGTTTTGGCCGATATACGTATTGCCGTTAATAATGATACCGCAGCCAAGCCCGGTTCCCAGCGTCAGAAGAATCATGTTGTCGTAACCTTTGCCGGAACCCATCCAGCGTTCCCCGAACGCGGCGGCGTTGGCGTCATTGTCATAAGAAACCGGAAACTTGCTGCATTCGGAAAGTTCGTCGCGAATACAGAAATTTTCCCAACCGGGAAGATTGGCCGGATCAACCAGTTTTCCTGCCGGAATATCCTGTGTTCCGGGAGTGACCAGACCGACACGGACGACATCACTGGAATGAAGTCCGGCGCGGCGAAGTCCGGAATAAATGGCATCGGACGTCCGTTTCATGGCATCCGCCGCAGGGTCTTTGACAGGAATCAGATTTCCGTTTTTGTCTTTGGGAAACGTGTCGACCGTTGTGTAGTCAATTGTTTGAGCATTGTCATCAACGATCCCGATTTTGATACTTTGCCCCCCCAAATCAATTCCCACGAAAAACGGCGGCTTCGCATTGTCTCTTGAAATGATGGTACGGCTTTCGCTCATAACAAACTCCCTCGTTAAAATTTTACTGTAGTATCCTGCCCATTATAAACCCTCCTCCATTAATATCAACGGGACGTCCGCCGAAAATCATGACATTTCGGGGAATCCGGCGGCGGAATCTCCATGGCAGGGGCCGAGTCGTGTTTCTTTCCTTGCAGGCCGGGTGCGGACGCCGCAGGCCGGTTCGCTTCGTACCGGCGGATTGGGGAGACTCCTCCCTTTTGGCTTCTTCAATTGATGCTAAAATCATTGGCTAAACAGCACGGTTTAACAGTAAAGGGTGAGTCATGCCAACAGAATTGAAACCGGGAATTCACTGGGTGGGATATGTCGATTGGAATGTCAGGGATTTTCACAGTTTTGACACCCGTCACGGAGCCACGTACAACAGTTATCTCATTCAGGACGAAAAAACGGCACTGATTGATACCGTTAAAGGACCGTTTGCCTCCCAACTCCTCGAGAATTTGCGGTGTTTGACGGAATTGGAAAAAATTGATTACGTGGTCTGTAATCATGCCGAACCGGATCACGCCAGTGCTCTCGGCGAGGTGATGAAACATCTGCCGAATGGCACGCTTCTTTGCAATGAAAAGTGCCGGAACGTGTTGAAGGGATATTTCGACATCAGCGGTTGGAACATTCAGGTTGTCACGCCGAACGACACCGTTTCTCTGGGGCACCGGACGCTTCATTTCCTCAACACGCCGATGGTTCATTGGCCGGAATCCATGTTCACGTATCTGGCGGAAGAGAAAATTCTCTTTTCGATGGACGCGTTCGGTCAGCACATGGCCACGTCGGTCCGGTTCGACGACGAGTGGCCGCTTCATGAGACGCTTCTTGAGGCGAAATCCTACTACGCGAACATCGTGACGCCGTACGGCCGTCAGGTCCTTCAGGTGCTGGACGCGGCCAAAACGCTTGACATTGAGATGATTGCGACGAGTCACGGGCTGATCTGGCGGAAATATCTTCAGGAAATCCTCACGGCCTATCATGCCTGGGCGTCGGGAAAATACGAACCGAAGATTCTCATCCTCTACGATTCCATGTGGGAAAGCACGCGGATGATGGCCGATGCGATTCTGTCCGGTGCGATGGATGTTTCACCGAAACTGAATGTGCTGCCGCTGCATGTGCGGAAAAACTCGCTCACGCGGATTGCGACGGAGATGCTCGACACGGCGGCGGTGGCGGCGGGAAGTGCCACGCTAAACATGCAGATGATGCCGGCCATGGCGGCGGCGCTGACGTATGTCCGCGGACTGAAATTTGCGAAAAAGGCCGGTTTTGCGTTCGGGTCGTACGGCTGGAATTCCGCCGGAGCGAACCGGATTCAGAAATGGTTTGAAGAGATGCAATGGGAAACTTCGTTGGCTCCGGTGAATGCGAACTGGCGTCCGGCTCCGTCCCTGCTGGAACAGTGTGCCGATGCCGGACGGGTCCTTGCCGCCAAAGCCCTTGAGATGTCCGGGCAGTAAACCGGCAGCGTGGCACGCTGTACCGCACTTGCCTCCCGGTCTCTTCGAGACGGTCGGCTTCCGTTGTCATCCTTTTCCCGTTTTTCCGTCTATTGACTCCAGTGAGCAACGCGAACGGGGCAACTTGCCTTCGGCTTCAGTTGGAAAGATTTTTCCAACCGACGGCGAACCGAACGGAGTGAGCGTGAGCCTATCGCCCGCCGCGGCGTCGCGGCCCGCCGGAGGGAAGCATGCTGCTTCACCGCAGTTGCCTTCGGCCTCCAGTGGATACGTTGTTCCGCTCGTGGACTCCTGTGAGCAACGCGAACGGGGCAACGTGACGTTGCATCGCAGCTTGCCTTCGGCTTCAAGTTGGAAAGATTTCTCCAACCGACGCCGACCACACCGAAGGTGTCGGGAGCCTATCGCCCGCCGCGGCGTCGCGGCCCGCCGGAGGCATTCCTCTCGAACATCAGGGAGCGGATTTTGAGATTCGGAACGGCGGTTTCCGGTTTCCGAGAAGGAATCTTGAGGTTCCGAGTGGTGATTTCGGGTTTCCGAGGGGAGGATTTACGCCAATTATGACGGAATCGCGGTCTTTTTCCGCCCAAACAGAGTAAAATGGTGATCACCAATAGGTTAATGATGAGCACCAATAGGTTAATGATGAGCACCAAAAGGTCAATGATGATCACCAACGGGTTAATGGTGAGCACCAACGGGTTAATGGTGATCACCAAAAGGTTAATGGTGGTCACCAGTGGGTTAATGGTGAGCACCAAAAGGCTGATGGTGAACACCAAAATGGATTTTTGGGGCGGAAATCGGCAATTGGGGGGGCCGGGAAGCCCCGGCGGGCGGCAACGCAAGGGCGTTGCATCCCTGTAGGCTCCCAGCACCTTCGGTGCGGTCGCCGCCAGTTAGAAAATGTTTCCAACATGAGGCCTAAAGCCTATCGCCTAAAGCCTGCCCCGGGAGGCCGAAGGCAACTGTGATGCAACGGCACATTGCCGGAACCAAAAAGAGAAGCGGTTAGAAAGATTATCCATTGAAAGCGAACCGAACGCAGTGAGCGTGAGCAAACCGGGATCCAACGCCCGTGCGTTGGCCGGGGCTTCCCGGCTGCTTTTGAGAAGGAACAAATAAGGAATAAATTATGTCATCCCAAGAAACGATCGCTCAATTTCAGAAATATGTCATTCCGAATTACACACGGTATCCCGTCGTGCTGACCCGCGGCGAAGGCTCCTTCATCTGGGATGTCGAGGGCCGCCGGTATCTCGACTTTTTTCCCGGCTGGGGCTGCAATCTTCTGGGACACTGTCCCGGACCGGTCGTCGAGGCGATCCGCAAACAGGCCGGGGAACTGATTCATGTGCCGAACTCATGGTACACCGAACAGCAGGGGACTTGGGCTCAGATGCTTTCCGAACGGAGTTTCGGCGGTATGGCGTTTTTCTGTAACTCCGGAACCGAAGCGAATGAAGCGGCGATCAAACTGATCCGGCTGCACACACCGAAGGAACGGTACAAAATCATCACGTTTCAGTCCGGTTTTCACGGACGGACCATGGGATCGGTGACCGCGACGGCACAGCCGAAATATCATGACGGACTTCAACCGATGCTTCCCGGATTTGTCTATGTGCCGTATCAGGATCTTGATGCGGTCCGGGCGGCGATCGACAACGAAACCGCCGGTATTCTGATCGAACCGGTTCAGGGGGAAGGCGGCGTGCGGATTCCATCGTCCGAATTCTTGCAGGGACTCCGCCAACTCTGTGATGAAAACGGTCTGCTCCTCGCGTTCGACGAAGTTCAGTCGGGCTGCGGCCGGACGGGACACTGGTTCGCCTGTCAGCATTTCGGCGTGACGCCTGATATTATGACGCTGGCCAAGTGCATTTGCAGCGGTGCGGCGGCCGGAGCGATGCTCGCCAAACGGGAAATCGCTCCGAGTCTGCGGGCCGGAATGCACGCGGCGACATTCGGCGGGAATCCTCTCGCGGCGGCGGCGGGAATCGCAACCATCCGGATGATTGAAGAGCAAAATCTGCTCGAACATGCGAAGACACTGGCCGGACTGTTCCGCACACGGTTCACACAGCTTGCCCGGGAAGTCGAAATCATTCAGGAGGTCCGCGTACTCGGCATGATGATCGGCATTGAGCTGAACATTGACGGGACTCCGTTCGTTGCGGAGTGCATGAAACGCGGCCTGCTCATTAACTGCACCCAAGGGCGCGTCCTCCGGCTGCTTCCCGCGATCAATCTGACCGAAGAACAGGCCGCCGAAGGAATCGACATTCTGTGTGACGTGCTGCAAAAGTGAAACGCCGGACGTTTTCCGCGTGAGGAACAGGAACAGGGGGGCAAACGTCTCTCCTTTCCGCCGGAAATTATTCTTCTTTTTGCGTTCTGACCTGATATTTGGCTTTGAGGTCGATCCAAAGCGGCGTTTCCGCGGAACGCACCGGAAATCCGAGCTTTTTGTCCGTCAGGTAATTGATGAGCGGTTCGCCGTTCCGGTAACGCCGGATGTTTTCGCAAAGCAGACTCGTCACATCATCATTCCGCCAGCGGATTTGTCCTGCGACATGCGGCGTGATGATGAGATGGGGACACTCCCAAAGCGGATGATCCGGCGGCAGCGGTTCCGGCTCCACAACATCCATGACCGCGCCGGCGAGGGTTCCTTGATGGAGAGCATCCACCAGTGCCGGCGTTTCGACAATCGCTCCGCGCGCCATATTGACGAGCAGTGCCGTTTTCTTCATCCGTCCGAGTTTTTCCGCGTCAAACAGATGGTACGTCTGTTGATTGAGCGGAATATTCAGGATCACGATGTCGGAAACCGCCAAAAGTTCGTTGAGCGATGTTTCCGGCCAAAGATGTTCAACGTCATCCGGCTTGTCTTCCGGGAACATGTCGGTTGCAATCATGGTCACATGGAACGGGGCAAGCACTTGAGCCAACCGCCGGCCGTTTCCGCCAAAACCGACAATTCCGACCGTTGAGCCGGTCAAATCACGGGTCGGGCGGCGGACGAACTCCCTTTTGAGCCGGGCGTGAAAGAACACAGGAAGACTCCGCAGCCAGCCGAGCAAAAGAGCCATCGTCTGTTCGGCGACCTGATCCGACAAAAGACCGGACGCGCTGCAAACCCTGATGTCGGAATCAATCACCGCCGGAACAAGACAATGGTCCATTCCTGCGGCGGAAGACTGAATCCATCGCAAACGGTTTTGGGCGACAATGGAGTCCCAGTCAACCATTTTTTTCACGTGACCGCAAAAGTAATCGGCTTGAAACAGCTTCTTTTCCGCATCTTCCTTATCGTTCTGGTCGGCACAAATCAGTTCCACTTCCGGCCAGGCGGTATGGATCCGGGCAAGGTGACTTTCCGTAACGGGGTAACAAAGGACGAGGTTCATCGCAAGTCAGAATCCTTTCCGCTCCGCATTGTTATTCAGCAGCAGTTCCAGATTGGTGTCGAATCGGGTGGAAATACACAACCAGGCTGCGGCGGTGGAACTGCCGAGCGTTGTTTCCGTACCGGCTTTCGACTGCGGATGATAGAAGGTGAAATACCATACGACCGGAATGGTGTCACTTTTGTATAAATACCGTAAAACAACGATGTCTTTTCCCAGCATCTGAGCGTCGAACCGTTCGGGAATCCAAACCTGACCGACGGCACGCAATTCACCCGTCCTGGTCACAAGATTGCCGACGACGGTTTGAGCCGTCTGATTGTTTTTGACGAGAGGACTGTCGCCGAGCAGCGAAAGATAAGCCTCTTTGGGAGTGGACTTCGGGTCGTCCAACATGCGGAAGAACTTATCAACACGGCTTCCCAATGTCTGGTAAAGCTCCAGCTCCGTCGAATTTTGAGCGAATATTTGCTGGCTGACGCCCATAACAATCCCGAAGGCAAGCATCACAGAAATGCATTGGTTTTTCATCGTATCAACTCCATTAACATAAACCGTTGTCCGTTTCCTCTCTCAAAGAGACGCCTATTTTTCTTCCGTGAGCACCACCACTTTCATGGCACTCAAGAACGTCACGATCCGCTGCGGATCGACTTCGCGCCAGCCGGAAATTTTGTGACTCAAAATCACCACCTTGAGCTGTTCAAACGCCTCCTTGAGGTCTTCGGGAAGGTCTTTGAGTTGCTTCATTTTGGCAAACGCTTCCGCAGGTGTGGAAAATTCCCCCAAATCATCGGTTTCCGTGTTTTTTTCCGAGGGACCGCCGCCGGAGGAACCTTTTTCGTGATCGGACGGCGATTTCTTTTTATCTTTCTCCTTCGGCTTGCCAACCGGTTTGACGGCTGTTTCCGAGTCGTTATAAGGATTCACGTCTTCATCCGGATCGGTCATCGGGATTTCCGCACCGGGCTTTTTGTCCGGCGGTGCTCCGAGGGATTCCCAACGGTTCAGACGCATGATCGCCACCGACCATTGATTGTCAGACGCATCCCGAAGCCATTTGGCCGCGTCTTCCCAGTCGAGTGCCGCCTGAAAATGACTCCAGAAAAGGTGCGGATACGCTTCCACGGAATCACCGAACTGTTCATAAACACGCCGCAAACGTCCGATGTGCTGACCGGACACATTGCCGACCCGTTTGGCCCACGCTTCATCGGAAAAGACGTGCCGGGGAAGATTCGACTCCACCAGTTTGGTCCGCCAGTTGTGAATCAATTTTCCCTTTTCCCAGTTCGTCATACTGATCAGCCGATTCCAGGAACTGATGAAATCAAGGGAAAGTTCCTCAATCACAGGGGCCGGAACATCCGGTTTTTCCTCAGTCACTTCTTCGTCAGGCTCCATTTCCGCGACACTGACCGCCGACCATTCCGCGACCTCGTCAATGTCGAACGGCGGTGTCTCTTCATCAAAATCTTCTGTTTTTTTATGTTTTGCCATAGTGTTTCCTTCCGGTTCATCAATCAAGTGCCGTCAATGAGTCTTATGATTATGACACAACAAAGGTATTATGTCCAGAGTGATTCCGTGAAATGATTCACAAAACTTCGCAATTCCGGCTTTGTCATTCTTCCTGCATTCCTTTTCCGCATGTGAAAATTTCGGTGAGACACTCCCGAAATATTCCGTTTGTGTTATACTGACGCCGAGAAATAAAAGACAAAAAATAGGTCACTGTATTATAAAAATAGGTAGTCTGTAAAATTTGCGAACCGAGTGTTTCATGGAAAATCTGTTCATTAAAGGCGGTCGTGTTGTCGATCCCCGTCAGGGACTTGATAAAATAACGAATATACGTATTTCAGAAGGGAAAATCGATGGCATTGACGTTCTTCCTCAGCCGGGTGACCGTGTTCTCAACGCACAGGGAAAAATCGTTGCTCCCGGACTGATCGACATGCATGTGCATCTCCGTGAGCCGGGCCGTGAGGAAGATGAGACGATTGAAACCGGTACGCGTGCCGCAGTCAAAGGGGGATTCACCTCGATTGTCTGTTGTCCGAACACGGAGCCGCCGCTCGACACTCCGGGAACGCTCGAACTGGTTCGTCAACTGGCAAAACGGGCGAACCAGTGCAATGTGTATGCGATGTGTTGTATCAGCAAAAACAGAGAAGGTAAAGAACTTGCGGAACTGGGGATGCTTTTTGAATCAGGAGCTGTCGCATGCAGCGACGACGGTTCTCCGGTCAGCGACCCGGAACTGATGCGTCGTGCTTTTGAATATTGCCGCATGTTTGATAAGCCGATTTTGAATCATCCGGAGTCGCTCGCACTGACCAAAGGAGGCGTCATGCATGAAGGAAAAGTCTCGATGATGCTCGGCCTTCGCGGAATGCCTGCCGCAGCGGAAGATGTTATGGTGGCAAGAGATACGACACTGGCGGAACTTACCGGCGGACGGCTTCACGTGATGCATGTCTCGACCGAAGGGGCTGTGCAAGGGGTCAAGCGGGCGAAAGAACGCGGCGTAAAGGTCACCGCAGAGGTCACTCCGCACCATATCGCACTCACTGATGAGGCACTTCAGACTTTTGACTCCAATTTCAAAATGAATCCGCCGCTTCGGAGCCGACAACATCTGGAAGCGTGTCTGGAAGGTCTTCGCGACGGCACCATTGATGTTATTGCCACCGACCATGCTCCGCACGCCGTCGAAAAAAAGATGCAAGCCATTGATCACGCCCCATTTGGGATTATCGGTCTTGAAACGGCAATTCCGATTGTCGTCACGAAATTGGTAAAAACCGGAATTTTGAGTTGGCCGCAAATGATTGAAAAAATGTCAACCAATCCTGCTAAAATTCTCGGCCTTCCGAAAGGGAGTCTGACAGTCGGAAGCGACGCGGATGTTACGGTTATTGATCCTGAGAAAACGTGGGTCTTCTCACAAGAGGAAATCCGTTCGAAAAGCAAAAACTCGCCTTTTTTGGGTATGACACTGACCGGTTGCGCCGCAATCGTGATTGTCGGCGGCGAAGTCAAGTACACAACGTAAATCAAGCCGCCTCAAAACGCCGGACGGGATTGCGGGGCACTCAGGACGACCGGAATTTCCAGTGTTTTATTGTCACGGATGATTGTGAGTGTGACCGTGCTTCCCGGTTTGTTCTCTTCGACAAGTCCGATGAAGTCCTCACCCGTTTTGACCGGTTGGCCATTGACTGCGGTAATCATATCCGACTGTACCTGTTTGATGTAGCGGCGTTCCCGGTAAAAGGTTCCCAACCACTGACGTTCCACAACCAATGACGGACCGATAATTCCCGCTTGGGCGGCAGGACCGTCCGGGTCGAGCAGTGCAACAAGGACACCGCGTTCGGTCGTTTGGACCTGAATGATACCGATGTCAGGACGAATCACTTTCCCGTCGGCAATCAGTTGAGGCACGATTCTGGCGACCGTATTGACCGGAATCGCGAATCCAATCCCGGCACTGTCCCCTGAACTTGTGGCGATGGCGGTGTTGATGCCGATCAACTGTCCGGACGTGTTCAACAACGCTCCGCCGGAATTTCCCGGATTGATCGCTGCGTCGGTTTGAATCACCTGTTTGATTGCACGGCCGGGAACCTTGCTATTGATGGTGCGGTTCAGACTGGAAATAATGCCTGTGGTGAGCGTCCGTTCCAAACCGAAAGGATTTCCGATCGCGTAAACATTCTGCCCGACCAAAAGCTGACTCGAATCCCCAAACGCCACCGGCACAAGCTCTGACGCCGGAGCGTCAATTTTGAGAACCGCAATGTCCGTGACAGGGTCAAGACCGACGGCTTTGGCACTGTAAGTCTTTCCACTGGCAAGGGTTACGTCCACCTGTTCCGCATTTTCGACCACATGATAATTCGTGATGATGTGCCCTGCTGTGTCAATAACGATACCGCTCCCCCCTTCTTCGGCTTCCATTTCCACCGGCATGAGGAAAAACTCACCCCGCCGTACGCTTAGAGTATTGATGTTGACAACGCTCTTGTTACAGCGGTCGTAGACCAAAACACTGACTTTTTCGTCCGGAAGGAGCGACGCATAACGGGCATTGAGTACCGGATTGCCGGAAATTTCCTGATTTTGCGGCACAGAATTTTGTGCTGTAACCAATCCATAGAAAAAACCGCCCAAAACAAGCAGAAATATCATTCCGATGACCGGCCATTTGATTTTTTTCATGGTTTTCATCCTCTTTAACCCATATAACTCTTGAAATTCTCACCAAATCCATGAAGTTAGTGTATTAAAAAGGGACAAAAGTGTCAAGACAGGGTACGAAACAGAAAAATATGTTGCGGTGTCTGTCCAATAGTCCGGTTTTCAATAACCTGTAAAATGTAAGGAATCTTCGTCTTATGTTTTACGTTTTGTCATCCGGTGTTCCCGGCAAACGTGACCAGCAGGGGAAAATGATATCCCTTGCCCTTTGTATTTTCTGTATTTTAACATAACAATTTATGATTGTAAACTCTATAAAAATGATTCAGCCCTCCGCTTGCCAGATCGTGAAAAATTGATAGACTGGTGGAGTGTTTGTAGAGACACCTTACCCGGTGGTGTAATTGGCAACACAAGGGTTTTTGGTACCCTCGTTCGTGGTTCGAGTCCACGCCGGGTAGTTTTATTTACGGGTTTTTTTAACAAGTTTTTCGGTTTTCCCTGCCGTAGACTTGCTATAATGACATGACATTGAGTGATGTTTTATAGCACGTTACACATTGAAAGCCGTTTCGGTTACAGCCGAAACGGCTTTTTCTACGTCGCGACCCGGCGTGGTGCAACGTGTTACGTTGTCCGTGACCCAACGCCCTCGCGTTTTCAGGTCTTTTTCAAATGGGCATTCAATTTTTTGAGTCTTTCGACGGAATAGTTGAACCATTTTTCGTCCTGTTCAATGCCGATAAACCGGTGTCCCGCTTTAAGAGCGGCCGCACCTGTCGTGCCGGAACCCATAAACCAATCGGCAACCACGCCGCTTTCCGGGAGCGAAATCTGAATCAGCCATGAAATCAGTTCCTCCGGCTTTTCGGCGGGATGACCGTTCGGCTTGGCGGAACCCCATTGATTCTGTCTGATGTCCTTGAGACTCCGGTCGGCGATGGCGAAATTTTCACGGCAGAAAAGCGACACCATTTCATAAGACGGACGCAATCCCTTCATGGTCCCGGTTCCGGGACAACATTTGTCCCAGACCAAAAGACTTTCGATTTTCCAGCGGGCATTGAGTGACGCCTTTTGATAGGTGGTCAATGTCCGCCAGTTCAACAAAGACCATAACGCTCCGGAATCGTTCAGTGCCTCGCGGGAAAGCATGAACCAATTCTGAGCCGCGAGCCGCGGCGGGCGGTAGCCTCCCGGTCTCTTCGAGACGGTCGGTTTCCATTGTTATCCATTTTCGTTGTTCCTCTCGTGGACACTAGCGACCAACGGAAGCGGGTTATTGCTTCGGGACGGTAGTCCCTACCGGGATCCAACGCCCTCGCGTTGGCTTTATCGGATAACAGCGTCATCATGTACGGCGGGTCGGTCACAATCAAGTCCACCCCGGTGATTTTCGGGATAATCTCCAAAGCGTCCCCGCAATATAATGTTGCGTTGCCGATTTGTTTTCTCATAGTGTTTCTCATTGTTCTTTGTTGAAAGGCATGCTATAATAACATGACGTTGAGTGATGTTTTATAGGCACGTCACACATTGAAAGCCGCTCCGGCTGTAACCGGAACGGCTTTTTTTCGACTAATCTTTCTACAGGAGGCCGACCGCACCAAAGGTGCCGGGAGGCTATTGCCCGCCGGGGTTCCCGGCTGCGATGCAACAGCATGTTGCCTCGCGGCTGTTGCGATTTGGTTGAACGGCCGCGTCACCGCGTCTGTTGACCACGGCAGCAGAATTTCCGCCGCTTCCCCCAGTAGGCTAACGTTTATACACAAGTTTAGCGAGGGCGAGCCAACCCTCGAACCTATTGTGGAATCGAATCCATCCATCATGTAAGATAATTACGCCGGGAGGTCTTTGCGATGAATATCCTTT
>JAISQK010000151.1 GCA_031274255.1 Planctomycetaceae bacterium | reverse complement strand
CCCCGCGAATTCTTCCGCCATATTGAAACTTTCCCCTCCAGACATAACGCCCTCCCAAGTTTTTGTTCATTATATCATAGTGTTTAAGAAAAATGAAAAATTTATGGGTCAAGTTTAGGCTCCCACTGCCCGCCGCGGCTCGCGGCAGGGATCCAACGCCCGTGCGTTGGCCGTCGCGGCTCGCGGCCGGAGGCTTACGAAAGAATGTGCAGTCCGTGATCGTCTATTTCGTAGAGAAGAATATCGTCGGGGCAGACGCTGCCACGGTGTTTGGAAACATACATGGCCCGGCGGAATTTCGTGCCTTCGCGGATTTTCCCCATGTAGATGATGGTGTTGGCCCCGGCCATGATATCCCCTTCATCAAGCGGACGCTCCACCATCGCGTCCAGTGACGATTCGGGAGCGGTATAGAGGACCATACACCCGATTTTTTCCCGCGGATAAAGATGGTTTTGAATTTCCGCTTCATGAATACGGTAAAATTGCCGGAACAGATCGCGTGCCACCCACTCCGGGTCTTTGCGGATAATCTGGTGGTAAACATATTCCAGAAGCTCAAATTGAATGGATTCCCCCTTGTGCCGGACCGGTTCAATGCCGTCAAGGATGAGCCGGCGGACACCATGGGTGAAATGGAAATACAACATCGCAATGGCCGCCTCAAGATGCTTGGAAAGTTCCGCCTGCCAGTCGTGCCACTCGTCGAAATCAAGATCGCGTTTCGTCACTTTGCGTCCGCGCGAGGTGAAGACCCGCAGATAATTCCCCCAGCGTTCTTCCGGCTTGAAGAACGTGTCATGATCGAACCGCCGTTCGGGATTCTCTTCGGAAAAGGTCCGCCCGAACATCCGCCGGGCATAATCACGGTGATTTTGCGAGTCGCCGCGGACGGTCAAGTCGTAAATGATTCCCGGCTTTTCCGCTTCGCCATTCCCCGCGTGAAGAAACTGGAGTCCGAACTGCGTTTTGCCGATTCCCGACGAACCGACCAGCACCGTCATGGTGTCGGGAAGCAGACCGCCTCCCAGTTTTTCATCCAGTCCCGGTACCCCTGTTGAAAGTCTTTCCATGGTCATTGTGTTCGCATGTTCATCTGTTTTGTCAATGGATGGGTCGCTCATCTGTAAGCTCTGACAATAAAAAATGTCCGCTTCCGGCAGGAAGCGGACACGGAATGGATTCACTTCCAATCCAAAACGCTCCGTTTATTCGGCTCCCGGCACTTTGAAGAGCGGTCCGGAATCTCCGCCGATTCCTCCCTTGAGCGTTTCCTGATTGACCGTGTTCGCCGAATTCTCTGCGTTTTCCGCCGATTCGGTGTTTTCCGCTTCTTCCGTCCACTCGGCACGCTTGCGCGAGAGGGCGATTTTCCGCTCTTCCGGTTCGACGCGGAGCACCTTCACCTCAATTTCCTCCCCCACTTTGACGACATCATCAGGATTTTCAACCTTATGATTGGCAAGCTCGGAAATATGAAGGAGTCCTTCCAAATCGTCTTCGAGACTGATGAAAACGCCGAAACTGGTGATTTTGGTGACCTTCCCTTTGACCAGACTTCCCGCCTGATAGAGAGTCGGGATGTGCGTCTCCCATGGATCTTCAGACAATTGCTTCAGACCGAGGGCAATCCTCCGGTCTTTCTTTTCGACCTTGAGAACCTTGCATTTGATCTTCTGCCCCTTGGTGACCATTTCATTCGGATGCGTAATTTTCCGCACCCAGGACATGTCGCTGACGTGAAGAAGACCGTCAATCCCTTCCTCGATTTCGATAAACGCACCGTAATTAGTGAGATTGCGGACGGTTCCTTCGATCTCGGAACCGACGGGATAACGTTCCTCAATGTTCTCCCAGGGATTGTCCTGCGTCTGCTTGATACCGAGAGAAATTTCCTGTTTTTCCTTATTAATCCCCAAAATCGCGACTTCAATCTGGTCCCCGACGGCCAAAAATTCGTTCGGATGCGAAATCCGTTTTGTCCAGGACATCTCACTGATGTGGACAAGCCCCTCAATTCCTTCTTCCAGTTTGATAAAGGCACCGTAAGTCATGACATTGACAACCGTCCCTACTGCGCGGGAACCGATAGGATATTTCTCCTCAACATTGGCCCATGGACTTTCGGTTTTCTGCTTGAGACCGAGCGAAATCTTTTCTTTTTCATAATCAATGTGAAGAATAATCACTTCGATTTCGTCATCAATTTTCACAAGATCCGTCGGATGGTTGATACGTCCCCAACTCATATCGGTAATGTGGAGGAGACCGTCGATACCGCCGAGATCAATAAACGCACCAAAATCGGCAATATTCTTAATCGTTCCCTTCCGGGTTTCCCCTTCATGGAGTTCTGTAAGAACTTGTGTCTTTTTCTCGGCACGTTCCAGTTCAATTAACGCACGGCGGCTCACGACGATATTCCGCCGGGCTTCGTCAATTTTGAGAACAAGACATTCAATCGGTTTGTCGATAAATTCGCCGATATCGCTGGGACGCCGTACATCCACTTGACTTGCAGGAAGAAAAACCGGAACGCCAATATCGACAAGAAGACCGCCTTTGATTTTTTTAACAACATTTCCTGTGACGATGTCTCCTTCCTTGATTTTTTCCATCATCCGGTCCCAAGCCTCAATCTTGGCGGCCTTCCGCTTGCTGAGCTGGATCATACGGGACATATCCGGTGCCGTGTCGGTATCTTCCAGTTCCTCAATCAGAACTTTGACATTTTGCCCCACAACCGGCGGTTCTTCCCCCTCTTCCCACTCGGAAATCGGGATAGAACCTTCACTTTTGTAACCGACATCGACAATGACGGCTTCGTTTTCAATCCGTACGATTTTTCCGACAATAATTTTATTGGCGATGACTTCTTCGCCGCCCCAGTCAAATTCCTCCGCCGCAATCCCCCCCATTGCTGCGTCAAGTTGACTGTCCCAATCTTCTTCGTTCTGATCCAGTTTGTAAATAAGGTTTCGGTTGACCACAAGAATTCCTACAGGTTTGTTGATTTTTTAAAAGTTAGGGTTAATTCACAGGGAAATTCCGCAAATTCTCTCAGTTGCCTTATTGAATTTCATACTTTATATTTCATGCCCTGTAAACATTTTTACATGATACCGCGAGTATGAGAATACAAGTTGGGAGGTATTATACTGAATCTCCAAAATAAATCAATGGGAACCTTTGCTTTTTTGCACATTTTTTAGGATTTTATGAATTTTTAACCCGAGCCGATTTTAAGCACTCGTTAGAAAAATGATTATTGATTGTTAAATCATTATATTGGCCGCTATTTCCCATAAATTTGTCAACGCAAGCGGATGTCCCCCTTGTCACGCTAAAACAGTATCTTATAATGTGCCGAAACTTATGCGATGAGCATGTATTGGTATGTGTTGTTTGATTTTATGCGGGCGTAGCTCAGTTGGCAGAGCACGACGTTGCCAACGTCGTTGTCGAGGGTTCGAACCCCTTCGCCCGCTTTTGGGATAAATTCGTTGTTTGCAGATTGTTCGCGGCAGCGGAGTGTTGTTTTTCCGTCGGAGGAACGTTGCGGGTCAAAGTGTGATCCGTATGTTTGGAGGGTGAAGTGTGAAGGACTTTGCCGTTTTTTTTCTTGGAATGACTGTTATATTAATGCAATGAATCAGAGTGTGGATTGAAAAATTTACTGGTTGTGTAGTGTAGCATTTTTTGCAACACCATCACGGAGAGAGCATGTTACTTTGGTTATTGATCTTTCCTTTTGTAGCATGTTTCTCTCCTTTTTACAACTAACTAAATCAATCAATTTGATGCCGTTGGTGAGGAATGGCGTGAGTTATTACGGTTTTTTCTGTGGAAATTTTCTTTCTCTGAGGGATGTCGGTCGTTTTCTGCTAGGAAAAGGTTATTATTAGATTATGGACTCTGTGACAAACGTATTGGAAGTTTCTCAGGACGAAACAAAAAAACTTGATGCGAAATTGGATATTGCAACAGTTTCAGCATGTGAGCGGAAGATTGTCATTACGATTCCACCGGAAGAAATTTCCCGATATTTTGATAAGGAATTTGACGAAATTGTTGAAAACGCAAATGTTCCCGGTTTTCGTAAAGGTCGTGCTCCTCGAAAACTGGTTGAAAAACAGTATAAAAAAATGGTTCGGGATCGTGTGAAGAACGCACTGATTCTTGACAGTGTTTCTCTCCTTCAGGATAACGATTCTTTGACTCCGATCAGTGAGCCGGATTTTGATTTTGACGCGGTGGTTCTCCCGGACGAAGAAAGGCCAATGGTTTTTGAGTTCACTCTTGAAGTCCGACCGGAATTTGATCTTCCGGAATGGAAGGGGCTGAAAATAGAAAAGCCGGTGGCGGAATTTACTTCAGACGACGTAAATCATGCTATGGAAAGGGTTTTAAGTGATCATGGCACGCTTGAACCTATTGAGGAAGCCGCTTCTGCCGGAGATTATATTTTAGCAAAACTGACTTTTCTGGCCAACGGTGAGGTCATTTCCTCTGCGGAACAGGAACGGATTCGGATTCGTCCGACGCTTTCGTTCCATGATGGTGTCATCAAAGACTTTGATCAATTCATGAAAGGGGTCAAGGCGGGAGAAATCCGTGAAACAACCGTGACTTTATCGGAAGATGCGGCGAATGTAACCCTTCGCGGCAAAGACGTTACGGCAAAATTCGAGGTTAAAGAGGTTTTGCGTCTCGAACTGCCGGAACTGACCAGTGAGTTTCTTCATCACTTCGGAGTTAATGATGTTGGTGAATTGAAAGATGAAATTAAGACCTATCTTCAGCGGCAGCTTGAATTTGAGCAGCGGCGGCGTACTCGCCAACAGGTAACGGAACTTTTGACGGTGAGTGCTTCATGGACGTTACCTCCGGCACTTCTGGAACGGCAGGCGTATCGTGAACTTCAGCGGATGATTATGGAATTGCAAAGAAGCGGTTACAGTGATAATGAGATTCGTTCGCAAATCAATTATCTTCGTCAAAACAGTCGAACCGCGACGGCGCAAGCACTTAAAGAGCATTTTATCCTTGAAAAAATTGCTGAGATTGAAGGGATAGAAACAACAGAAGTCGATTATGATGCTGAAATTCGTTTGATTGCAGTTCAGCAAAACGAAACACCTCGCCGTGTTCGCGCGAGACTGGAAAAGCAAGGGCAAATGGATATTTTGCGTAATCAGATCGTGGAACGCAAAGTCCTTGACTTGATTTTCGAGAATGCTGTTTTCACGGAAGTGCCATACGAAATGCCTGGAATCACGGATGAAGCGGTCGATCATGCGGCTGGCGGCGGTGATGAGGCGGTCATCAATGAAGCAACCGAGGAGGATCTTCACGCGGCCAATCGTGAGGCAATCGAAAAGAAGGAACTTAATATTGAGGAATAGATTCTGAAACAGTCATTCCGTTATATGAGGTAAGAGCGAAAGGGGAGAATCATTGACTCCCTTTTTTGTTAACGACTTGAGTTATCTTTTACTGAAATCAATTATCATAACTTATTATTTTTATTGAGTTATGTGATTCTATTTTTAACGGGGCATAGCTCAGCCTGGTTAGAGCGCCTGCTTTGGGAGCAGGAGGCCGGAGGTTCAAATCCTCTTGCCCCGATTACTTAACACCTTGCCGTATCGTTTGGTTATGTCTTTTTGAAATGGTATACTGTATCTATTTTTAAAGTCAAACCGGAGCCGTCCATCGAATGGACTGGCGGTTATCTGAAATATTCTGAAAATGAAGCGGTATTGTGACGTTTTGACGGAAGGTATTTGCCAGACAATGCCGTCAATCGTTGCACTCCAAACGGAAATCGTTGATTGCTGCAAATTTCTTCCTTTCCGTATTTGGAAAGTTTGGCGGGTTTTCGGTTTTCCACTCTGAATTCTGTTCTGAATCAAAGTTTTTTTCGGAAAATTAGAAATTTTCCGCTGAACCATCAGGAAGTTCTTACGTAAGCAGTATATCTGTGTCTTGCGGACAGATTGTGACGTTTCTTTTTTGCGTTTTGAGGAAGGTTGACTTGAAAGAAACGGATTGACCTTGTATCATTATTAACAATATGATGTAGAGTCTTGCAGTCGCTCTGTCATCATTTCCGTCACAATGATTTGGGGTATAAAAGAGCGTCAAATAAGTAATTTAGTATAGTACGTTTATCATAAAAGAGAGTCCTCATGCTTGAACTGAAGAATCTGAAAAAATCGTACACGGAACCGGACGGCGGTGATTTGCCGATCCTTGATATTCCTTCCTGGGAACTTGCAGAAGGGGAACAAGTTGTCGTCGTCGGGGCAAGCGGTTGCGGAAAAACGACCCTCTTGCACATCATTGCCGGAATTTTGCGGCCGACATCCGGTCACGTGATGATCGACGGTTGGGACATTCCGTTACTGAACGAGGCCGAACGTGACCAGTTCCGCGCCAGAAGAATCGGATACGTTTTCCAAACATTCAATCTTCTCCCTGGTTTTACGGCGTATGAGAATGTTCTTCTCGGCATGACATTTGCCGGTCACGGACGACTCGATAAAAATCGGGCAAGACATCTTCTGGAGCGGGTCGGACTGGGACATCGGCTCCATCACAAGCCGGGGCAGCTTTCCGTTGGGGAACAGCAGCGGGTTTCTGTGGCACGGGCACTCGGAAACAAGCCGAAACTCGTCCTTGCCGATGAACCGACCGCGAATGTTGATGTCGGGAATCAGCAACACGTGATCGACATGCTTCGCGAAACCTGTGAAGAGGAGAAAGTCGCTTTGATTCTCGTAACACACTCGCCTGATGTGGCCGGGCAGTTCCAACGTGTCGATAAACTTTCCGAAGTGAATCTCGTTGTTCAGCGGAAACAGCAGGAAACGGCTCAAACGGCCGGGTGACACACAAAATCATCCTGCTTGATTTCAAGTTGCGCGTTTCTATACATCACCCATTTTATTCTATTTTGAGTTTATCGCTATGAATCTTTGGAAAGTCGCTTGGCGGAGTATTCAGCATCGGTCACTGGCATCCGTTCTGACAGCGTTTTCAATGTCGCTGGGCGTGGCACTGGTCGTCACGGTTTTGGTGATTTACGCTGTCATCGACAATGCTTTTCAGCGGAGTACACAAGGATACAATCTGATTGTCGGTCCGAAAGGGAGCAAAACCGACCTCGTTCTCAGTACGGCGTTTTACATCAATTCCTCCGACCTGGAAACGATTCCGTATGGGTTGTACCGTGACATCTACCGTAAATTTCCGGGCGAAATCGACAAAGCGATTCCCGTGGCGCTGGGGGAACCGTACAAAGGAGCACCGGTTGTCGCCACAAAGCGTGATTTCTTCGAAGAACTTCGGTATGGCGACAAAAAGCCTTACGTTTTCCGTTACGGTGAGAATTTCGCCGGAAGCGATTATCGTGGTGCCGTGCTTGGTTATAATGCGGCAAGACGTCTCAAACTGAAGGTGGGAGAGAAAATTTCGCTCCTTGACGGGGCGGAAAACTCTGAAAATGCCGATGATGTGTTCACTGTCCGGGGAATCCTCCGTTTTTCCGGGACGCCGAATGATCAGGCGGTTTTTATCAATCTGGAGGGGTTCTACGAAATGAACGAAAGCCGCCGGAATCTGATTGACCGTATCCGCAAGGGCGAAAAAGAAGACACCCCGACGGAAGAACAGCGGACACTTTCCGCGATCCTTGTTCTGACCAAGAAAAAGGAAGTTATGCCGGAAATCAAAATGAATGCGAGCGGCGATCAGCCTTCGGAGCTGGTGGTTTCCGAAAGCGGGATGACATCGCAGGTTTATAATCCTTCTTTGGAGGCACTGCCTCGATTGATTGAAGAAGATAAGGAGTATCACATTCAAGCCGTTTCTCCGACCGCGGTCGTGACAACACTTTTCGATAAAGTGATCGGAAATATCCGGCTTGTTCTTGTGATTTTGGCCTGTTTAGTGATAGTCGTCGCAGGAATCGGTATGATGGTCAGTATCTATAACACGATGAATGAAAGACGGCACGAAATCGCCATCATGCGGGCTTTGGGAGCGAAACGCCGCACGGTGATGATGGTGATTCTGTTTGAGTCGATTTTGCTTTCACTGGCGGGCGGCGTTGTCGGATTTGTGTTGGGACACTCACTGATCGGGATTTTGAGTCCTTGGATTTCGGAGTCGTTGCGGGTTCCGGTTTCCGCGTTTCAACTTCAAGGGATAGAGGTTTTGCTGATTCCGGGACTGACACTACTTGCATCCATTGTAGGATACCTTCCGGCGGTCATGGCTTACCGGACCGATGTTGCCGAATCCCTTTAGAGTGTTTCAATTATTTACACGTACCGTATCCATTGTGTTTGAAGCCGTTTTTATTGATTTCCTGGGAATTCTTTGACAACGACTTCGCATTTCTTATTGCAAAATGTCCTGAATTTTAAGGGGATTTTGTCCGGTTTTGGCGTTTGACTCGTCAATTTCATGGTGGAACAACAGGTGGACAAGCACACAATGGATTCACCGGCATTGTCGGCCAAAAATTGGGCTTGCTTAAAAAAATCATCTGCTGTAGAATGGGGGTATTGGTTTTGCGGAATAAAATGTCTCAAGGATTGAGACATATCGAGGATTCGCGAACGGTTTTCACGTTTTGAGTATGGAGGCTCGCAAATGCTTAAATGGCATCAAGTGACGTTGAATTTTCTGGCTGTTTTTTCTCTACCTGTTTCCCTTTTTGCGTCGGAAACAGTCCTTCTGGAGTTTGGAGCGGAAGACTGTGTCCACTGTCAACAGGTTGAACCGCTGGTCAAACAACTCATACGGCAGGGACACCCGATTCGTCAGCTTGACGCCTACCAAAATGTCGCTCTTGCCCAAAAGTTTGACGTCACGGGTCTTCCTACTTTTATTATGCTCGTTGACGGGAACATCGCGGATCGTCACACCGGTACAGCGGAGATTCCCATTATGGAGACACGGCTCATGCAAATGCTCAAATTGGGGCAACAACACAATCATTTTGAAAATCAATCGTTGAATCAGAATACAATTCCACCGCAAAATCCGCTCCCAATCCAGCAAGTCCGTGCCGTGATACCGCAAAATTCGGTACAGACTCTCCCGATTCCGCAATGGATGTCCGAACCCGTGATTCCGCCGTCACCGGCAATGGGTTTTCCCGAAACAAATGTTCCTTCGGCGCCAACTCCGTTGAAAAATTTCCTCCCGTCCGCCTGCGATCATCCATTCCTCAAAGCGACCGTACGGCTTCGGGTTGATACGGCAAATGCTCATGATTGGGGAACCGGCACCATCATTGATGTTCGCAACGGTGCCGCTCTGATTCTGACCTGCGGACATATCTTTCGTCATTCCGGAGGGACCGGACAAATCGAAGTGACACTTTTCAGTGAAAATTCGCAGAAAAAAATTCAGGGAAAACTGATTCAGTACGATGAACAGTTTGACATCGCTTTCGTGGTGATTCAGCCGCAATTTCCCGTAACGGCTGTTCCGCTTGCCGTTTCAGATGTTTTGCCGCAGGAAAACGATATTGTGACAAGTGTGGGTTGCGACGGCGGCGGAGTTCCGACCCTCAAGCAGCACAGGATTCTTTCGTTAAGGAAAATTCTCTCCACCACGACGCCGAGCTTCCACTATGTTCAGGTCGATAATCCGCCGGTTCAGGGACGCAGCGGCGGCGGACTTTTTTCCAAAAGCGGTTATCTGATCGGAGTTTGCAGCGCGGCAGACCCTCAGGAAGGTTATTTCACGCCGATCAGTGTGATTGGCCGTGAAATGAATAAGCGTTCCGATCTTGCCGTTGTGATCCGGCATCCGGTGATTACTCCGTCTTCGCAAATGGCGTCCCTTCCGCCGACGGCCATTCCTGACTCAATGGTGTCGTCTGTTTCCGAGCCGCCATTGCCGCTTCGTTTGCCGGAAAGTCCGCTTTCCGCAGAACTTTCGCCGATAGAGCAGGCCTCGCTCGACCAAATCAAGCGTTACCGGCAGGATGGAGCGGAGATCATCTGCATCATCAAGTCAAAACGCGACCCCAACGGGCCAAGTGACATTATTCAACTGCAATCCGCATCACCGGAGTTTGTGAACGCACTTCGGGAACTTCCTGTTCCGGTGTCGGAAGAGCGGGAATTCGTCAGTCCGTCGAGTCTTCAGAAAGGCGTCCGTGTTCCAACGGCTCTTTCCGTCCCGCATTGAAGCCTTTCGTGACGGTCACTCCGTTCCATTCGGCCTCCGGTGGAAACGTTTTTGCTCTCGTTGATACCAGTAAGCAACGCGAGCGGGGGAACATGCTGTTCCATCGCAGTAGCCTTCGGCCTCCCGGGGTAGGCTTTAGGCCTCATGTTGGAAACGTTTTTCCGCCAGTTGATACCAGCGAACAACGTGAGCGGGTCATTGTTTCGGAGCGGTAGCTCCCACTGCCCGCCGCGGCTCGCGGCAGGGATCCAACGCCCTCGCGTTGGCCGCCGGAGGCATCCTTTTATAGGTTCTATGCGAGAAACGGTTCATGAAGTCACGTCAGGATAACCCTGACAACTTTCCTTTTCAAGTCCTTGAGGGACAAAGGCAACCTCTTGCGGGGGAGTTTTGGTTTTAAGGTTTTTCTCTGAACAATTCGTTACCGGCCTTGTCGATAAAACCGTGTTTGTCGCCAAGTTTCACTGAAGCCAAACCCTCGGAGAAACGCCCAACGTCATCGTATTTTAACGGTATCACTTCCTTTCCCGTCTTGTCGATAAAGCCCCATTTGCCGCCAAGTTCCACTGAAGCCAAACCTTCGGAGAAAAAACCTGCGTAATCGTATTTTAACGGGATCACTTCTTTCCCCGTCTTGTCGATGAAGCCCCATTGGTCGCCAAGTTTCACTGAAGCCAAATCCTCGAAGAAAGACACAGCGTGATCGTATTTTAACGGGATCACTTCTTTCCCCGTCTTATCGATAAAGCCCCATTGGCCGCCAAGTTCCACTAAAGCCAAATCCTCGGAGAACCCCCAAGCGAAATCGTATTTTAACGGGATCACTTCTTTCCCCGTCTTGTCGATGAAGCCCCATTTGACGCCAAGTTCCACTGAAGTCAACCCCTCGGAGAAAGACCAAGCGTAATCGTACTTTAATGGTATCACTTCTTTCCCCGTCTTGTCGAGAAAACCGTATTTGCCGCCAAGTTCCACTTTGCCACCAAGGTTCACTTTGCCGCCAAGATTCACTGAAGCCAAACCTTCAGAGAAAAAACCAGCGCGATCGTATTTTAACGGGATCACTTCTTTCCCCGTCTTGTCGAGAAAGCCGTATTTGCCGCCAAGTTTCACTGAAGCCAATCCCTCGGAGAAAGACCAAGCGTGATCGTATTTTAACGGGATCACTTCTTTTCCCGTCTTATCGATAAAACCCCATTGGCCGCCAAGTTCCACTAAAGCCAAATCCTCGGAGAACCCCCAAGCGAAATCGTATTTTAACGGGATCACTTCTTTCCCCGTCTTGTCGGTAAAGCCCCATTGGCCGCCAAGTTCCACTCTCGCCAACCCCTCGGAGAAAGACCAGGCGTAACCGTATTTTAACGGGATCACTTCCTTCCCCGTCTTGTCGATAAAGCCCCATTGGCCGCCTGATTTCACTGCGGATAAATCTTCACGAAAAATCCTCACTTCTTCATATTGAGCAGGAATAAGGGGAACACCATCCTTGTCCAATAATCCCATTTTGTTGTTATGGATGTAACGTCGCTGACCCTCAATACTATCTTTGTTATCACCTGTACCGGCTTGCGCCATCGCGGTGTGACCTCCGATAGCGGCAGTGAGGAATGCCGGAATGACAGCGAGAAGTAAAAACATTTTTTTCATTGTGAAATCTCCTGGAAAAGGATATTAAAGTTAAACGAAACGGAAAACGCTTTCCATCTCATTCTTGTTAAGGGGCATTGATCGCCGTTGTTGCCGGAGAGGTTTTGAGTGTTTTGACAGTCGGTTCTTTGATGTCTTGTTCCCTGACGTCACCTTTTTCGTTTAACAAGAGGGTCGGGATGAGCGCATCGCCACAGAAATTTTCACCATATTATCAATAAAT
>JAISQK010000132.1 GCA_031274255.1 Planctomycetaceae bacterium | reverse complement strand
AATCAAAATCCCGATGATTGCAATGACGACAAGAAGTTCCACCAGGGTGAAAGCGGGTCGGACAGTCAAACCCGATGGGATAATGGATTCGGAACAGACAAAAGAGTTTTGGGCAGTGTTTGCAGAGTATTTCGTATCGACAGCATTTCCATCTACAGCATTGGTTTCTACGATACGGGAATCGGTACAGACTACCCACCCACCCCATTTTGACATTTCGGGCACAAAGTGAATTTTTGCATGGTTTTTCTCCTGCTTGGAAAAATGGTTTGATTCTTTTCGAAAACATTTCACGAAAATTTAACACAGATCGACACAAATCAACCTGATGACTGTATTTTATACACAACAATTCAAGAAGTCAAGAGGAATTGTCGCTTTTGGAGAAATTTTTTCAAAATATTCCGCTGAGAAAATCTCTTCAACGGCAAGCTTTCCTGTAAAATGAAGTATTCAAAAATCACAAAATCTCCTATGTATACCAATTGTGTATATGAATTCGGATGTACTTTGGCGTAAATACTCCCCCAAAACGGGAAAAGTGTAAAAATGGCAAAAACAGGAAATATGTAATGCCGATATTGGAGGAAATGAATCTTTACAGCGGATATGTCGAATTTAGTGGGGTATTCCTATTCAATTTTGAAGCTGTTCCCAACTTCCTGAGTAACCGGGATTTCCAATGATTCGTTATTCAATTTCAGTGGTTTTTATTCTGGTTTTAGTCGTTCCCGCGGTTTCCCGCACTGTTGAATATCTTTCGGAAGAGTATTACCAGCGATTGGAGGAAGCCAACCGCGGTGTTGTTTCCATCGAAGGGAACAAGATCGGTGACCGGAATTACTCTGACCCGAACGACTATGGAAAAGCTTTCACCGGAATGGGGTCGGGGATTATTATTGACCCGAAAGGGTATATCGTTACCAATCAGCACGTGATGGAAGGGCTGACGAAAATCGTCGTAACCCTTTATGACGGTACGAAATACGCCGGAACTTATATCGGCCACGACCCGGAAACCGACATCGCCCTGATTAAGATTGAGCCGAAAGTGCCGCTTTATCCTATTCCGATCGGCAGTTCCGCGTATCTGCGGAAGGGAGAACGGATCAACGCCATTGGAAACCCTTTCGGCTATAGTTTTTCGCTTACCGAGGGGATCGTGAGCTATATCGGACGTGATGTTGTGGCGTCTCCGACACTGACCTATCGTCGCACGATTCAAATCAGTGCTCCGATCAATCCGGGCAATTCCGGCGGGCCGGTGGTGAATCAAAATGGTGAAGCGGTGGCCCTGAATGTCTGTATTTACTCCGAAGCTCAGGGAATTGCGTTTGCCGTGCCGATAGAAACCGTTCTCAGTGTTGGTTCCAAACTCATCGGCAAGCAGAATAACCGGTTCTGCTATCATGGAATCTCTGTCGAAACGCAGGAAACCCTTCCTCACGATGAGCGTGTCTTGGTTGTTTCCTCCGTGGATGCGGGAAGTCCTGCGGAAGAGGCCGGAATCGTTCCCGGTGATGAAATTGAAATGATCAATGGACAGCTCGTCGCTTCGGAATTTGATTTTCAACGTGCCTTTCTCGAAAAAACGGCCAGTGAAACCATTGACATTACCGTGCAAAAAACGAATGAACGAATGGATTTGTCGCTGACGCTCCGCTCGCCGAACACGCGGATGGCAGGTACAACCTCTGTGAGAAATGCCAGAAACAATCAGCCCCGAGTGATCGCCTCACGGCAGTCGTATCCCAATCCGCAAACCGTTTCCCCGAACGAAAAAGAGCCCCTCCCCGAACCAACCTATGAAGATGTTGTCTGGAACACTTTCGGTTTGAAAGTGACTCCGGTTTCGAGTGATTTTCTGAAAAATTCCTTTCCTGCCGCCTATCAGGCTTACCCCAGAGGCGCTGTCAAAATCAACGCGATGAAGACCACTTCTTTTTTTTACAGGAGTGGAATTCAGGAAGAGGACTTCATCGCCGGAATCATGGTCGGTAGTGATACGGACGGCTGGAGTATCGTGAATGCCGCCAATCTCAGTTACATTGCGAAATATTGGAATCCGCAGACTCTCGGTGCGGAATATGCGGATGTCCATGTTATCCGAAAAAACGGTGAAATCACGATTAAAAAGGTGCCGATTCTGAATAACACCGTGATCGCTTCCAAACCAAAGGCAACCCGTTGAAAAGTGAGAAGGAATCACGATGAAATCTCCGTCAGCCGACGCTTTCGCGGCATGCGGTTGAAGCGGATTTCCATTCATTTTTGGGACAGTTGCGGCCTTTCCCCGAATGACCGAGGCGGGATTGCCGTCTGCGTTTCTTCAAATGTCGGTGTCGGGCGGAAGTCCGGCTCGTTCTTATATTTGAGATTCTTGTGTCCGAAATACGTGCCGTAATACTGACCGTTGGAATCAATCCAGGTGGTCAGACGAATCCAGTCTTCCTTCGGCATTTTGACATCGTAATGTCCGTCCTCAAGGAGTTTGACGAGCTTGCTGGCGTGCGAGCCGAGCGAATAAGGGGGCAAATAATGGTTATTGCCCGCTTTCGGGTGGTTTTCACCGATGACAGGAAACGGCTTCCAATTCAGCAGCGTTTCATAAGAGCGGTTGAAGCGTTCGGTGAGCGTTCCTTCGAGATTGATGTTTCCCTCGGCTTTTTGCGGATGATGACAACTCACACAGTGACGCTCCAGGACCGGCTGCACATCCTCGATATAGGAAATCGGACGGCTCCCGGAAACTTCCCCGGGCTGCGGTCCCGGCACATCATACATCCGAAGCAACGCCTTGGGGGTGAAGGGACGGTCTGTCGGTGTGACGCTCGCCTGTTCGTGACAGCCGAGGCAGGACCGCACTTCACCGGGACGGTAATTGACGAATGTCCGTTCACGCTGGACTTCGCGGAAATTCCCGTCAAGTGCCTGCAAAAAGATGTTTTTGTCCGCCGGAACAACAAAATTGGCGGAACCGTCTTCCTCAACCGGCACAACACCGTGTTGTACTTTCAGACCGAGATGTGTGTTGAGTGTCACCACGGAATGCTGCTGGTCAAATTCATCACCATCCCAGCGGCGTCTGGCCGACCAGGGACGCGGCACATGTTCGTTGATTCGGAGATATTTGATGGAACCTCGCGGCACGTTCCCCATTCCGGCGTAAACATCGGCGACAATCAGTTGGGCAAGATTCCTTTCGGCAAGTGTTTCATCCCGCACCGCGATTGGGGAGATGGCCGGTTTCGGTGTTGCACGGACAGGAATCGGACACCACACCGACCATTCACCGCCGCGGTAAAGCAGGTCACGTTCTCCGGCATCGTCAATCAGATAGAGTGCGTAAGCGTTCGGGACATTCCATTTTTTGTCAGGATTGTGCGACACGAGAAAATGATGTTCGTCGATCGGGAACGGGTCCATGAACAGCGGACCGGAATCCGTGTTGCCGCGGCCGTCACGGGAACTGTCTTTCTGAATACTGACATTGAGAACCGCGGGAGGCTCATAAAGCCGCGTGAAGAGCTTGCCGTCGGACGGTTTTTGCCATCCCCATTGATACTGCTGATCCACTTCAGGCGTGACGTAACGAACCCCGTCCACCGTCCGGCGGTCGAACCGTGTGTCCACAAGAAGGACGGTTCCCACACCGAGCGGCATGTGCGGGGCTCCGATGCACACAAATTTTTCCGGCTGACCGGGAATTTGCCGGGCAGTATTGAAAACCGACGGGAACACAATATTCGCCCCGTAAATTTCACTGGAAGCCGTGCCGTCCGGATTGAAAGTCCAGAGTCCTTTGTTTGTCACGGAGCCGTTATCGACGTACTCCCAACGCGTGTACAAAATCCGACCGTCTTCCATCACCGCCGGACACGATTCCGACACGGAATTGTCGGAGAGCTTTTCAAGGTTTTTTCCGTCTTTGTCCGCACGGTAAATCACCGACGCCGTCAGATAATCGGGAGCGTCACACAAAATACCGTGTTCACAGCGGGTCGAGGCAAACACGAACCCGCCGTCGGGAAGATAAGCGGGGTGCATGTCGTCCGTGTGATGATGATAAATCGTGCCTGCCCCGTGTTTATGGTAACTTGTCATATCGTATTTTTGAATCCGCTGTTCTTCATCTTCCGGCGGAAACGTGAGTTGTCTCAAACCGGTTCCGTCGAGGTTGACTTCCCAGATACGGAATCCTTCCCCGTTTTTACGTTTGTAGTCGAAAATCGCCTTTTTGCCGTCGAAGGAAAGATTGCAGCGGCCGATGAGTCCTTCACGAAGCGGCGGCACAAGGTTCCGCACGGAGCCGTCTTTCAGCGACAGCACGCAAAGTTCCGTCCCGAAATAGACCGTGCCGTCAATGAAATCGGTGTAGTAGTGCGACGACTGGAATGTGGGGCGGTGAACGAACAGAATTTCAGACACTCCCGGCAAAAGCTGCTGCGTTTTCCGACGGGCTGCCGCGGCGGTTTTTTCGTATTGTTCCCTCTCTTTTTGCGCGGCCGCCTGTTTCCGCTCACGGATTTCCGCGAGAAACGGATCGTCATTGGCGGCGGGAAGTGACGTGTCCGTTGTGATTCGGAAGCCGCGAATGTGCGGCATACAGCGTTCCACTTGAAGCGTCAGAGTGTATTCGTCTGTCACAAGCGGGAATGTTCCAAGTGTTGTCCATTTGAGATTGGCTGCCTTGAAACCGCCGGTTTTTTCGCGGAGAACCTCCTCCTTTTGGATCACCGGCTTGTTTTTCAACCCTTGAAGCGTCAGAGTACAAGGCCGTTCCTCGCCGGAAGCGTAAAGAACCTGAATCTGATAATCTCCGGCTGTTTTTACGGAAAAACTCCACGTAGCCGAACCTTTCGTCCCGTGCAACACGCCGAGATCGTCCCAGTCGGACGCCGTAGCGACGTAGTTTCCGGTAAATTCCTTTACCGCCGAAGACGGCACCGAAATGGTGAAAAACTTCCGTTCTTCCGCAGGAAGAACCCCGCACGAAATCAGACAAAACACCGCTGAAAAATACAGCTTCTTAAATAATGAACTCATCATCACCTCGCAAGTTTAATGGATTTGAAATTGAAAAAACACCGCTTTGGTAAAGCCCTACTGTGGTAATAGTATAACAAAAGTGAAAGAACACCGCAACAGAAAAGACGGTGTTCCACATGATTTTTTCCTTTTTCCGAGTGTGGTTGTTTATGACAGAAATACCTTATTGGTCATCCAGTTCAAACAGAAATTCGTTTTTCCCTTTGACAACAACCGCATCCAATAAGGGTTTGTCAAGCCGTCCGTATTTTTCGGGAATGACCGCCTGCATTTGAGGACGCTGAAAAGCCGCGTCAGCAGGCACGGCTTCCATCTGCGGACGCGTGCTGCGCTGTTCCGGTACGGCTTCTTCGGCGATCGGTTTGCCGTTTTTATCGACGGCAATCACCTTCGTGACAAGAACATGATATTCACCGGCAAGGGCACCGGATTTTGCAGCCCCCGCCGTAATCAATGTGAATGTCCCGTCCGCCTTTGTTTCCGCCACGGCAACATAACCATTCGAGGTTTTGGGATGAAAACTGACGGAGGCCTGACTCAAGGGTTCCCCTTTGTACATCACTTTGCCGGTAACAAATTCCACCGGATGCCCCTGTTCACGACAGCCTGTCATTCCTAGGAAAACCGGCAAAAACAGTATCCCATATTTTGCAATATTGCCATTCATCAATACTTTCCTTTGTCTATTGAATTATTCTCTTGTCTGTAAAAAACACTTTTTTCCGTCCTGTTTCTTACCTCTCTATCATTTTACGGGAATGTTTCCGATTCCGCCCCGGCGGCACTTCCGAGGGCTCCGATCACGCCAAAAGCAGAGATTCCCCCTCCGATGTCAAACATGTGCCACAGTTGTTTGGTCGGGTCGCCATAATTGATCGTGTTGCCAAGAAATCGAACGGAACCATCGGCAACCGCCGCATTGGCTCCGCCTGTGTGATAACTGCTCAACGTAATCATCGCGTGTCCCCCCACGTTGTCTGCCAATTTTCCGTTTGTGCCGATAATACAAGACGGTGAGTTTGGAGGGAGGAAAGAATTGAAACCGGATAAAGCCGTGGCACCATCCGCCCACGTCATACCGGCAAAACCGACACTTCCCCAATTATTATCACTCCGAATCCGACCGCCGGACATGGAACTCAGACACCAGGAAATGGTCGCGGTCCAGTCCGTGGCCCATCGACCGGCAACATCACCGCGTTCACGGCGGTCATTGGCGGAAAACGAATACGTTGTATTGGAACCGCACAAGACTTCCCCCAACAACAATGTATTGCTGGTTCCGTCGGTAATGAATGCGAAATTCCGTCCGTTTTTGCGTGAAAAACAGCCGCGAAAATTTTGCGGTCCGTCTCTTCCGGTCGGTCCGGGTTGAATGCTCCATGCACTGCCGAAATCTCCAACACTGGCAAGGTAATTTCGTCGTCCGATTCCATCACAAGGTTGAGTTTTGGGGTCAGACGGACAAATCAGAATCGGAACCTGGGTTCGCCATGGAATGTAATTCGTGTCCCACGGATATGCCCCAAACGGGGGGTAATTCGTAGTGCCGTTGACAGCGGTACTCGTTCCGCCGGCGGCAATGGATTGATAAAGCGCCGACTGTTCGGTAAAGGGTAATGCCAATACGGTCCAACTGATACGATCGTCCATCCCGTTGGGACCTGTTCCCAAAGCGGGCAAAGTATTGTGCGAGTCATGATAATTATGACAGGCAAGTGCCCATTGCTTCAGATAATTGGTACACTGCATTCTTCGCGCCGCTTCGCGTGCCGCTTGAACCGCTGGCAACAGAAGTGCGATTAAAACACCGATAATCGCAATCACGACGAGAAGTTCGACGAGGGTAAAACCGGACCGGACAGTAGAACCGGATCGAATCGTGGATTTTGAACGGACAAAAGAATTTTGAGTAGTGTTTGCCGCATTTTTCGTATCGACAGCGTTTGCATCTGCAGCATTGGCTTCTACGATACAGGATACCGTACAGACTACCCCCCCACCCCATTTTGACATTTCGGGCACAAAGTGAATTTTTGCATGATTTTTCTCCTGTTTGGAAAAATGGTTTGATTCTTTTCGAAAATATTTCACGAAAATTTAACAGGTTGACACAAATCAACCTAAGTATTTGTATTTTAATCGCGACAATTCCCAAAGTCAAGAGGAATTGTCGCTTTTCGGGAAAATTTTCCAAAAAACTTCTTCCAATCTCAAGCGGACGGTCTGTTTGCGATCATCCGGGTCTGTTCCACGTCATGATTCATCCGGTCAATCAACGCTTCACGGGAAGGATAAGCGGTCGTGTCACGAAGCCGTTCCAGAAAATCCACTTTCAGAGTTTTCCCGTAAATGAGGCCGGAAAAATCCAGAAGGTGCACTTCCATTTTGAAAGGAGTCACCCCGAATGTCGGATTGGTGCCGATATGAACCGCCGCAGGATAGTGTTCCGAATCCAGCGTAGCCAGACACGCGTAAATTCCCGTCCGGGGAAGCAAGGTTCCGATCTTTTCAAGATTGGCTGTCGGAAAACCGAGTGTTCGCCCGCGGTGTTCCCCATGAACCACCGTGCCGGTCACCTGATAAGGACGTGTCAGCATTTCGTTGGCGGCGGAAATGTTTCCTTCACTCAAAAACGAACGGACGGCACTGCTGGAAACCGCGAGTCCGTTCCATTGGCACGGAGAAATCGTCTCAAACACGATGCCCGATTCGCGGCAGAAGCGTCCGAGCATTTCCGGGGTTCCTTCGCGGTTGTTGCCGAAAAGAAAATTTTGCCCTTCGATAATGACTTTGGCCTGCAAATCCCGGCGGATCACACTCTCAAAGAATTGCCGAGCCGAACAGAGAAGAAATTCACGGGTCGTCGGATAAACAATCACGCATTCGACACCGTAATCCGCGAGCAACTCCATTTTCTGCTCAAGCGTCACCAGAAGCGGCGGTGCGGTTTCCGGACGGAGAATCTGACCGGGAAGCGGGTCAAACGTAAAAACCAGCGGCGGAACGGAATGGTCACGGGCGTACTCCCATAAACGCTTGAGAATCCGCACATGACCGCGGTGAAGACCGTCGAACTTGCCTATCGCAAGCACGCCTCCCTGAAACTGCGGCGGAAAGTGATCCAAACTGTGAACGATTTTCAATTGTTTTTCCTCTTGCCCGGGATTGCGAAACCATAACGGCAATCCGGCATTATACTCCGGGAGCCGGCCAACACAAGTGAACCGCGACCGGACTGCGGCATTTTTTCCGCCTCTCTTGATTTTCCTGTGTCGCCCGGTGTATAATACAGGCTCGGTTACATCATATCGTCCCACAAATGAAATAAGGAGATTCCCATGACGCAAGAAAACAATTTCCCCAAACTTCACAATGCCGCGTGGCCGGGTGTTGTCGGCAAAGGGGTTCCCGGTGCGGAACCGTGTCTTGATCTCGACACCATGCTCGACCTGACCGCTGCGGCGGATGTTGACGGTGTCCGCTTTGACGGATTCGACCTTTTCCTGTACAGCCCGCATTTCAATATTGACGGCACCGACGACGACATTAAAATTCTCGCCGAAAAAGCCGGAAACCGCGGTCTGACGATCGGTTCCGTGGTCGCTCCGATCTGGGGAAACACCGGCGGCGGTTCCGCTTTCGGTGAGACTTCGGAGCGTGAAAAATTTCTCTCGCAAGTGAAAAAAGGCTGTCATGTGGCGGAATTCCTGCGTAAAACGGGGATTCGTCCTTACGGCGGGGTTCGGCTTGATTCGTCCGGCGGGGTGGAAGACTGGTGCAAAAATCCGGTTGAAAATCAAAAAACACTCGCCGAAACGCTCAAACAGGCATGTCACATCGCGGAAAATTATGGCGAAACGCTTGTTGCGGAAGGAGAAATCTGCTGGGGCGGGATGCACAGTTGGAAGAACATGCTCCATTTGCTGGAAATGACGGACCGGCCGGACACGCTCGGTTTTCAGGCGGATATGTCGCACACGCTTCTTTATTTGATGGGGTACAACGCACCGGAAGACCGTCTCTTGCCGGAAAACTTCGACTGGAACGACACGGACGCTTTCGACGCCGCTTACAAGACCATGACGGATGCTCTGCGTCCTTGGACGAAAGACTTTCACGTCGCCCAGAACGACGGCACGGTTCACGGCAGCGGGGCCCACGATAAAACCGGCCGTCACTGTTTGGCCAAGGATCCGAACGGCAAGCTGGATATCGCTAAATATGCCGGTTTCTGGCTTCGCGACGAACAGGGAAATCTTACGAAAAAGATTCCGCACCTCTGTTGGGACGGCTGTATGTTTTCCAACGAAACGATGAAAAATCCGCAGACATGGAACGACATCCTCGCCGCGATGATCGCCGTTCGAAAAGCTCACGGCTGGACCGCGTGAGCCGCTTTGACAAAAAGGAAAAAGAAAGAATAAGAGTTGAATGATCACAAAGAGAGACAAGGGAGTTTTGACAATGAAATTACCGGTGAAAGTATTATTATCGGGCGGAATGATCCTGCTGAGTCTTTGGACCGTTTTTGCGGATGTTCCTCTACAGGAAGGGTTTCAGAATCCTCCCGAATCGGTGCGGGTCGGCGTTTACTGGTACTGGATCAATGATAACATCTCACGGGACGGCGTCGTGAAAGACCTGGAAGCGATGGCGGAAGTCGGAATCACACGTGCTTTCATCGGAAACATCGGCGAACAGGGAGGCGGGTACGGTCAACACAAACTCCTCTCCGACGAATGGTGGAACATCACGCATGAAACACTGAAAACCGCGGCACGGCTCGGTATTGAGATCGGCATGTTCAACAGTCCGGGATGGAGCCAGTCCGGCGGACCTTGGGTGAAACCGGAACAGTCCATGCGGTATCTCGCGTTTTCGGAGACGAAAGTTCTCGGGCCGAAAACATTCCGTGAAAAGCTCGCGGCGCCGGGAGAAAATTTTCAGGATGTGAAGACATTGGCCTTTCCGGCACCGAAAGCGGAAGCGTCGGCAGCGAGTCTTGACAACCCCGTGATCAATGCGGAGACTCCGGCGGTGACCTTGAAAACCGGGTTCGTTCCACGCAGTCTCACGATTGAGGTGAATCGGCCGTCCTCCGCAAAAATTGAAATTCAATGGGAGAAAGACAACACGTTTCAGACGGTCAAAACCGTGACGCTTGACAGGAGCAATGCGTCGTTGAGTGTCGGATTTTTGCCGTTTGCCCCGTCTGTTTTTTCGCTGCCGGAAGCCAATGCCGACATTTCATCGGTTCGCCTTGTGTTTTCTGATTTTCATGGCTCTGTCTCAAAAATTGAGGTTTCCGCCATTCCGAAAGTTGAGTATTTTGCGGAGAAGGAACTTGCCAAAATGTGTCAAAATCCTCATCCCAATTGGGGAACCTACATGTGGCGGGAACCGCCTGCGGTGAAGGATTCGCAACTTGTGACGAAGCCGGAACAGATTGTGGATATTAGCGGTTTTCTTGAGAAAGACGGCACGCTCCATTGGGATGTTCCCGAAGGGGAGTGGATCATTCAGCGCACCGGCATGTTGACCACCGGAGTCACCAATGCTCCTGCAACACGGGAAGCCAAGGGGCTTGAGACCGACAAAATGAGCAAACAACACATCGCCTCGCATTTTGACGCCTACATGGGAAAGATTCTCGAAAGGATTCCGGCAGACGACAGGAAGGCGTTTAAGGTGGTTGTTCTGGACAGTTACGAAACCGGCGGTCAAAACTGGACGGACGGCATGATTGACGAGTTCAAACAGCGTTACGGTTATGATCCGGTGCCGTTTCTTCCGGTATTGAACGGCCGTGTGGTGGGCAATCCCGATCTCTCGGACCGTTTTCTTTGGGATTTGCGCCGCATGGTTGCGGACAAAGTTGCCTACGATTATGTTGCCGGATTGCGTGATGTTTCCAATCAACACGGGCTGACAACCTGGCTGGAATGTTACGGTCACTGGGGCTTCCCCGGCGAATTTCTCCAATACGGCGGACAGTCCGACGGCGTGGCCGGCGAGTTCTGGAATGAAGGCGATCTTGGAAGTATCGAAAACCGTGCCGCTTCGTCGTGCGCCCACATTTACGGCAAACAGAAAGTCACGGCCGAGTCATTCACCGCTTCCGGGCGTGCTTACGAACGTTATCCCGCTCTGCTGAAAAAGCGGTGCGACTGGTCCTACACCGAAGGAATCAACGAAACGCTTATGCATCTGTACATTCAACAGCCGGACGAAACCCGTACACCGGGAATTAACGCCTGGTTCGGGACGGAGTTCAACCGGAAGAACACTTGGTTCTACGAAATGAAACCGTTTGTCGCCTACATGCGCCGCTGTATGTTCCTGTTGCAGCAAGGACTCCATGTTGCCGATGCCGCGTATTTTATCGGTGAAGACGCCCCGAAAATGATCGGTGTTTGCGACCCGCCGCTTCCGAAAGGATACTCGTTCGACTACATCAACGGCGAAATTCTGCGGGACAAAATCCGTGTCCAAAACCGTAAACTTGTCCTTCCGCACGGCACGGAGTACCGGATTCTCGTTCTCCCGAAACAGGACACCATGCGGCCGGAACTCTTGCGGAAAATCAAACGGCTGGTCGAAGACGGGGCGGTTGTTTTGGGGAATCCGCCGAAAAAATCGCCGAGTATGCAAAACCATCCGGCGTGCGACGAAGAAGTGCAAAAACTCGCAGCGGAACTCTGGGGCCATGTTGACGGAGAAAAAGTGAAGTCCCGGCAAGTCGGCAAAGGTCTTATTCTTTCCGGTATGACAATGCAGGAGGCTTTCGATCTGATTCCGTTGAAGCCGGATTGCGGTATCCGTCCGCCGGACATTCTGTATGTTCACCGGACAACCGGTGACGGGGAAATTTACTTTGTGACGAATCAAACCGGCAAGCCGGTGTCGTTTTCGCCGCAATTTCGCGTTGAAGGATTGGTGCCGGAGTTGTGGGATGCGGACACGGGTGAGATGCGGACTCTTCCGGCGTTTGTTCAAAAAGAGGATATTACGGAAGTGCCGCTGAAACTTGACGCGTTCGGGAGTGCGTTTGTCGTGTTCCGAAACCGGGGAACTCCGAAAGCCGGTGGTGTTGAGGATAATTTTCCAACGCCGCAGGTTGCGGTAACGCTTGACGGAGCTTGGAAAGTTCAGTTTGACGCCTCCCTTCGCGGTCCGGAACAGCCGGTGACATTGGAAAAACTGTCTGACTGGACGGCATCGCAAGAGGACGCGGTCAAATATTATTCAGGAACAGCAACTTACACGACAACATTCGACCTGGAAAAGGTGGACGCCGGAAAGCGGTATTTCGCTCATCTCGGCACGGTGCACGTTATCGCAAGCGTGAAAATCAACGGTCAATATGCCGATACCGTCTGGACGGCACCCTGGCAGGCGGACATCACAAAAGGACTCAAAACCGGAACAAACCAATTGGAGGTGAGTGTCACAAACACTTGGGTCAATCGGCTCATTGGCGACAGCCGCTTGCCGGAACCGGATCGCAAGACATGGCTGACCGCCAATCCGTTCAAGCCGGACAGTAAACTTGCTCCGTCAGGATTGCTGGGGCCTGTCACGATTCAGTACGTCCAAAAGCAGCCGGAATGAAGCGGTGCTTCCATAAGGGACAGTCATTGACATCGGTATTAATCCTGACATGGCCGTTTCTATTCCGTCCAGTTGCTGCCATGCGGTTTTTGATTGTTCCCCTTTTCACTCCTTATTCTAATGGTACGATTAACACTTACGGAATGAAGTGGAAAAGGGACAATAAGAAAATCGTACACATAGGTTTTTCATGCCGATTGAAAATGAATGGGGCAACCGGGCGGCGGAAATCCGCAACCGGCTCGGACAATTAAAAGATTCACTTGATTACGACGCCAAAAAAGAGGACGCCGGAGTGATTGAAAATGCCATGACTGCGGCAAATTTCTGGGACGATCCGGAAAAGTCACAGGCGACCGTCGGACGGTTGAAAGCGGTCAGGTCCATTCTGAAGCCGTTTGATGAAATGGACACGGAATTGGCCAATCTTGATGTGTTGTTTGAACTTGGCGAAGAAGATGACGACATGGCCGCGGAAATTGTCGAAACATTGAAGCGGCTGGAGGAAAATCTTGAGGAACTGGAAACGAAAGCTCTTCTGAACGGGCCTTACGACACTAACGACGCGATTCTGACCATCAACGCTCGTGACGGCGGAACCGATGCCAATGACTGGGCGGAAATGTTGCTGCGAATGTACTCGCTTTGGGCCAGGGATCATGATTATGCCGTCGAAATTCTCGACCGTCAGGACAACGAAGAGGCCGGAATCAACAGTGCGTCCATCATCGTTCGGGGACCGATGGCGTATGGTTATCTGAAAGGGGAGTCCGGGATGCACCGGCTGGTGAGAATCAGTCCTTACAATTCGGAGGGAAAGCGTCAAACCAGTTTTGCCGCGGTCGATGTTTCACCGGAGATCGACGAATCCATCAATGTGGAGCTTCGAGATGAGGACATTCGGGAAGATGTCTTCCGGGCGAGCGGTGCTGGCGGTCAGCATGTGAACAAGACATCCAGTGCCATTCGGCTGACTCATATTCCGACGGGAACCGTGGTGCAATGTCAGAACGAACGGAGTCAGCACAAAAACCGCGCGACGGCATTGAAAATGCTCAAAGCCCGGCTGGTACGGCTGGAAGAGGAAAAACGGGAGGCGGCCATGGCGGACAAATACAAAAATATGGCGAAAGTGGGATTCGGCTCACAGATTCGGAACTATTTTTTGCATCCGGATCAGCGGGTCAAAGACTCTCGAACCGGTTATTCGGAGGGAAACTTCCACACGGTTTTGGATGGTCACATTCAGGAATTTCTTGATGCGTTCCTTCGTTGGCGTGTCAAAACAGACGAGTAGGAGCGGGGAAGCTGCGTACCGCGAAACATTGGCAAAAAAGCAGGCAAACTTATGAAATCAGGAACAGTGGTTTATCCGGGAACATTCGATCCCATCACGCTCGGACACCTGAATGTCGTAGAACGGGTGAGTGCGATTTTCGAGCAGGTGATTGTCGGTGTGGGAGTCAATCCGGGGAAGCGTCACTGGTTTACCCCGGAAGAGCGTGTCGATCAGATCCGCAAATCGACCGTTCATCTGAACAACATTGATGTACGAATCTATGAAGGACTGACGGTCCGGTTTGTGCAGCAGTGCAAGTCGCGGATAATGGTTCGCGGTGTGCGTCCGATCACCGACATTCCGGCGGAAATCACCATGATGATGGCCAACCGGCAATTGGCACCGGATGTCGAGACGCTGTTTCTGGTGGCCGACGGAGAACTGGCGCACGTCTCCAGTTCGCTGATTAAGGAGATTGCCACCGTTTCCGATGATACTGTTTTGCGAGCGTTCCTCCCGGAACCGATTGTTGAAGATGTCAGGCGGCAAATCGACGCAGGAAACAAACGAACATTCTAGTACCCAGTCAAGAATGGAATTACGGATATAGTCTTTTGAGCTTAATCCGGGCGTCTGCGGTTGTCAAGCGTCAATCAATCTTACAGGCTTTCTCATTGCGTACACGGTTCCAAGCCGTAACCTCCTGCTCCATCCGCTCCCTCGTCGGTATGCGATCGGACAAGCCGTGACGGTTCAACACACTCAGTTCGATTTCCGCCATGTTCAACCAGCTTCCATGCTTAGGCGTAGAGTGTATCTCAAGCCGGTCCCGTATCCGCCGGGCCTCCTCAGGGCTAACGTTTATACACAAATCCCAGTGGATAATTTTTCAGATGTATTGTATTTAAATTGTTCAGGAATGATTACCTTTGCAGAAAAACACAAAAGAGATAGCCATATGCAAACCATAGATATATTTAATCGCCTTCCGGACAAACGTTTGGGAAAAAGGGAACTCAACTCCTATCGTTTATTGCCAACAAATCGTGAGTCGTGATGCATAAGACAGACTATTGGAAAGATCAGATGTCATTTTACCGTTTTTGTCGTAACGAGAGAGTTACAGAAAAGTCATTGACAGCTTGTGCCCAAGATTTGTGTGTGTCCAGCGTAAAAGGCGTTAAACATGTGTTGTTGGAAGATACTACAGAAATTAACTTGGAAAAACACCGTTTTCGTATCACTGATAAAAGAGAATTGGGCGTTGTGAGGAACAATGTCGATTTGGGATTTTTTTGTCATGCAAGTATGTTGGTATAGGATTGCCTGATATTCATTGATGGCATAGAAAAGAAGATAAAGCAGGCATGAAAGCGTGTGCTTATAAACACCAATCATTAGAGGAGAAAGAATTTTACAGGTGGAGTGAGCATCATTTGTTCACAGAAGATTTTAGCCGTGAGAAGTAGAGCAAATGATTGTTGTTCAGGATAGAGAAGGAGATATTCATGAAAGTTTTTGTCATTTGAAATCGGCAGGATTGGATTTTGTTATTCGTTACAATCACGAGATAAACACGCCAGAAGACGCCTTGCGAATAGTTGATTACTATACAGCCTGTTGGATGAGAGAAGATTTGTTTCGTTATGTCAAGAGTGAAGGATGAAACGATGAGAAATCGGAGTTGGAAAGTGGTAAATCATTACGTCAATTATTTATAACGCCCCTTATGGCATCCTTTCCAATACGACAGCTAAGACAATCTCGAGATGGAAATACATCACTACGCACATCGTTTGTTTTTTCGGAGGAAGAAATAACATGTATACAAGACTTACTTCCTCGATTTGAGGGGAAAACGGATCGTTAAAAAATCCTCACCCTGTTGAAAATTTAGCATGGGCAGCATGGCTAATAGCTCGGATGGGAGGATGGAAAGGATATTCATCGCAAAGACCTCCTGGGGTAATTATCTTACATGATGGATGGATTCGATTCCACAATATGTTCGAGGGTTGGCATGCCAATAAACTTGTGGATAAACGTTAGGTACCAAAAGGGGGGCATCCAACTTGTTACCGCCATGGATTCGTATCACCCCACAAGTGATCTGGCACAACACCGAAACTCCATTATCAATGAATTTCAATCACGTCCGCCCGCTTTGGCCCTCGCTATTCAGGCTCCATGTGTTTTTTTTGAATTCCTCCTGCTTTTCCAAATCCGCTTTGGCGGGAATGGCTGCCGTTTTTTACGGAATGTCATTCCGATGGTTCTCATGAAGATGCGTACACGTTGCGGACTTCGCTTAACGCCGGTCAAATGTTCGATACGGGCTGCCGCTTCCTTGGCGGAAGCGGGCGGACGTGATTGAATTCATTGATAATGGAGTTTCGGTGTTGTGCCAGATCACTTGTGGGGTGATACGAATCCATGGCGGTAACAAGTTGAATGCCGCCCTTTTGGTACATGTTCATCACACCTCGAACGGTAGGAGGAGTTTGGCGAACGAGGAGGGCGATTTCCGGTGCGAATTTGCCGCAGGCGTGCAACCAAAGG
>JAISQK010000080.1 GCA_031274255.1 Planctomycetaceae bacterium | reverse complement strand
ATGGCTTTGACCATGAAGTTCGGCCCGTTTCCGATGTACGTCATTGCCCCCATGAAAACGGCGCCGAGGCTCACCGCCGCAAGGAGCGTCATGTCAATCGCCACACCGCACGCCTTGATTGATGCCGCCTGGTCTGCGGCAGACAAATCCTTGGCGGCCAAACTCTTGGCGGTCTCGTAAAAAACGACGTAAGTCGGGGCGTTGTCAAGGAATGAGGAGAGTGTACCCGTCGCCCAGTAGAACTGTTTCGGAGAACGAAGTCCGAGGTTCGGCCCCTCCACATTGAGAATCTGAATCGGAGCCTGCATGCAAATAAAAATCCCGAAAAACAGAGCCGCGACCTCCACAATGGCGGTGTAGTTAAACTTATTGGCGAGACGTGCTTTTTTGTCACCGCAAACAAGCGAAATCAGCACCAGAGTCAACATGACCATTTCACGCAGGAAAGACCAGGGATGCCAACCGCCGATGGTCTTGGACGGGTCGAGAAACAACACGGAGCAAATCACACCCGCCAGAAGAAGAATATTCGGCATAAGTCCTTGTATCTGAAGCGGTTGCGTCGCTGTTTCGTCTTTGGTGATGTCGGTTTTCGCCTCACGCGGATACGCGAAAAACGTATCCCAAAGGAAGTAAACCGCCAACAGTGCCGCATTGACAAACGCCCATTCGCAATACAGGTGAGTCAACGTGTATCCGAAGTGGACACCTTTCAAATATCCGAGGAAAAGCGGCGGATCACCCAATGGAGTGAGAAGACCGCCGCAGTTGCAGACGATGAAAATAAAGAAAATCACCGTGTGGGCTTTGATTTTTCGTTCTTTATTCGTTTCCAACAAGAGCCGGATTAAAAGCATCGCCGCACCGGTCGTTCCGACGAAACTTGCCAACACGGCACCGATTGCCATAATAACGGTGTTGGTAAGCGGACGGGCACGCAAATCCCCCTGAATCCGTATTCCGCCGGCAATGGTGTAAAGCGTGAATAACAGTACAATAAACGCAATGTACTCACTAATAATGGCATTGACGAAAACCGCTCCCATCAGACCGAAATTCAGACCGTTTGCCGCCGGTTCCACCACAGCGTGCCCCGGCCAATGGGCTTCTATCGCGGAATTGTGGAAAAACAGATAATATCCGAGTGTGATCAATCCGAGAATCGCCGCAACCATGAACTTGCTGGAATTGTGTTCCCACCAGTGTTCCGTCGCCGGAATCAAGGGAAATACCGCGATACATAACAGCAACACAATAAACGGAATCGCCGTAAATAACGCAGGAGGCTTCAGTTCCGGCTTTTTATGTTCTGCGTCCGCCTGTTCGGAAGGAGCAGGCTCGGAATCCGTCTGTCCGGGGGCCGCGTGTTCCGTCTCCGCAGTGTGTTTTTCTTCGTGTTCTTCTTTGGAGACCGCAACGGCATGATCGTCGTGATGATTGGCCGCGTTTGTCCATTTTTGAGGAAGTCCCATCGCTAAAAACACGGCATAAAAGATAAGTACGGCAAACAGTGCCAAAACAACACCATTTCCCGGACCGGACGCCTGACCGTGGCCGCCGGAATGACCTTGCTGTTCATTATGGGACATTTTCATCCTCTCTGATTTTTGATTGAATACCTCGGAATCCAAACATCGTAAAGTATGCTGATTCTATCAGGAAACGCTCTTTTGAAAAGTTACCCCGTCACAATAGATTTTCCTGTGACAGTACCCGTCGGGGGAAACGGCCGAGACCGTTTTCAAATATTTTCGGCGGAGCGATGGTAAAATCCCTGTGTGTTGTGTACAATAAAGTAAGATTGTCTCTTTTTGAACATGGCCCAAGAGTCCCTTTCCCATATCCTCCCCAATGAATGTTGCAGAACTCCTTGAATCCCGACAGAAAGACTGGCTGGAACTCGAAAATCTGGTCAACCGGCTGAAGTCTCCCGTGGGGCGTTTTTCGCTCAAAAGTGACGACATCGTGAAATTCACCGGCTTGTACCGCGCGGCGTGTGCGGATTTGGCCCTTTCCGAGGCGTACCAGCTTCCGCCGGGAGTGGTGCGTCAACTGAATGATCTGGTCGGCCGCGCCCATAATCAACTTTACACAGACCAGTCCGTCGGCTGGCGGACGCTGCCGCGTTACCTGTTCTACGAGCTTCCGAAAAACCTTTTCAGCGACATGTTTTTCTGGGGCGGAATGCTGATGTTTTTCGGGCCGATGTTCCTTTGCGCCGCGTTGGCGTTTTTGCTCCCGGATTTTGCTCAGAAGACCATCGGTCAGGAGACGCTCGACTCCATGGAACGGATGTACTCCAAGCCGCTCGAAGAAATGGGGGAACAGGAACGGACCTCCATGTATGGTTTTTACATCTACAATAACGCCGGAATCGGACTTCAGGTCTTTGCCTTCGGTGCGTTTTTCGCCGTCGGAGGAATTTTTATCACGATCTTTAACGCGGTTTACCTCGGCACGGTTTTCGGACACATGGCGACCGTTCCGCAAGCCGCGACTTTTTTTGAATTTGTCACGGCGCACGGTCCGTTTGAACTGACGGCCATTGCGATGTCCGCCGGGGCGGGACTGCGGATCGGGTTTTCGATGGTCATGCCGGACGGACGTGACAGAATGGACGCGGTGACACTTGCGGCCAGGCGGTCGGGGCCGTTTGTTTTGCTGGCGGTGTTTTTTTTCGGATGTGCGGCGTTCATTGAAGCGTTCATTTCCCCTAACCCGCTCGAATTTCTGAAGCCGTTCGGAATCGCTCCGCTTGTTTTCAAACGGGGAATCGCTTTATTGAGTGCCGGATTCCTTATCGCCTACATCATGATTTTGGGAGGTTTCGCCTGGATGACGGAACGCCGGGTCAAAACGTGACGGTCGCCCGAAACAGCCGTTTTATCAAACTTATCCAACTCACCGCGGATTATTTCAGAGAAAACCATGCCGGACCAACAACTTGACAAAAATTATCTGGTCATTCGGAAACGGACCTTTGGGGAATTGATTGATCTGACATTCCGCTTGACGCAAAAGGAAGGCCGTCAGGTCTTTTTCTGGTTCTTTTGTCTTGCGTTTCCGTTTGCCGTTTTGAATTATTACCTGACATCGCTCATTACCGCGCATTGGGAATGGACCTCGTCGGAGGAGGCGTGGCAAGCGTTCTCAATGGGAATCAATCTGATTCTGACGCTTTTTGAGATCCCGTTCGCCTCCTCGCTGGCGATCCTTTATCTGGGAAAACGGACTTTCGCACCGGAGGAGAAACCTGACCGTTTCGAGATTGTCGGTTCGTGGCTGGAAGTTTTTCCGCAGCTTTTCCTTTATCTGATTCTGCTCTATCCGGTGACGCTTTTATACGAGTGCACCGTCGAAATCATCACCCTCGAAAGAACGCCGCTCTTTTCCCGGAAAAAGGAAAGAATCAGCACATTCAAGCGGCTGCGGATTTTTCATCGCGAGCGGTTCGGGGAACAGATCGGGTTTTTCATCCTCGCGGTCCTGTTTTGCGTTTTAGTGCTTCCCGGCGTGCTGATTTGTGTGGAAACCGGTGTCGATCTTTTGTTCGGCAAGGCTCTTGACGATGTGACCTTTTTCCCGACGGTGATTTTTCCCGTACTCCTTTGGTCCGTCTACGGTCTGCTGCTGATTCTGCACTTTTTGCGTTACCTGGATATGCGGATCGAACGGGAAGGCTGGGATGTGGAGCTTGCTTTTCGCGCCGAACGGTTGAGAGTGAAAAAACAATGAACTTACTGATCAAGAAAAATTCTTCGCGTCATCCCATGCGGACTCTTTTTTGCGGGAGTCTTGCGGTGATCGTGTTTTGGGGTCTGATACTGATTTCCGGGTGTTCCGATTGGTCCTCGTGGCCGGGCAAACCGCTTTCCGAGGAAGACGCCGTTCGGAAGTCGCAAAAATCGCTCGGTCAGAAAATGATCCTCCGCCAGAAGTTTCCCTGGTATTCGCCTGCCGCGGACGACGCCTGTTTTATCCCGTTTCCGCCGGAACGTCCGTTGCCTCAGAAACGTGACGACACCCCTTTCAGGCACTTCATTTACATTCTGATGATAGTGCTGGCGGTGATGCTGCTGATACCGATCATTTATTTCATTGTGCTGGCGGTGATGAGACTTTCGGGGTACGAGTGGAACTCGCGGCGGAAACAGGAAGCCCTTGAACGGCAGCGGCGTATTGAAACGCTCCCGGAGGAAGCACGCGAAGTTTACGACGATCTTCTCGGTGCGGCGGAAAAGGCGTTTCAGTCGGGAAATTACCGGCTTGCCCTCATTTACTACTTCAGCCATCTGCTGGTGCTGCTCGACAAATCGGAACTGATCCGCATGCTTCGCGGGAAGACCAATCACGAGTATCTTCGTGAATTGCAGCATTTTGCGGCGGTGAAACCGTATTACCGGCGTGTGATGCTGCTGTTCGAATCGGTCTATTACGGGGAACACGCACTGGTGAACGAAGAGTTTTTCCCGCTTTGGGAGGAACGCCGGGAGGTCCAGACCGTGGTTCGCGAGGAGAAGAAACGGGCGGAAAACGCGGTGATTCAGGCGGCGGTCAAGACGGCACTGATTTTGCTGCTGTTCGGAGGAACATGGTTTTCAGGCGGATGCAGGTCCCGGCGTCAGGTCGAAACGGACTATGCCGCTTACGGCGCCGCGGACGAAAGTCTCAACGGCATCACCGTTTTTCAGGACCTTTGCCGGCAGTCGGGACACACGGTCAGAAACGGCTGGCTGCTGAAAAAAGAGACTAATGACGAGGTGCTTGTCTGGATGTGTTACGCACGCGGGACATTTCCCGAAAGTTCACTGGAAAAAATCAAGGACTGGCTTGAAGAAAAGCCGGACCGAATCGTCGTGTATGTCGGCAGGGCCTTTGACGCGGAACGGGATTACTGGGCGAAAATCCTGCCCGGCATTGAAAAACAGGAAGACAAAACCGAGGCCGAACTGAAACGGTCGGAAGCGGCGATGGCGATGAGAGTTTTCCTTGAAAGACCGGTTTCATTCGGAAAAAAGAAGGATGCGGACAATTCCGCGGCGGAAGAGAGTGATCCGTTTCCTGAAGAAGAGGACCGTGAGGAGGATTGTACGTGCGGCGAGGAAGAGAATGACGAACCTCATGACAACACTCTTTTTGAAATGAAACCGCTTCGGGAGGAATTCCATGTGACATCGCTCGGCGGAGACCGAAACTGGCTGGAAGGAATGGACACGTCCGGTCTCCGCTGGTCGCTGTTTGAAGAGATCGTCCCGAAGGAAGACGTGAAACAGGATTTTCAGGTGCTGCTGGAATCGGAAGGAAACTGGATTGCCGCGTCCGTGCCGATGAAAAAAGGACGTTTCATTGTGGTCAATAACGCCGGCTTCCTGCTGAATTATCAATTGATTCCTCACGAGCACCGAAAGCTGGCCAACCGCTTGATCCGTGAGTTCGGAAATTCCAAAAAGGTGTATTTCCTGCATTCCACTCATTTCATTCAGGACAACGACGGGGACGGGGAACATGTCTCTTCCTTTGACGTGATACTCCGGTTTTTACAGGTTTGGCCGTATTCGATTTTGATTTGGCAGTGCATCCTGCCGGGGATCGTCTTTTGCTTTTACAAGTGGCCGATTTTCGGACGCCCCAGGAAACTGCCGCAGGAGCGGCACGTCAACTTCGGCGAACATCTCACCGCGTATGCCGGACTTCTCGCGGCAACAGGAGAGGAATATTACGTCCGGGAACAGATGCGGCTGTACCGGAAAAATCAAGGACTGGATGACATCGCGGAGGGGTCCGGTCCGCAGGAACATCCCGGTCGGAAAGAGGAATGACATGCCGCATTTAAGCAACTTCGATCATGGGGCGTGGTGCCGCCGGGTGGGAATTTCCCTTTCCGCCGGACTGGATATTGTTTCCATCCTTCAGCGGGAAGCCGGTGAAATGAACACGAAAATGGAGCATATTCCCGGCATCAGAAACCTCTTCACGCGGCCGGAAGACCGTCCGGAGGATCCGGCGGTCACGAAAGAAGATCTCTGGAAAATGGTGGCGGAAAAAGTGGAAAACGGCAGTTCGTTCCAAGAGGCTCTCAAGTCGCAGCGGAATTATTTTCCGAGGCTTCTCATTGCGATGGTCGGTGTCGGGGAGGAGTCGGGAAGACTGCCGGAGATGCTGACGGACCTGGCCGGCTACTACGACATGCTCTCCAAAATGAAACATGCCTTTTGGCGGTCCGTCACATGGCCGCTGTTTCAACTGGGAGCGGCACTGGTGTTCCTCGGTTTCCTGATTCTTTTCCTCGGTTTCTTCAACAGCATGACCGGCAAAGAGATTGACCCGCTTCGTCTCGGACTTTTCGGTGTCCGCGGACTTTGCGTGTATCTGTTGATTCTGGCGGTTCCGGCGATGGTGATTTTTGCGGTGTACCGTTTTTTCCGTGCCAACATCACCCAAGGAGTCCGTTGGCTGCAATACAAACTGGACTGCATTCCCAGAATACAAAGTTATTTCCGGAATGCGGCGCTGGCGAGACTCACCATGTCCATGAATCTGACGACGCGGACCGGCATGGATATCCGGCGTTCACTCAAGCTGTCGTTTGAAGCGGCGGCTTTTGCTCCCGTCACCGACAAACTGCCGGAAGTCCTGAAAAATCTCGAACAAGGTCAGACGCTCTGTCAGTCCGTGCCGGTGACGGAGTTCTTCGATCAGCATTTTTTCCTGTTTTTGCGGGCCGGGGAAGAGTCGGGAAATCTTCCCGCGGCGATGAAAAAACTTTCCGACGATTACTTCGACCGTGCGAAATTCGACCTGAAATTTCTTTCCGTCGTGGCGTATTTTATTGTGTACGGGGTGGTGGCGATGATTTTGATCTGTCTTATTTTCCGCGGTTACGGTGCTTATCTGGAAGACTGTTTCGGAATGGCTTCGGAATAACGTAGAAAACAGAGACTCGCACGGCGTCTTATGGCTGAAAACATTCCGCTTTCCCGAATCGAGGAGCAAACCGTTCCGCACACACCGGAGGACCGGTCGCGGCTTTTGGTGCGTTTGCAGGAAAAAGCGGCGGATCTTCCGAAAAACAGGCTTCTTTCACGGCGTCTCCTTGAGGAAATCACGCAAAACGTCCTTCGGGAGCTTCATTTGCCGGAAACGCTGCTGGCGTGGGGAATGGTCTTTCTCGGAAACTTTCACGGGAAACCGCAAGTGACGGCGATTCCTTACAGCAAACGGGCTCTCCTTTTGCCGCACTGCATGCGCAACAAGGAGGTGTGTCCCGCAAAGTACGATTCTTCAGGGCTTGAATGTCGGAAGTGCGGAGCCTGCGATCTCACGGAACTGACCGTACTGGCCGAACAGCTCGGCTACCGGAAAATTCTCATCGCGGAAGGAACGCCCGTTGTCGTTCAGTGGATTTTGAACGGTGAGGCCGACGCCATTCTGGGGATAGGTTGTCTGCAATCCTTGGAACGGGCGTTTGAGAAAATTCAGTGGGTCGGTATTCCGGCGATGGCGGTTCCGCTGAACTTCGGGACTTGCGTTGACACCAAAGTCGAAATGAGTCTGGCACGTGAAATGATCGAAACAAGGTATGTTCCGGGAAATGCGGAGCTGCGGGGACATCTTGCCTTGCTGCGGGGGACGGCGGACATGTTCCGCGGACCGGCATTCACTCAACTTCTGCCGCGGAAACGTTCGGAGCATTCCCGTTTTCTGCCCGAGATGGACCCGATTCAGGTGACCGAGACGCTTGGTTTCGATTATCTCACACGCGGCGGCAAGTGCTTTCGTCCGTTCGTCACACTGGCCGTTTACGACGCCATGAAACCGTCCGCGTCATTCGATGAAATTCCTGATGCGGTGAAACGTGTGGCGATGGCAATTGAGATTTTCCATAAAGCATCGCTGATTCATGACGACATTGAAGACGACGATCCTTATCGATACGGGGAACCGTCGCTTCATCGGCAGTTCGGCGTTTCCACCGCCATCAACACCGGAGATTACCTTCTGGGATTGGGGTACCGGCTTATTGCGGAGCAGCGGAACGCACTGGGAAGCGGCCCCGTCGCCGACATCCTCTGGAAATTGGGGGACGCTCACGCCAAACTCAGCGAAGGACAGGGAGCGGAACTGGCCTGGCGGAGTTCCCGGGTCAAAAAGCTCGAACCGATTGACGTGATGAAGATTTACGCCTTGAAAACATCACCGGCCTTCGAAGCGGCTCTTTATGCCGGATTGCGGATGTCGGACAAAACGCTGCCGCATGTCAATGACGCTCTTGCCGGTTATGCCCGTGCGATCGGTGTGGCGTTTCAAATCAAAAACGACCTTGCCGATTGGGAAATCCATGAGGAAAACAAGCGGACCAGCGGTGGTGATGTGCTGGGAAAACGTCCGACGCTGCTTTTGGCTCTGGCTCTGAAGAGTCTCCCTGAACCGGAGCAAAGAGAACTTCTCCGATGGATGGAAACACTTGCCGAAGCGGAGGAAAAGCGGCAAATTCAGGGACAGCAGGCCGTCCGCGAACTTTACGTCCGGGCCAATGTTTTCGAGCAAGCGGGCCAACTCATCACAAAATACGCTTTGCGTGCGGATGAAACGGCGGAATCCATTTCGGAAGAGCCGCTTCGTCTGATTTTGTTCCATCTGACCGATATGATCTTACATTGACATTTCCCGCCGATATTATATCAGACTTGTTCGGAAACGAAAGGAATAGATAAAATAAAAAGTAGAGTAAAGGGAAAATGCAGGACATTCGGCTTGTCCATATTTGTTATTTTATTTGAGAGTGGTGACTCATCAAATAGAGACATGCGTTGTCTTCCGATAGGTCTTCGGCTTCTCATGAAAACGTTGTTCCGTTCGCGGACTCCGGTGAGCAACGGCCGGGAAGCCTCCGGCGGGCAGCGGTAGGCCGCTGCACCCCAGACGGGACTGCCGTCCCGAAGCAATAACTCGCTCCTGTTGGTCGCTAATATCAATAGGCGGAAAAACGCATGCCTTCGGCCTCCAAGTGGAAAGATTTTCTATTTGGCGGCGAACCGAACGAAGTGAGTGTGAGCCTACCGGGATGCAACGCCCGTGCGTTGCCCCGTCGGAGGCAATGATTCTTTTTCATACTATGCTTTGCGTTATCCGGTACATAATCTCATCTCTATTTGTATCAGCACTCTCACGTATCTTGTACCGAAAAAATACGGCAATCCGTTGACTTCCGGTATCGCACCGGTTACAATTGAAAAAGGTAAAAAGAACGTTTTGAATTTCGAACTTTCGACAAAATAACAATATCTTAAATTCAACAATTTCATCCGGTTCAAACCACTTACGTCACGTTTCATAAAATTCATTAACATTCCCATGAAAATGTACATAAAATTATTGTTTTTTGTTTGTACCGTTTTTTTCCCGATACAAATATCCCATGCGGTTGAAGACAAGGTTCCTCTAATACGGAATGCTCAACCGGTATGGGTTGCCGGACGCGAAAAAGAGATGAATCTGACTCTCGGTTTTCGTGCGGTATTTCCGACAAAAAAAGAACCGTCCGTCCCGCAAACGGCAACACTGAAAATTGCCGCTTCAACACTTTACCGCGTTTTTGTGAACGGCGAGTTTGTCGGTTCCGGTCCGGCACGCGCTGCACATGGCTATTTCCGCGTCGATGAATACGATGTGAGTCAGTATATTCATAACGATACGGAAAACATTCTTGCCATTGAAGTTGCCGGTTACAATATCAACTCCTATTACACTCTCGACCAGCCGTCTTTTCTGCTTTCGGAAATGGAAATAGACGGTAACATTGTCGCGGCAACCGGACGGAAAAACGATTTTGAGGCGTTTCAGATCAAAGAGCGTCTGCAAAAAGTGGAACGTTACAGTTTCCAGCGTCCTTTCACAGAATATTATCGTATGAAAAACGGTTACGATCAATGGCGTGTTTCGTCTCAGGTTCCGGTGGAATCTTTGCCGCTCGCGGTTTTTCCTCCGGTCAAACTTTTGCCGCGTCGTGTCTTGATTCCGGCTTTTGAGATTTTAAATCCTGTTACTGTTTATGCTAAAGGAACCGTCAAAAAAATCAAACCGGAAAAGTATCACAAAGACCGTTCGCTCACACAAATCAGTCCGAAATTGAAAGGGTTTACCGAAGCCGAACTCGAAACACGACCTCCGTCTCAGGAAATGCAGGAAATCGTTACAGATTTACATGAAATCTTCCGTCAATCCGCCATGCCGCTCAACGCCGTTTCACTGAAAGACAACGAATTTGTCACCTACGATTTTGGTACGGATTTATCCGGTTTTCCGGGAGCGGTATTGGAATGTACCAGTCCGACACGGCTTATTTTTTATTTCGATGAAATTCTGACAGACGGCGATGTTCAAACCCGAAAACGTATGGCGGATATTTGTAATCAAATTGTTTATGAACTGGAACCGGGGCATTACACGCTGGAAACATTGGAATCGTACACGTTCAAATATCTGAAAGTCATCGTTTTGCAAGGTCATTGCCGGATTGAAAAGATTTATCTGCGTGAATTTGCTTATCCTGAAAATAAGAACGCCGCGTTCGAAAGCGGTAACGAAAAACTGAACAAAATCTATGCCGCCGCCAAACAAAGTTCCCGGCAAAACAGGATTGATGTGTTCATGGATTGTGCTTCACGCGAACGTGCAGGCTGGTTGTGTGACAGTTATTATGCCGCGATTATGGAAAAAGAATTGACCGGCAATTCGGCGGTATCTTACAATTTCCTTGAAAATTACGCATTACCGGAATGTTTTGATCCTATTCCCGACGGAATGATTCCGATGTGTTACCCTGCCGATCACTACGACGGAAATTTTATTCCCAATTGGTCGTTGTGGTTTATTGTTCAGGTCGATGATTACGCCCGGCGCGGCGGTGATCCGGCACTGATTGTCCAGTTAAAACCGCGTATCGAAAAACTTTTACAATATTTTATTCGTTTTGAAAATGAAGACGGCTTGCTCGAAAAACTTCCTGCATGGGTTTTTGTCGAATGGTCAAAAGCAAACGGTTTTGTTCAGGACGTTAATTATCCGTCGAACATGCTTTATTGTGCGGCGTTGGCAAGTGCCGCGCGATTGTACGATAACTCGGAATGGGCGAAGAAATCGGAAAACATTCGCCGGACCATTCTGCGTCAATCGTTCAATGGTGAATTTTTTGTCGATAACGCCGTTCGCAAAAACGGAAAACTTCAAAGGACCGCCAACACGACTGAAGTTTGTCAGTATTACGCATTTTATTTCGGAGTCGCAACACCTGATTCCTTCGCGGAACTTTGGAAAAAACTCGTAACAGAATTCGGTCCCAACCGTAACGATCAATCCGTTTATCCTCAGGTGTTTCGCGCCAATGCGTTTATGGGCAATTATATGCGGATGGATTTGTTATCGCGTTACGATTTGCAAAGTCAAATGATTACGGAAATTCAGGATTACTTCCATCCGATGGCGGAAAAAACCGGTACGTTATGGGAACACATGCAGAATAACGCCAGTTGCAATCATGGATTCGCGTCTTATATCGGACACGTTTTATACCGGGACGTTTTAGGAATCCGCTCCATTGATTATCTCAACAAAGAGATTGTTATTTGTTTTACGGATATTGATCTTGAATGTTGCGGCGGTTCGATTCCCATCGGAGACGAGAAGGTCGAATTGCGATGGATCCGTTCACAAAATCAGATACGTTATTCACTGAGTACGCCGAAAGGTTACAAAGTGAAAATCGAAAATCGCACTTCCGCAAAACTCAATCCTGTGGAAAATATTTCATACCACAACCAATAGAAACGGCTCTTTTACATTGCCGGTGTTAGTCCTTCGTGTCTGACTTTCCATTTTCCGTTTTGAGGAAAACCGGGAGCGTGGACTTTTTCGCAACCGTCCCAACCGGCTGCCATCAATGCCACCGCATAAAGTAAACCGCCGTTGGACGGAAAATACGGGAACGGACCGCCGGTGCTCAAACCGGTTTTGTTCATTCCGTTTTTGCCCGAAGGATGAAGCAACGCATCCATCGCCATTTCCGGCTCGCCGTTTTTTGCCGCCGCCATCGCCATCATTGGAAAATCCCAACCCCAGCAACGATTCCAACTCCATGTTGCCCAGACTTTTTTGACGGTGCTTTTGACCACGACCGGATCCGTTCCGTCAAACGGAATCATCCCGCCCGGCCCGATCAGCGACGGATGTTCCCAATTCATTTTTGTATAAGTGTCGAGCATGTTTTCCTGACTGAGATAAACGCCGTCCAGTTGCGGCAGCGGCGACAATTTTTGAATCACGTCGTCCCAATGTTTCTCGCGCGGCAAGCCCTGACGCTCCCGCCAGGTTTGCGCCAAACGTAATCCGCTGCGCCAGTACGACAACTCCAATGTCGGGTTCAACGTCTTTCTCGGGTCGGTATTTTCCGGCACGGTTTTAAGCGGCGGACCAAGCACATAACGATTGGTCTTCTCGTCAAAGAACGCAAAATCCGCCATGAATACCGCCGATTCCCGCACAACTTCATTCCACTTCTTCAGCGTCTCTTCGGTCGGCGAAAGACGATACTCCATCTCCGCATAAAAAACCGGATGCGGCTGTTGCCAGATTAACAAGGGACCGGTTCCCGACGGGGAATCTTCCGCATCGGGACCGATCATTTTGGGCCATCGTGCGCCGGAGAATCCTTGTGATTTTGCGAGGTCTTTGGCTTTCGGCAAAACTTCGCGGTACCATGGCAAACTCCTGTCGAACAACGCCCATCGTCCCCAAAGACCGTAATGCGTACCATGCCACCAGTGCATTTCAAGATGAAATTTCCCGTTCCAGCCGCTGTTGTTGAACAAACCGCTTTCCTGCGGCGGCAATGAACCCGCTTCATTCACCGCCAAAACATATTGCGAAAGAACGATACGCCGTTCGAGTTCCTGCCATCGCGGATCAGTACTTTCGGAAAGGTCGATCGCACCGCCCGATTTCCAAAACTCCGCCCAATGCGATTGCGAAGACTTCAATCCGGTTTCAAAGTCGGGAATTTCGTCTGACCGTTCCGGCGAGAACAACGCGGTGAATTCGAATGTTTCGTTTTCTGGATCGGGTGCAAGTTGGAACGTGTGCGGTGCGGTGTTGTCAAGTGTTGCGTCCCCTTTCCACGTGAGCGTGACGTGATATTGGTCCGCGTCAAGTTGGCGTTGGAAATCCGCTTTGTTCCTGTTCTTGTTGATATTGAAAATTGTTTGGTGAGCATCGGGTCGGTTCCAATCGGCACCGCTGCCGCCATGATGACCGTAAGGAAACGCCAGTTCCACTTTCAATTGCCCTTTTGCGATCAACGGAGATCGGACGCGAACCGCCAGCATTCCTGATTTCGGTTCAACACAAGTGACAACGTGAACCGCGTTGCCCTCAATCTGATAACGGCTTTCAATGACTCCGCTCCACAAGTCGAGTGTCTGTTGAATCTCTTGGACATCGGAAGCGGCAATGAGTTTCGAGTCGCTTTTGGTCAACAGGAACCGGACGCGTCCGAGATTCATCCGATGCGGATTTTCACGCATCCAAGCGAAGAGTTTTTCCTGTCCTTTCG
>JAISQK010000127.1 GCA_031274255.1 Planctomycetaceae bacterium | reverse complement strand
GCGACATCGTTTCCGAATAATCCGTATGCCCGCAGTCCGTTGACGGTTGTTGAAACGCGGCAGTTGGAAAAGTTGACGGGGCAGAAAATTTTGCGTTCTTGTGAGGTGCGAACCAATGGAGTACAGTTTTATGCGGACGAACCGGAACAATTGAATCCGCGCGATGCCGAGTTGTTGAAAATTGTCACGCAGATCAATTTTGACGAGCCGGAAAAAAGCCCCGTTTTGCAAGGCATGAACAACGAACAGAAAGCCGAAGCGTTGGCAATAATTCGTTTGGGCAAAGAGCGTCTTGCAGCGAATGGCGACAATGGCTTGAATGGTTTCCGATATTGTCCTGTTGATGCGTGGCGTGAAGAGAAATATCAACAGACCCGCCACCGTGAAGCCGCATTCCGCCAAGCAATTATCGACGGAAAAAAATTATACGAAAACCCAACGAATCGCGAACCGTAATACGCAAATTTTTAACCTTTAGAAAAGACTGTTTACGACGGTTTTGCTATCCCTGGTCTTTGCTACACAAATCATCATATTGCAAAAGAAAATTGCAGATTCCTTGCATGTAGCATATACAACAGTATTTCAAATGGATATTTTGTTAAGTTGGGATTTTCAACATTTGGCAAATGTAAGTAAGGAACGAAAAATATTACGGCTCAATAAAGCCAGCATTAGACCGGATTAAGCAGTACCGTCAATAGTTTTCGCTCCCAATGGCAATACAACGAATAGGAACGGTCGCAAGAAAAGATGCGGTGTTTTTTGCATAACGAGTCGCAATGCCATGTCAGCGTTTCAGGTGCAAAAAAGTGTTCTTAACCCCATGACGCTTTTTATACAAATCTTTGTCCTATTCTCGCTGTTCTTTGCGATTTTTCCTGGGTGGAATTACCGCAGTCATTCCCTATATCAGAGCGGCGTCAACAATTGTATTGGTATCGTAGCCGCGATCGGCAAGCAAAAACCGTGCGTCAATCCCTTCGAACAGGCATTCTCCCAACTACAATCTGCGACAGGAAGCGTGCCGCTTCACCGCAGTTGCTTCGGTCTCCGTTGGAAAACCTGGTATTTAGACCAGGAGTTATGGCTATCAGAAAGCGATCGCCTTAAAGAGGTTGGAAGCATACGGGGATCCAATGCCCTTGCATTGACCGCCGGAGACTTTCCGTCCGTTGGTTGCTGGAGTCCGCGAACGGAAAAAAAGAAAAGCGATTAGAAAAGATTGTCCACCGAGGCCGAATGGAACGCAGTGACTATGAGGCAAGTACCCGCCGGGGCTTCCCGGCTGCGATCCAACGTGCCACGTTGGCGTCGCGGCTCGCGACCGTTGGCGGCGTTCATTGACACAATCCCATGAAATGGCATAATAATCCGGTCGTGTCCGGCGGTGCCTGATTTCCTATTTTCCTTTCTTACTATTATGCGAGTGATTTTACTTGGTTCCGGCGAGCGTCCCGGTGTGATGGAAGCCGTCGAGCGGTTTCGACCGGAAATCGCCGCGTATTGTGCCATCATCGGTGAGGATTTTTCCTGTCAGCAGGACTTCAGCCGTTGCGATGCCGACCTGGCCATCGTGTTCGGCGGTGACGGCTCCATTCTCCGTGCCGCCTATCAGATGGGGAGAAATCAACGGCCGGTGCTTTCGGTCAACCTCGGAACTCTCGGTTTTCTGGCAAAATTTTCGCCGGAAGACCTTATTCCTTTGCTGAAAAACGGTAGAATTTTATCGTATCCCCGTGAAGAGTCAATCATGTTCACCTGCCGGATTTGGCGGGACGAACACCTCCTCGTTGAGCGGGTCGGGCTGAATGAAGTGTCTCTCCAGACGGGACCGCCGTTCCGGATACTCCGCATTCACCTCGACATTGACGGAGATCACGTCACGACGTACCGTTGTGACGGTTTGGTGATTTGTACGCCGGTCGGTTCCACAGCACATAACCTTTCGTCCGGCGGGCCGATCGTCCGTACCGATCTGGATGTGTTCGTCATTTCGCCGATCAGTCCGCACACGTTGAGTCATCGGCCTGTGGTGGATTCGGCGGACCGGGAGTACGTTTTAAGTGTGGAAAACACGGAAACGCCGGTCGTGATCGACGGAAACGTGATTGCAACGGTTTCCCCGAAAGACCGTGTCGTTATCACGAAAGCCGAGCAAACATTCCGAATGATTAAACTTCCCGGCTCAAGTTACTACAAAACATTGCGGGAAAAACTCGGCTGGAGCGGTCAGTTTGAATCGGTAACGCAGCGGAAAAATCCGTCATAACGTATTCGGAAAACCGGACCGCTTACGGATGGAATCCAAAGCAGGCCGGAAAAACACTACCAAACCCCTTATTGAATCAACCCTTTTTTCAGAACAATGCAAGCACTTGTAAAACATACCGGCGTGGTGGTTCCGATGAACCGCTGCGATGTGGACACCGATCAGTTGATGCCGAAACAGTTCCTCAAGCGGATTGAACGGACAGGATTCGGACAGTTTCTCTTTTTTGACTGGCGTTTTCTCCCCGACGGTTCGGAAAATCCCGGCTTCGAGTTGAATCAGCCTCTCTGGAAAAACGCAACGATTCTGCTCGCACAAAAGAATTTCGGTTGCGGGTCGAGCCGGGAACACGCTCCCTGGGGACTCGCGGATTATGGATTTCGCGTGCTTCTGGCTCCGAGCTTCGCGGACATCTTCTTCAACAACTGCTTCAAAAACGGGATTCTGCCTGTCAAGCTTCCGCAAGAGCAAATAGACGATTTGTTCACAAGAGCGGCGGAAAACATTCCGTATTCGCTGACGATTGATCTGGAAAATCAACGGATCACCGACGATTCGGGATTGTCGCTGCCGTTTGAGGTGGACGAGTTCCGCCGCGATTGTTTGCTCAACGGTCTTGACGACATCGCTCTGACGCTTCAGCATGAAGATAAAATCGCCGCTTACGAAAAAGCTCACGCCGTTTGAGTACGGCGTGGGAAATACCGCGAGAAATCTCATCCGTAACGGGGAAATGATGAAAGATCAATTCGAAATCATTCAGGAAAATCTCAACCGTGTCAGGGAGCAAATTGCCGGCGCATTGCAAAAGTCCGCGCGGGCCGCCTCGCCGCCGGACGCGGTGCGGTTGGTTGCCGTCAGCAAGTACACCGACCCGCAGGACGGCTTGATTGATCTGCTTTTCAAGGCGGGATGTCATGATTTCGGAGAAGCCCGTCCGCAAATGCTGCTCGAAAAGGCGGAAATTCACCGGACCAAAGGTCACTCCCTCCATTGGCATTTCATCGGTCCGCTGCAAAGAAACAAGATTCGCAAGATATTGCCGGCCGTTTCGCTGTTGCACTCGGTGGATTCGGTCAAACTTGCGGAGTCGCTGGAGCGGATTGTTTCGGAGGAACATTTGATGCCGGTGAACGCTTTGCTGGAAGTGAACATTTCCGGTGACGCCGCAAAACAAGGATTTTCACCGGACAGCTTTCCCGCTGCTCTGGACAGTATCGCCAGGTTTCCGCATGTCCGGTTTCACGGTTTTATGTGCATGTCCGGTCTGAACTCTGATACCGCAGCAGCAAGAAGACAATTTGCGGCCGTCCGCGAACTTGCGGAGCGAATGACGCCTTACGCTCCGGACAATTGCCGCTTCGATGAACTTTCGATGGGAATGAGCGGCGACTTGGAAGCCGCCATTCTCGAAGGAGCCACCCTTGTCCGTATCGGTTCCGCACTTTTCAACGGTCTTTTGTGGTAAATGCCGGTTATTCCTCAACGCGAATCATGTCGTCCGATTCATGGAAAAAAGGTTTGAGCGTTCCGGTCTGTCCGTTTCGCCGGAGGATTGGTGTAGGAATCGTTCTTTCCGGCTTTGCAGCAGACCTTGCGGAAGTCTGCGCGGTTTGCAAAGAAGGCGGGATTTCAGAAAACGCCGTATTCCAGGGGGAATAGTATCCTCCGATGCGTCCGGTTTGCAGCGGAAGAGGGGTCCCGCCTTTCAAAAGTCCGCCGCCGAATGACAAACGCGTCCATTGCGGCACGCGGACGGCCAACGGAACAGTACGGCCGTGAAAACCGGATGGATTTTGATAACCGTATCCAAAACTCGGTGTCTGATACGGAACCGCGAGCGGCTCCATCGGCATTGGAAGCGGCGGAATCCAGCCGGAAGATTGCTGTGCGCGGAGCGTTACATTCCATGTGGTGACGACTCCGAGTACTAAAATGGAAAAAACAACCTTTCTCTTGTTTTTCATTGGTTTGCCCTGCCCTTTTACTTTTTGCTCTTGGAAAAAAACGCACGCCTTGTTATACTTTAACACGATTTTAAAATGTCGGAAGAATAACTAGAATACAGTATATAGAAAAAGTCTATCGAATGCAACAAAATCTATGATTTTCTTCATCATTTTGGACGTATAAATTGGAGTGGTGTTAATGGATTATCGGAACATGTTATCGCAATTTTAAGAAACGGGGAAAGGATTCCCATGACGCAACTTTATACGCGCAGAGGGTTTATCGCAATCGCAAGTGTCGGAATACTGTCCGGGACGGCTTGCCGGATGACGCAGAAGGGAAAGGTGATTTCGCCGGGAGAGGCCACCCGTGTCGGAAGTCATCAGGCCGGTTCAGAGGTTTTCCGTCCTATCGTTTGTGCCGCGGCGGAGGAACTGTTGAGTCAGGCGGCGTCCAAGTCTTACGAAAAGGCCGCACTGGATATTAACAGTAACACCTATCTGCCGAACAAGAAACGGGTCTGCTTTTTCGGGGTGACGAACAAAACCAACGAAGACATCGGCGACTTCAAGGATCAACTCACGGAAATCATTGATTCCACGCTCGCAAGTTCCGACGCCGTAGATACGGTGACCTCCAAAGCGGTAACTCCGGTACTGCGGAAGACAGGAATGGCGCCGGACGATCTTTTCATTCCCAAAAACATGGAGCGGCTCTGTATGGAAATGGAAATCGACAGACCGTTTGACTGTTTGATTTTCGCGACATTGACATCCGGGACAACACGGGACAATCTTGATTCGCAGAAAGACTATAATCTGTCGCTGGAGATGGTGGATGTGCGGAATCCGGCAGGGGAGAGCCGTATCAAAGTTTCCAAAACGGTTCAGAAGGAGTACAACCGCACAGCGAAAGCCAAGTTCCAGTCGTGGTTTAAGTAGAGCGAGGGATTTTGGTGTGATTTGCTCTGCCGTCCGCGATGAGGTGTTCCTCCTGTTTACAATAAACCGTCACAATAATAAAACCTGTGTTTCCATGAAACGGTTCCTTTTCCTCTTGATGTTGATGTCTTTTTACGTAACATGCGGATGTGTCGCAAGTTACACGGATCGAGTCATCACGGCGAGGCGTGATTTTTACGCCGGGAATCTGGAATCCGCGAAAAAACAGTTTGATTCCCGGCTCAAAAAAGGCAAGAAGAAGGAAACCGACCTCATTAAGCTTGAAAATGCGGTCGTTGACATGAGTGAAGGGCGTTTTTCTGAAGCCAAACGTGCTTTGATTGAAGTCCGGGACAGTTTCGACCATCTCGAACAAAAAAGTCTCGCGGAAAATACGCTTTCGTTATGGACGGATGACACAATGGTCTCGTATCCGGGTGAGGATTACGAAAAAGTCATGATTCGGGCATTTCTGGCGATTTGTGATCTCATGGAAGGGGGAAGCGATGCCGAAGCGTTTGCCCTTCAGGTGGTGGAAAAACAGCAGCAGATCCGTTCGACCGCAGAAAAAGCGGGGCCGAAGAAAACCAATGGTTCGCGGAGTGCCGATTTGCAGGAAAAAGATTCCCATCCGAAACTCGCGTACAAACAAGTGCCGTTCGGCCCCTACATCCGCGGACTGATTCGCGAGGAAACACTGACCAATTTCGACGACGCTCTCCGGTATTATACGATGGTCGAGGAATGGGAACCCGGTTTTCAGCAGGTGAAACACGACATCCGGCGAGTCAAAGCCGGACACCATCACATGGAAGGGAACGGTGTGGTTTATGTTTTCACACTCGTCGGACGCGGACCGTATAAAGAACGGGAAAACGCGGAAGCAACCCAGTTGGCTCTTCTTATTGCGGATCAGATTTTTTCCGCTACGAACAAGTATTCCGTTCCGCCGACCCTGGCGCCGGTTCCGATTCCGGCCGTCAAACGGTACTTTGACGCGATTCATAATGTCGGGATTGAGGTCAACGGTTCGCGGCTTGGAGCGACGGAAACAATCACGGACATTGGACAAATGGCGGAAGAACAGTTTGAGGCAATCCGCCATCAAATCATCGCCCGCGCCGTGGTACGGCGAATCGTCAAAAAGGGAAGCGTCTATGCCGCAAAAAATGCGGCGGACGTGAATCCCTGGATCAGTCTGGCAATGGACGCCGGCGGTGTGGCCTGGGAAGCGATGGAAACCGCCGACACGCGGTGCTGGGGACTTCTGCCGGACCGGATTCAAGTGGCACGGCTCGAACTTCCGGAAGGAACGCACACGCTTAAACTCCGGTCACTCACCGGCCGTGACCTGACACTCGGCGAGCGGAGTTATCCGGTGGAAATCCATGTCCGAAACGGTTACAATACGTACGTTTTCGCCAACTTTCCTTCCAAAAACCTTGTCGGCCGGGTCAGTGTCCGGTGAAGGCTCTTTCCGTATAAGGACAAATGACACCGGAGGAACACGCGGAGGATTTCAATCGCCGGTTGCCGTTACGCATGTCAAAGTGTGGAAACTTCGCCGCCGTCACGGGTGGAAAGTGCTTCCAGTACGGTTTGACTGATGGTGTCGGACAGAAAATGCACGGAACCGTCTCCCCGTGTGAAGTTGGCTCCGCCGGGATGTTCACTCGAAAAACCATGAGCACTTCCATTGCGTTTTCCGAACGTATCATGTGTCGTGCCGACCACCAATGTCGGAAAACAACCGTCGCCTGCCGGCATTCCGACCCATGTTGACCGTCCGGCGAGGCTTGTCCGCTCACCGATAAACAGCGTATTGCTCAAGCCGTCGGTGAAAGCCTGCATTCCGAGTGAGCTGTTGTGATAGAACGCCCCGTTACTTTTGAAAACGGTTCCAAGCGGACAATCTTCGGCGTCGCGTGTGTTGGTCGAACCAAAAGACGCGATGTAATTGGCCGACGCAAAAAGAATGTCGCTGTAATCATGTTCTTCACCTCCTTCCGATTCCTCCTCTTCGTCTTCGTGCAGAGCTTCGAACTCTTCAATGGTAAATGTGGAATGGTTTGGATCGGAAGGACATCGGAACACCTGAAGCAGGGTTTGGCACGCGGTACGGTTTTGCGGGTCGGAAACAGGCAAGTCAAAGTGAACGAAATTTGTCTGGACATTTCCCTGTTCAAGGAACGGCAAAATTGATGCCGCCCAGCTCCAGCCGGGGTCGCCAAGTGCGTTGGGACGGTTTGTTCCCGACTCATAACCGAACCATGCCGCCGGAAATTTTTGGAATGTGTCGTGATAATTGTGAAGTGCGATACCGATTTGCCGCATATTGTTGGTACACTGCATTCGCCGCGCCGCTTCCCTCGCCGCCTGAACCGCCGGAAGAAGCAGCGCAATCAAAATGCCGATAATGGCAATCACAACAAGAAGTTCGACAAGTGTGAACGCAAAAGACGCTTTGTGATTCGATTTCATAATAATAACTCCTGATTTCTGATTTTGTATTGAATGATTTGAGAAATATGGTCAACCGGATGCTGAAAACATCAACGCCAATCCGACGCACGTTTTTTTCGCCGCACGGACGCATGTTGATTTCATGAAGGAACGGGAACAATCAGCAAGACCAAAGAATCGGAGGGCCGCGTACAGAGATGTCGTGAGAAAGAAGACTTACCGGACAGACCGCTTCACGCATCGGAAACGGATATTCCGCCGGTGTTGCGAAATGCAGTGTCGCCATCGCGAAAACCATGCCGCCGAGTCCGTAATAAAACACACAGAGGGGACATGGTTTTTCATCATGAGACGGCGGATTGCCGTGAGAGGGCGGAACATCCGGATGATTATTGAGCAGCGTTTCATGGCAGGATGTTTCGCAGGAGACGGTACGACGGCTGCGGCACGTATCATGACAGCTCAACAAAAAGTGCAGACTCTGACCGGCAATGGCGAAAAAGCCAAAGTACAAAGGGAAAAACCATAAAAAGGTCTTGCTCAGTAACTTACGTAACATAGTCAGAAAAAAACAGAAGACCGCACGAAAAATTCAACCGGCTTTTACATTCATTACAACACCGAATGCAGTACATGACCACTATTCTAATCAACCCTGTTGATATTGTCAATGGAGAAAAATATGAGGGACGTGTTCCGCATGAGAGGCGGAGATTTTTGAAATTTTCATTTTGTTTTCAAAAAATTCTTTCAAAAGCTGTACAAATTTTATTTTTTTACTACAATAGAAATTCACAAATTGTTGTGTCCTGTCTAAATGAATTTTGGCGGTGTATTCATTTTGTAGGTCAGTGTTTCCTCAATAAAAGGATGAATATTTATGTCCAAAAAAACAAACGAATCTTCCCCGGAATCTCCAAAGACTCAGGAAAAAGAGAATCTGAAAACCATAGATCAGGCAACGGTCAAAAAAACGGCGGATTCCGGTGTCGAGAAAACCGCGGCGGCGGAAAAAACCAGTGTACCGGCCCCCGTCAAACGGGCACGGAAAAAAGCAGTCAAAACGGCGACATCTTCCGCCGATTCCGTACAACCCGTGCTTAAAGCGTATTGGGGCGTCTTTAATCCCCAAATGCTTCAGGTTGCCCAGTATGACTATAGCGACGAACAAGACGCAAAAAAGACGGCCGATGATCTCACGGAAAAGAAAAAGACGCCTCATTTCATCCAGATCATCAAAAAAATGACCTGAACAATGCGGCGGAACAGAACTTAAACGTTACTCTATTCATGCCGCAAAGCTTCGATCGGGTCCATTGATGCGGCACGAATGGCGGGATAGAGTCCGAACACCACGCCGATCACGACGGAAATGCCGAAGGAAAGCGGAATCGACCACATCACAATAATCGGCTGAATCCCGCGGACGGTGATCGGAAGACTCGTCATAAGATCAGGCCGGAAACGTTCAAACAGATACCACATCATACTGGTGACAGGGCCGCATGTCAGACCGACCAGAATTCCGAGAAGCCCTCCCACGACAGAAAGGACAATGGTTTCAATCAGAAATTGGCGGATGATGTCTCCCTGTTTCGCTCCGAGTGCCCGGCGGATACCGATTTCCCGTGTCCGTTCCGTCACGGTGGCGAGCATGATGTTCATGATCCCGATTCCCCCGACAAGAAGCGAAATTCCGGCAATCATCCCCATAAAAATGATAAACATGATCCGTGTTGTCCTTGCCTGTTCCAGAAGTTCCAGCGGAACCGTGACCCCGTAGTCGCCGTTGTTGTGCTTGGTGTGATGCTGTTCCAGCGTCATTTTGACAAGTTCCGCCGTTTCCATAACATGTTCCTGGCTATCGACTTGCAACGTAATTTGCGAAAGTTCCACATATTCCCCTTCAAAGGAACTCCCGGAAATGGAAATGACGAGATCGCCGTACCGCGACCAAAACGTCTCCAGCGGAATATAGACATCGTGCGAGTAATCCTGCGCGGCGAGCGAACCGCCGATCCCCGCGGAAGGAGCCTTCGATTTCAGAACACCAATCACAACAAATGGAACCATCGTCCCGGAAGAAGACTGAATGTGCATGGAACGTCCCACAGGATTTTCGTACAGAAACAGACGCTCCGCCACTTCATAGGAAATGACACAAACATTGACTTTATCCTTCTGGTCTTGGTCGGTGATAAAACGTCCGCGGTCGACTTCCAGCCGGTTGAGTTCCTGATATTTCGGCGTGCATCCGACGAGCCGCCCGTCTTCCTGACGTCCGAGATAGTCGAATTTCCGCCGGATTTCACGCATCGGAGTCGCGTCCACAATCGTGTTGATTGTATTGACCAGCCGTGAATAGTCTGCCCGCGTCAAACCATACGGGACAATCTGCTGCGAATTTTCGGAATTATTCGTTTCAATCGCGGGTTTGATGGTTCGGACAATAATATTCGTCGCCCCGAGACTTTCAATCTGCTCGTTCGCTTTTTTGCTGATTCCTTCCCCGACAGCCAAAAGCCAAATGACACTTGCCACGCCGATAAAGATTCCAAGCACTGTCAGCAGGGAACGCATCGGGTGAAGTAAAAGACTTTTCACGCCAAGCTGCCAGGTTCGTATCCAAAGGAGAATCATTAGTAAGTAACTGCGTGAAACGAATGAACGGACTAAAAACAAAACATCCTCTTTAATAATAGCATGAATGGAATCGCGTTTCAATCGTCCTGACAAAAAATTTTTGTTCCCCCTTGATTTTGCATGTTCCTGAATTGTGGAATCTGCCTATTGTTTACTGAATCTTCAAGTCCGACAAAAGAACACGATTCTATTTTTTTGTCAAGACGCGATAGAATGTAGGTAAAATAGGGCAGGTAAATCATTTGATAACCCATCCTTTTTCAAACCCTGTGAACGGTGACACAAATTTGTTGTTTTTTGCTTGACTTGACCGGTATGTCCTGTTATGTATAATTGTGCGAGGTTTAGCCGTCATGACAACATATTATATTTTATGTTGTGGCCGGTTGTGGCGGAGTTGTTTTGTAGGCTTCCGCAGGAAAAAATAAACAAACAGAATTGGGGATTGGGAATATGGGAAGTACAATTGCTGGAATCAAGGGGCGTCAAATTCTTGACAGCCGTGGCAATCCTACCGTTGAGGTGGATGTTTTGCTGAAGAATGGTTCGTTTGGACGTGCCGCCGTTCCGAGCGGGGCAAGCACAGGCATCCATGAAGCGTTGGAATTACGCGACGGCGATAAATCAAAATATCTCGGCAAAGGCGTTTCAACCGCAGTCAAGAACATCAACGAACAAATTGCGGATAAGATTATTGATGAAGATGCGCTTGATCAGGCATCAATAGATCGGAAGTTGATTGAGCTTGACGGTACGGAAAATAAGAGCAAGTTCGGAGCGAACGCCATCCTTGGAGTCTCCATTGCCGTGGCGAAGGCGGCGGCGGATTTCACGATGTTGCCGTTTTATCGTTATTTGGGAGGCGTCGGAGCAAGAATTCTGCCGGCACCGATGATGAACGTTATCAACGGCGGTGCGCACGCTGACAATAAAGTGGACGTGCAGGAATTCATGATCATGCCGCTCGGTTTCCATTCGTTTACCGATGCAATAAGGTGCGGTTGTGAAATATTCCACTCGCTGAAAAGCGTGCTTAAAAAGCAAAAATACTCAACAAATGTCGGCGATGAAGGAGGTTTTGCCCCCGATCTTCAGAGCAACGAAGACGCATTGAAAGCGTTGGTGGAAGCAATAAACAACGCAGGCTACGAACCGGGGAAGCAAGTCTATATTGCAATGGATTGCGCGAGCAGTGAGTACTACGATAACAAGGAAAAAACGTACACCATTGACGGCAAACCGTTAAAGAGCGGAGCGGTTGTTGATTTGCTGGCGGATTGGTGTCAAAAGTACCCCATCGTTTCGATTGAGGATGGTTGCGACCAAGATGACTGGGAGGGTTGGAAGCGTTTGACGGAAGTGCTGGGCGGCAAGGTGCAGCTTGTCGGCGATGATCTTTTTGTGACTAACACAAAACGCCTGCAACGCGGAATCGAAAGCGGAATCGCAAATTCGATTCTCATCAAAGTCAACCAAATCGGTACTCTTACAGAAACGATAGAGGCAATTCAGTTGGCACACCGCAACGGTTACACGTCTATTGCTTCGCATCGCAGCGGCGAAACGGAAGACACAACAATCGCCGATCTTGCGGTCGCGTTGGGAACGGGACAAATCAAAACCGGATCCGCCTCAAGAACGGACCGAATGGCAAAATATAACCAATTGATCCGAATTGAAGAAGAGCTGGGCGATGCCGCAATCTACGGCGGACATCTCTTCCCAAAAACTCAAAAAGAGAGATAGCCGTGTTTTGACGCAATTTTGCAGGTGCGGAGCTTGACTCCGCACATTGTTCTGACGAGTCTGCGGAAATAAGAGCCGCTCGACAAAAGCATGGGGTGTCAAGGCCGAAGGCTATCGTCAAGAACAACGACGGCGTCTTACTGGAAAAGCCCGCCTGAAACACCTTGATAAGACTGTACTTCACAGTGCAGTCTATTTCCGCTTTTGGGAAGTCCTCTTTTCATTCCGCACTTGTTTTGGACAAGTCAATCGGTTTTTCCGAAGCGGGAACATGATCCAGCGTTCCGTATGACCTTGCCATATCAAGGAGCGTTTTCAACTTTGCCCTTTCTGACGTTTCGTCCGCATGTTCGCCCCAATCGATTTCCGTCTTGCCTGATGTCCGAAGCCGATACACAATCCGCAGACTTCGATGAGCGACAATCTTTTCCGGCCGGACTGTTTCAATCCGCAGCAGATGATTGACATCGCGGAGAAGGGAAGCGATTTCCGCTCCCTGTTCGACTGCCGGATCGCCCCAACGGTGTCCGACGGCACGGATCGGCAGTGATTTCACGTTTTCAATCACGATAAACCGGTTCAGCGAATCGGGATGCTGCAGGAAATAATCGGTCGGAAGATACGTTCCTTTCCCGTCAACGGGATAAAACTGGTCCGCCGTTTCTGTTGCGGACGAGGCATTCTCAGGAAGTTTCACCACGCAAACCGCTTCACGGTATTTGAGATCAACGTGAATGGTCGCGGGATACTCCATTTTCACCCTGACCACTTCGTCAACCCATGGATGAGCGGAAAACGCCGAAGCCAGATCACTCAATAGGTTCGGTGTTATAACACTTTGACGATCTTTCAGCGGGGCGTTCGTAAGAACATCATGCACCAGTGTGGTCGGCACCCAGTCAGGAAGTTCGGTGATGTAAATGCGTTCCGGTGAAAAACGGTAGTCTTCCTCCTGCGTGACTTCCTCCTTTACCCGCGACCAAAGACCGTAACAAATCAGCGTGAACATTGCCAGGAGAATCCCCGCCAAAAAACAGGAGATCATCATCGAAGACCGTTCCGAACGGTTTGTCTCCGGTTTGGGTAACGCCGGCATTTTGTTTTCTCCCCTCCCCTGCTCGCGACCGTTTCGTCACTTAGAAATTGTAATCTTTGTTGGACGTGCTGAAATCCTTGTCGGTAAGGCCGACATTGATCCTGAGGTTGTCATAGCTGTACGCTTCGATGAGTTCCGGTTTGTCATTGGAATTTTTCGGCCAGTCATAAGACTCATACCGAATCGGCAGATTCAATTCATTATCAACATAAATTCTGGCGATATGGAATCGGAACTCCTTGTACTTTTTCGGGTGAGTCACTTCAACACAGGTACACAAACGGCTTCCCATCTTGACGTTTTCATAGTACAAAACCTTGCATTCACCGTATCGGACATCGCTTTCCCCGACTTCCAACAGCTTGTCGATAAGGTTCAGCATCCCGATCATGGTCAGCGGATATTTATTGCCGCTCATCGCGAGCGTGCCCGCCGGGTCAAGTGACTGCGTTCCGGCCAGCTTTTTGATTCCAACACCGTGCGCCCACATTTTCCCGTTGTTCTGACCCTCGACGTAGATCACTTCCTGACCATTCATGTTCTTCGGGACGATGAATTTCAGATAAACGCTGAACGGCCGATGACGGATTTTGACCTCCATGATGTTCCCTTCCTGGAGCCGTCCGCCGATGTTTTCCTGCTTCCTGAGAATCGCAGTGTAATCGTTGATTCTTTCGATGTTTGGCCGTTCCTGCTTGGCCCAGCAAATCACCGGCATAAGCGGATGTTCCTGCGGCTGTTGAGGCTGCGTTTGCGATGGAGTCCGCGGCGGCGTCGCTATGGAAGGCTGCGCATACGAATTACTATACGGCTCACGGACTGCTGAAGCAACGTAAACAGGGTCTTGATGATGCGGCTGGGAATATTGGGAATACTGCGGCAAAGGTGAAGAAGGATAGGAAAATGTTTGCGGATACGGATACTGCGGTTGTGTCGGCGGAACCTGCTGCTGCGAAAACGGTTGCGGCGGAATGTACGGCTGCACGGCATACGGTGTCCCGGCGGTCGGCGGTGCGATGAGATAAACCCCTTCATTGGGATGAGGCGGAACATTCCCCGTTTGGAACGGCGGTTGGAACAACATCGGCTGCATCGGCGGAGAAGTCTGCGCGGTATAGGTTGACGGTACTGTGTTCTGATGTGTCTGAACCACCGAATCGGACTGAATCACAGAAGGAACCACTGTACGGGAAGGAACATTGGCAATTGCGACCGGAGCCGTCTGAGTTGAAGGGAGATAGTAAAGTGACTCGTCTTGAGCCATGACACTTTTCAATACGGAGAATATCAACACAAACGGGAAAATCAGTGAAAACGGCAAAAATTTAAGCCGTTTTTGAATTTGTATGGATGTTTTCTGCATACCTGTCACTTGCCGGATGGGAAATTGGAGACTACAATATTGCATACTATAAATGAGATGATTTTGTATATTACTGTGCGTTTTTCTGAAAAGCGGACACACAAGTTACTGATTTTATCGGCGCAATTGTTTTGATCTCTTCATGAAAAAATGTTTCCAGCCCCTGTTGAAAGGATTATTGAAATGAAAAACACCGAATTGGAAATCAGTATGATTGTCTCGGAGTCCTTTGGCGAAAACACGTATATTTTGAGAAAAACGGATTCGGCGGATTGCATTCTCATTGATCCCGGGTTTGATTCGGAACAGCTTGTCGGGTTTTTGAAGCAAAACAGATTGAATCCTGTAGCTATTTTCGTGACACATGGACATATCGACCATATTGCCGGAATTTCCGCAGTTAAAGAAGAATGGAAAAACTGTACAATTTATGTAAGCAAATGGGACGCTTATAAGTTGACTGACCCGATCGGGAATCTCTCTGCAACATTCGGCTTTCCTTTGAAGGCACCCGACGCAGACATACTTTTGAGGGACGGTGAAAAGATTTCTATAGCAGGAATCGAAATCGAGTCCCATCTTTTGCCGGGACACAGTGCAGGACATTTTATTTATTCTATCCATCTTGACGAAGGAGTGGTTATTTTTTCCGGCGACACCATTTTTATGGATAGTATTGGCCGTCATGATTTTCCTGATGGGAACTACGACGCTCTGATTACAGGAATCCGTGACAAAATTCTGACACTTTCGGAAGAGGCGGTGTTATACCCCGGACACGGTCCTAAAACGACTGTCGGACGCGAACGCCGTTACAATCCCTTCCTGACCGGTGATGTTTGTTAGTTTCGGCCGCGGTCAGTATAAGAGGTTTTTTCATCCCGATGTCTCTAAGATTGTGTCCGGATCATTTGCGTCAAACGAAACCTGACAAGACCACTTTCCAAAATGGCCATCCTGACTCACTGCCGCGCACCATTCGTTCAAAAATTCACGCTTGGTTCTGTCTTGATCCGTATCTCGTCCTTTGACTTCCAGAACCAACATATTACCATTTTTGAGACGGATCAGATAATCCGGGATATACTTGCGAATCACTCCCTGATAATTGTAATAAATTACAAAACCAAGATGATCGTTTTTGACAAATGAATCCACTTGCCTGAAATCATTAATCTTTTTTGCTTCATAAAACTCCATGATACAGTCGAACACGGTAAAATTGATATGTGATTTCGGTATTGCCTCCGCAATTTACTCGACCACCATGTCCGCATGTCTGATGTTGACCGGATAGGTCTTTCCATGTCAAAAACAGGTGTCAGAACTTCGGTATTCTCTGTGCGGACGGCCCCCCAGACATGTTGAATCACTTACCGATGTTCAGCATGATAAGGACACGCCGCCGCAATTCCTCTTTGTCATATTCAGGATTCCGGATTTTCAACTTATCGGAATGAACAAATTTCTCAACAATTTCAATGAGTTGAATCAGAAATGATTCAACGGAACCTTTCCACGCATGTTTATCCAAGTGATAGATTGATGCTGCAATTTTGAAAATCAATGTCTGCAAACGAAGTTTTCCGGCGATTTCCTTGAGGTCGATTTCCGTGAGTGCAGCGGGATTTGGTTTGCCGTTAAGCATCGGCTCAAGCTCTGTTTCGGTAATCGAATCAAGGGGATCAAGTTCCAATGTTTTGATTTTTTCCGTGTCCAGCGTCAACTGCGACCGATAAACACGGTCAATCCGTATGACATTCGGAAAGAAAATTTCATGACCGGCTTTGTTTTTATCCGGTTCAATACGGGTGCGGGGAGATGGTGGCGGAGGCGGCGGACCGTCTCCGCCTTCGTGAGGAAGGAATGTAAACGGTATCCCGAAGATATACTGATAACACTTAAAATTTTGGTTTTTGCAAAGGCGGAAATACCGTATTTCCATGGTCTAAATAAGTTTCAAAAACCAAATTTTCAAGTGCAAATGGTATATTATACAGTGTCGTCACGAGTTGACAGAGGAAAGCCAGAGTGTTCTAATCAAAGGAAAAATGGGGGGGGCTCAGATGGACGCGGCTTATCATCGCCATGACATTCCGTAAAATGGCAGCCTTTCCCGCCAAAGCGGGCGTGTCGGTGTTGTTGTTCATGGACGGAATCCATTTTGTTCAAGCCGCGTTTCTCGGGTACTTATGGTGTTTCACCCGAATCTTCCTTCACCGTCCTTCGAGACGAAAACGTTGGAATGTTCTTGGAGCCTACAACGCGATCAGCGGACAATTAACCGTCGTCGCGAACGACGGTTATATTACGGCGGTGACCGTATGCGAGATGTTGCGAAAATTGTCCGTGCAATATGCGGGGCGGCCAATCGTAATCATACTGGACAATGCACGTTATCAACATTTTATACTGGATCCGGTTAGGAATTCCGTTTTTCAGATGGGGTAACGTTGAAAGTTTTCTGCCAAGAGCGAGCGCAGTTCGTCACGTTACTTCGTCCGGCATCGGAAGAAGCCTTTGCATGCGGATAAAAAGTCTTCGTACTTCTCATAATATTTGTTGTAGAGAATCTTCTTCTTGAAAAACTTC
>JAISQK010000081.1 GCA_031274255.1 Planctomycetaceae bacterium | reverse complement strand
TTGAGTGTTTTGACAGTCGGTTCTTTGATGTCTTGTTCCCTGACGTCACCTTTTTCGTTTAACAAGAGGGTCGGGATGAGCGCATCGCCACAGAAATTTTCACCATATTATCAATAAATTTTATGAACGGGATTCCATAGTGTCAACGGCGGGCTGTAAAAAAGACAAATTCCGCGGAAAAAACGTCCGGTTGGGATTCATGGCGGAGAAAATTCGGATTCCTGACAGAGAAATCCGGCTCGAAAGCCCCCCTTTTCCGTCCCGAAGAGAGAATTTTGACACAAAAAGAGTCAAACAGGAGTCTCAAAGAGTCAATGATGAGCACCAAAAAGAGAATTGGTAAGCAACAAAAGGGAATTTGGAGGGCGGTAATCGGTAACTGGATCGCAACAATCCCTACTGAATGGATAATATTTGCCTCCGGCGGGCAACGCACGGGCGTTGCATCCCGGAGAAGGAGCTGCCGCTCCGAACAATAACTCGTTCGCGTTGCTCACTGGTATCAACCGGCGAAACAAAAGGAAAGTGCTTGGAAAAGATTCTCCATCGGAAGCGAACCGAACGGAGTGAACGTAAGCAAACCGGGATCCAACGCCCGTGCGTTGGCCTGCCGGGGCGTCCCGGTTAGAAGTCACAATTGCCGGGAGTCCGCGGAAACGGAATCACATCACGGATGTTGGCCATGCCGGTGACAAATTGTACGGCACGTTCCAAGCCAAGTCCGAAACCGGAATGCGGCACCGTTCCATACCGGCGGAGGTCGATGTACCACCAGTAATTTTCCGGTGCGAGTCCCTGCTCCTTCATACGGAGCTCCAACAGGTCGAGCCGTTCCTCACGCTGCGACCCGCCGATGATTTCCCCGACTTTCGGCATGAGAACATCCATCGCCCGAACCGTTTTGCCGTCGTCATTGACTTTCATATAGAACGGTTTGAGCGTCCGCGGATAATCGTAAAGAATCACCGGCGCGTTGAAACATTGCTCCACAAGGTACCGCTCATGCTCGCTTTGCAGATCGCCGCCCCATGCGACGGGATACTCGAACGCGTGCCCCGACTTCAGCAGAATGTCCACCGCTTCGGTGTACGGCACCCGTTGGAACGGCGTTCCGCAGATCCGTGTGAGCGTTTCAATGAGTGTTTTATCAATCTGCGTGTTGAAAAACGCCATGTCTTCCGGGCATTTCTCCAGCACGTCGGTAAAAATGCGTTTCAGAAACCGTTCCGCAAGGTCCATGTTTTCAGGAAGTTCATAAAACGCGGCTTCCGGCTCGACCATCCAGAATTCGGCCAGATGTCTTGCCGTGTTGGAGTTTTCCGCGCGGAATGTCGGTCCGAAGGTGTAGATTTTTCCAAGACCGCAGGCATACGTCTCCCCTTCAAGCTGACCGCTCACCGTCAGATAGGAAGGCCGCCCGAAAAAGTCTTTCGACGTATCGACCCGACCATCGTCACGCCGCGGCGGATGGTCGGGAGGAAGCGTCGAAACACGGAACATTTCTCCGGCTCCTTCGCAGTCACTGGCGGTAATGAGCGGCGTGTTGACATACACAAACCCCTCTTCCTGAAAGAACTGATGAATCGAAAAGCTGATCCGGTTGCGTATCCGCGTGACCGCTCCGAACGTGTTGGTACGCGGACGCAAATGGGCAATCGTCCGTAAAAACTCAAAGGTGTGCCGCTTTTTCTGGAGCGGATACGTCGCCGGGTCGGATGCGCCGAGAAGTTCGACCGTCTGAGCTTCGACTTCCGTCGCCTGTCCCTGAGCGGGCGACTCCTTCACAAGTCCGGCGACGGCAAGACTGCATCCGGAGGTCAACTGAAGCACGACCGTCTCATAGTTTGTCAGTGTGTTCGGGGCAATGATCTGAATGTTCCCGAAGCAGGACCCGTCGTTCAGCTCAATAAAACTGAACCCCGCTTTCGAGTCCCGACGGGTCCGCACCCAACCGCGCAGCAAGACCGTCTTCCCGATCGACTCCGGCAAACGGACCGCCGCAACCGACATGATTTCCGGCATTTCACACTCCTGTCATTGAATTTCCTGAACATTTCTTCCACCGCGCCGCATTGTACAACAAAATGCCGAAAATCAAAGCCCCGCCGGCAGCATGCTGCTGCACCGCACTTGCCTCTCGGCTACGCGGTCGGCATGCTCACGCTCACTACGTTCAGTTCGCTTCCAGGAGAACATCTCCAACCGCTTTTCTTTTTTGTTTCATCTATTGATACCAGCGACCAACGCGAGCGGGTCATTGTTTCGGGACGGGGAACATGCTGTTACATCGCAACCAGGAAACCCCGACAGGCAGATTGCCTTCGGCCTCCTGTTGAAAACGTTTTTCCGCCGGTTGACTCCAGCGAGCAACGCGGTGCAGCGTAGCACGCGGCTCCGCACATCGCAAGCGGTTAGAAAGATGATCCATTGAAAGCGAACCAAACGAAGTGAGCGTGAACTTATCGCCCGCCGCGGCGTCGCGGTCCGCTGCTTAGTAGCCGATGACGGCGAAAACAATATTTTCACTCCAGGGGCCGGGATCGTTTTTCATATTGACCCAACGGAACTGATACCAGACCGTCTTGCCGACATCCTCCAGCGAATAGTCAAGCGTGAAAGTCACGGAGGAGCTGAATTTGGCATAAACGAACTCCTCGTCGGACACGGGGGGCGTCCCTCCGATTTTGCGCCACACCTCGACCCCGTAGACGCCCGGCGGCTTTCCCCGGCCGGTATGCACGGAGTCCCGGACGCGAATCGTGTGCCTCCTGTGGACGGAAATATCGACCTTGCCGACCGGCATGGTAGACGGCGGCGGGACCGGAGTCGGCTTTTTTTTGTGAACGGGGAGTTGCATGTTCACTCGGTCTTCATCGCTGACCGCCGGATTATACGTAATGTACTGCTTGAGAAATGCGCGAAGAAACGCGACATACTCTTTGCGTGCCTCATTTTTTGCGAGGACGCGCGGCTTTGTTTTGGTGGCGGGATCCTGAACCCAGGAGTAGGCTTCGTCCCAGTTCCCTCGTTGATTTTGCAGTTCGGTGACGGCCGTGGCGGGAATCCCCCATGCCGTCGCATGATTACCGAGAGCATCAACAAGTTGATACTGCCAATTGTTAAATGCGGCGTCAGGAGGAGGAACAAAATCGGACATAAGATTTCCTCCGAATCTTGAATCGAATAGGCGGTAAGTAAAAATTTTTCCTCAGCATCATGAAATTTCCTTGAGAGGCAGGGAAATTTCGAATCTGAAGCTAGTTATTCTGTTAATCTTTCTACTATTATATCTTCTGTGAAAAGTTTTTCAAGGAAAAAAGGGAGAAATATTCAAAATATTTCTAGGAACGGGAGTCACGGGTGAAGTATTGAGAATACACGGAGAAACATTGTAGGACTGAGGGGAAGCGTTGAAAAGAGGAAGGAAAAAATCGAAGAGAGACTAAGAGATTATCCGGGAATAAGCCCAGGATGAACCGGAATAATCTGACGCCAGAGGATGACAGCCCATGCGAAGTCAAGCAAGCCTAAATATACCTTACAACGGCATTAACTGACTCTTTTTAAGTTTTTGGAAATTGAGTTTCATGAGGGTGTCGAGTTCGGATTGATAATCGGTTTCGACACGGCTCAGACAATTTATTGATACCAGAAGTGAACTCATCGAAGGTTTCGTAGGCGGTGTCGTCAATAGTTGCCAGAGGAAAGTTAGAGTGTTATCATCAAGGGAAAAATGGAGGTTTTCTCAGATGGAAGCGGCCTATCATCGGCATAACATTTCGGACGCAATATGGGCATTACTCGAAGAGCATCTTCCGGGACGCAAAGGCACATGGGGCGACAATGCCCGCGACAATCGGCCATTCCTCAATACCTGTTTCTGCTGGCCAGATTACCGGCGTTTGGATCTTATGCACGGGGGCACCGTGGCGCGATTTGTCCCCGGATTACGGCAGTTGGAAAAATACGCACCGCCGATTTTGCCGCCGGCGTGACAAGGGCATGTGGAAAAAATGGCTTGAGTTGCCGGTCAAAGAGCCCGATTTTGAATGGTTGATGATTGATGCGAGTCATGTCAAGGTGTACCCCGGTGCGGTCGGAGGAAACCACAGTCGGCTATCAAGTTTCACGATTTTGGAAAAAGTTTTTGGAGATCGGAACAATGCGGTTTTTCTTTCGTATTACGTTGTTGACATTGATTATCTGGTGGAAATGGAAGGCGGCGACCCTTATAGCGGAGGTTCTGATAATGAACAGTATATAGATTTTAACAGTTTCGATACAGCCTCGCTTACTTTCAATGCACTTATTCCGTTAGGAGAATTATGTCCTGATACCAACGCGATCCTTGGCGCCGCTCTGGCATCGGGAATGGCTGCGGTGATTCCGCCCGGGAAAAATCGCAAAGAACAACGTGCGTATGACAAAGAGTAGTCCAAGAAACGTCATTGGGTTGAAAACGCCTTTTTACACCTGAAACGCTGACGCGGCATTGCGACTCGTTATGCAAAAAACACCGCATCTTTTCTTGCGGCCGTTCGCTGTATTGCCATTGGGAGCGGAAACTATTGACGACTCTGCCTAGTCGAAATCTTCATCCGTGTTGTCCGTATCGCCGTCAGGATTGTCTTCTTCAGAGGTCTCAACGGCAAGTGTAAGTGTGTCTTCGATGATCCAGGCGAGGCGTCCCATGAGACGGAAATACGCCAGTAGAAAAACCGGAAGCGTCACCGCCAACAGAAAGGCAAGCTGATTGGGATGGTTCCACGCATCGGCGAAGAATGTCTTGTAAAAGAGAAAACCGGGTATCGCCGCCGCAGGAACGCTCAGCAGAAAAAACCGGAACCAGCTCAACGGAACCGCGAAAAAACTTCGGAAAACACCGCTTCTGAAAAAGTTCATTGTCGAGCTTTCGAGCATGAACATGAGCAGTATCGGAAAGAGGAAAAACGCTGCCGTGCCGCTTAAAGCACTGATGTATCCCGGAACCGTCTGTTTGGAACCGGTTGTCGAAAGATAGAGCCGCCAACAGAGTTCCGGCAGAAGTCCGGCAAGTATCGCCACACCAAAATAGTAAAGCAAGAACATTCCGCCGGCGAGTGAAAATTCACTCCAGTCTTCCACTTCGTCGCCGCCGTTGGAGGTTGTGTTGAAGACGGCAAGGGCGGTATTAATCAGATACATCGTTCCAAACAACGTTAACAGACCGCCGAAGATTATCCGGAACATATAGGCAATTACTCCTAGAGCATTTCCGTATCCGCCGCTTTCGATTCCGGAATCATTCCGGATAACATAAACAAGGTTCGGTGCCGCAAGACAAAACAGAATGATGGTGACGGCCAATCGTGTCATCAAACCGGGAAACAGGAAAAACTTCCAGAACCGTGCCGTGAAAGGACGGTCGGGAAGCTGCGGACGTTCCCAGACAACTCTCGTGCCTTTGAGTTCGCCGTCTTCCTCGAACGCTTCAATATCGACATCTTCCGTTTGGTTTTTCTTCCGCAACCGACGCTGCCGCCGTTCTTCCGGCGATTCCCTCCGAATGGATTCCGGATCGACCACAAAATCCTTTCCATCGGTCGGCTGCGGCTTCCGGTTGTCGAGTGAGCCGTCCACCGTGCGGTAATCCACATTGAATCTCGGAGCCGGCCGCTTGAAGACGACGCCGTCATTGAGCATATACTCACTGTGTGCGGGAAAAAGCTCTGCGGCGGTGAGAAGGTGCTGATTTTTCGGAACGACAATCCTGTTCATCCGGCCGCAGTCGGGACACTCTTTCTCCAGCCCTTCCTGATCCATTGTGGCGTACATCAGCGTCTGACACAGGGAACAGACGACCGGAATCAACTTGGCGTCCGGCGGAAGCTTTTCCTTTTCGAGAATCGCGAAATCCGTCCCTCCTTCATAAAATTTCGGCTGAAATTTTGTCTTTTTTCTCGGTCTGTGCGATTCCCGTACAGGAACGTCATGATCACAATCGGGACACTTCAAAACCGTATCGATCTGTTCCTCACGGGCGTAAAGAAGCGTCCTGCACATCGGACAGTGTACCGGAAACTCCTTCGGGAATTCCGCATCCTCGGACTCCTCAGACGCCGTTTCCTCCTCTATTTTAGGCGGGGCGGCCGTTTCCATACCGTAAATTTCGACGGTCGGCGGCGAAACCTGCGGAGCGGCGGCTTGCAGAGTTTCCTCTTTTTTCAGGAGATCCGGTACGATATTTTTTGTGCCGCATTCAGGACAGACTTCCCGTTTTCCTGCTTGATTCGGCAAAACGGAAATCAATGTAAAACAGGTGCTGCACGGAAAAGTCAGGAAACGCTGTCCCTTGAGGAGGATGTCACGGGTGTCACTGGGCTTTTGTTCGACGCCGTAAAGCATGTCTTCGGAAGGAGCTTCGACGCTTTTTTCCGGCACGACGCTTTCCCGGTAACAAGCGGGACACCGCATTTTCTTCCCGATATGGGCGGCGGAAATCTCCAAAAGCTGGGTGCAGCCGGAACATCGGAATTGAATCATCGGGGAATTATCGAAAAACTCGTCAATAAAGTCAGACATGGCGGTCATTTCCTCAAAAACTAATCATCGAAGAGAAAAACGGCGGCGACAAAACGTGAATCGGACAAGGGATCTCCATCCTGTTATACACCATTGCCGCCGGAATTTGAAGTTCTCCGCCGGTTTTTGGCGTGAAAAGCGGAGACATTCCTTCCGATAACGGAAAATTGTTGATTATCCTATTGATTTTCTTTTGGATTTGCGGTATTTTATAGGGAGATGGGATTGTTACTGTCACCTATTACAGGAAAAATGCGGATGGCTCTGGTCACACTTCGAATTGTTGATGGTCCTGAACGGGGAAAATTTTTCGAGCAAATCTCAACGCCGGTCACGATTGGCCGTGAAGAGGGAAACTCGGTCCGGCTCAACGACGAACGAGTGAGCCGTTTTCATGCCAAAATCCATGAAGACAACGGGGCCTTGCTGATCACCGATCTTGACAGCACGAACGGCACCAAAGTCAATGGGGAAAACACGCAGCTTTGGAATCTCAGACCCGGTGATCTCCTCACATTCGGGCGTTCCGTGATGCTGTACGGTTCCAAAGAGGATATCGCCCGCCGAATTCAGGTGACGCAGGCCAACAGGAATAACGGCGGTGTCCAGATGGGGTTCATTCAGGACGATCTCAATGAAGAAGCGGTCCCGCCGCCGGTTTCGGCTCCGATGGACATGCACGCCACCACGACAGGAATACTGGAGGAGTTGATTTTTCAGGGGCTTGACCAGAACGACATGCAGATTTTACACATTCTTCTGCCGCCGCCGCTTCCCTCCGGTCTCAATCCCCGACAGACGGCGGAACTGCTGGAGTTATTGCAGTATATTTATCTGCGAATCCGTTATCTGTCAGGGAGTGTGGAATCGACGGACAATCCTGACAGGGTTTCTCTCTCGGAATTGCAGTGGCAAAATCTCCTTGATCTTTACGATCGTCTTGCCCAGTACATGCGAAACATCACCGAACCGGCATGAATGTTTGTCGTCCTCCTCATTCTTTTGTTGTTTTCCCGCTTTGCCCGCCGGCAACATGACCGCGATGCCGCGGCGGGCGGTTTACTCACGCTCACTGCGTTTGGTTCGCTTCCGAGGGACAATCTTTCTAATTCCCTTTTTTTCCGCCGATTGATTCCAGCGAGCAACGTGAGCGGGTTATTGCTTCGGAGCGGTAGCTCTATCCGTCCGCCGCGGCTCGCGGCAGGGATCCAACGCCCTCGCGTTGGCCGCCGGAGGCATCTTTTTAATGTCCTGGAAAATGAAATATTTATTATGTTGTATTCTTTTAACACTTTAATGAATCACGCTTCCTATGACTGGAATCCGACATTATCAATCCCTGACCCCATGAAATATTAAAGGAATGGAGGGTTCATTATACCATATTCCGCGAACCTTTTATTGCTTCCATGAAGATTTTTTCTTCCTTATGCCAATCCCGAATCGATTCCTGTCACTATTTTCCTTCTCTCCCTCTTGTTTCTGATTGATGATACACGATTCTTGCTCCCTTCCAAGAAAGAAAGATTCCCCGGAGTGAGGTTCTCTCGCCTGGGAGCAATATTTCCGCTCCCGGTAGTAAAACTTTCCCGCCTGGGAGTAAGACTCTCACGCCACGGCTTTTGACACTCAGGCCATGGCTTTTGATACTCCGGCCGATTCTCGAAACTTACAAGGAATCAAGGAGTTATGACATTTTTCTCCTCTGAATGAAAATGGTTTCCCATAATAGAGTGATTTCTGTCTCTGAAATTCTTGTTTTGATTCCCGAATCGTCCGCAGTATAAAGCGAATGTCATAGGGAGTAAGGGATTCTTCCTATGGGATTCCTGTAACAGAAAATTGAGATGACTTCTATATTAAGAGAATGCCTCCGGCGGGCAGCGTGCGGACGCTGCACCCCGGTAGGCTCACGCTCACTGCGTTCGGTTCGCCGTCAGTTGGAAAATCTTTCCACTTGGAGGCCGAAGGCTACTGCGGTGAAGCAGCATGCTTC
>JAISQK010000056.1 GCA_031274255.1 Planctomycetaceae bacterium | reverse complement strand
CTTTTTCTTTTTTGTCTCTTGACTTTTCCGGCCGCATTGATTACATTAGATTCCAGTGTTACGATTTTACAATCAATTTAATTTTGTGAGGAGGTTTTTATGAAAAAACTGTTGTTATGTTCAAAATGTCAAAATAGGGGGGGGGGGTAATCTGTGCCGATTTTCATGTTGCCCGATTGACTGCCCAATTTTCATCGGGTTCCACTGTCCGACTCGGTTTTACCCTTGTCGAACTTCTTGTGGTGATTGCGATTATTGGTATCTTAATCGCTCTTCTTTTACCCGCGGTTCAGGCCGCCCGCGAAGCCGCAAGACGAATGCAGTGCAGCAACAATCTCAAGCAACTCGCGCTTGGATGTCACACTTATCACGACGCCCACCAGTATTTTCCGATCAACGCGGAATACGAACGTGTTTCCTCCGCATCCGGGCGTCACAGAACATGGCTGATCGGTGTGTTGCCGTTTATCGAACAACAGGCGTTGGCGTCGAAACTCCCGTATCTTTATTTCACCGCCGAAGATGAAGCGGTTGGGCAGGTTGTCGTCAGCGGCTTTATGTGTCCGTCGGATGGATGGAACTCAGGTTTGTTGTCCAATGCAGAATACAAAGGGGGAGAAGCCTGGTGGTGGCAACACAATTGCGCCTACACCAATTACGCCGGATGTCAGGGTTCCATGAAATCACAAGAGCCGTACCGCAATGTTTACGACACACGCGGAGGTCGTTCCGCGTCTCTGATTGACCGTGAATTTGAAAACGGCAACGGCATTTTCCCGCGTAACAAATGGGGACAGTTCCAGACTTGGAATCTTCCCCAAAAGGTAACGACCACGTCCATTGCCAATATCACCGACGGTACCAGTAATACGATTTTAGCCGGTGAAACACTTCCTGAATGGAACGGCTGGGCCGGTTGGACCAATGATAACGGAGTGTTTCGTTATTGTGCAACACCGATCAATTATTACAAAACCTGGGGCGGTGTACGTAACTCCGGCAATACAGGTAACTGGACACTCGCGTTCGGTTTTTCCAGTAAACACACCGGCGGCGGAAATTTCGCCAAAGCGGACGGAAGCATCAGCTTCATTTCGGAAACGGTGAACATGGACGCCTATCGTGCAGCCGGAACTATTGATGTCGGTGAAACATCCCAACCATTGTAAGAAGGTCTGTTTCGATAGTTCCCGTAACGAGGTCACTTTTCGCATAGTCAGGCTCGTTATACGAGTCTGACTATCAATTTTATAGGAATACACAAAAATGAAATACAGCAAAACCTTATTGACTTTATTGATTGGCACGAGTATCATCTTATTGGTTTCCGGCTGTGGAAGCCGGTATCCGAAAACGGTTCGGGTCAATGCTCATGTCACACTGGACGGAAAGCCGTTTCCTAACGTGCAGGTTTTTTTGATTCCGACCAACGGGGAACGCGGAGCGTTGGGCATCTCAGACAGGGAGGGATACGTTGCCGCTTTTTCAACTTTTCAGCCGAATGATGGTGCGGTTCCAGGAACGCATAAAGTTTCTGTTTTACCGAAGCTGCCTCCGCCGATGCCCGGAACGACTTCAACCCCGGAACAGATCGCCTTGGAAAAGGAAATGCGTGAAAATCCTGATAACATCACGCCGCCGTTTCCTGCCAAATATCAGGTTTCGGAGACATCAGGAATCACCGTGACAGTCGATTCGAAAACCGAAGAATTCACGATTGAAATGACTTCCAAATGACTCGGCAATCCTTGCCGTTCCTTCCTTTAATCGAATGAAAGAAATCCAAAATGACACGACATCACCCCTTGATTTTACCGTTTTTTGCGGCGGCACTGTGGATTTGCGGAACCGTGAGTCTGCCTGCTGAGGAACTTTCCGCACTTCAGAAACTGCGAGCTCCGGCGTATCCGCTTATTGTCCATGATCCGTATTTCAGCATCTGGTCGTTTGGCGACAAGTTGACGGATGTGCCGACGACACACTGGACCGGATCGCCGCAGCCTATCACCGGAATCATTACCGTTGACGGCGGAAAGCCGCAACGTCTCATGGGAGACCAACCGGCGGAACTGTCTGCGATGAACCAGATTTCCGTCAAGGTGACGCCGACACAAACGATCTGTCAATTTGCCGACGGTCAAATCGTTCTGACGCTTCGTTTTACAAGTCCGATGTTACCGGAGGACATTGATCTTTTGAGCCGGCCGCTGACCTATCTGACCTGTGAGGCGGTTTCGTCCGATGGTCGGGAACATCACGTGACGTTGAATTGGACGGTCGATCCGGTCATTGCCGTCAACACGGCCGACCAGGATGTCGTTGAGAAAACAATAGACGGTATTCCCGGTCTTGCCGTGCTGCAGGTCGGACACAAGGAACAGCCGGTCCTTGAGAAAAAAGGGGACAACATTCGCATGGATTGGGGATATTTTTATCTTGCGGCAAACCGAAAAATGCAAAACACGCTGAGTCTTGTTCCAAGGTCGGGGGATCGGGAAAAAGCGAAAACGGCTCCTTTATTGCAGGCACAGATCAGGATTGAAAATGTCGGCGAAAAACCGGTCTCTGATTTTTTGATGTTTGCGTATGATGATGTCCGTTCCATCCGTTATTTCGGAAAAGACCTTGCACCGTATTGGCGGCGCAACGGGCTTGATGCCGCCGGTCTGCTGCAACAAGGCGCCGAACGCTACGACGAAATCATGCGGAAATGCCGCCGGTTCGATGAAGAGCTTGTTCGTGATTTGACGGGAGCCGGTGGCTGGAAGTATGCGGAGCTTTGTGCGCTGGTCTACCGGCAAACCTGGGGAGCCAACAAAATCGCGGCGGCGGATGACGGAACGCCGTACATGTTCTCAAAGGAGAATTTCAGCAACGGCTGTATTGGAACGGTTGATGTTTTGTATCCGCACACACCGTTTTTGCTCCTTTTCAGTCCTCAGCTTCTCAAAGGGAGTCTTGTTCCGGTACTCCATTATGCGGAGTCGGAGAAATGGCCGTATGATTACGCTCCGCACGATCTCGGAACCTACCCGCATGCCGCCGGCCAGGTGTACGGCATGGGGAAAAACGCGGGTGACGGAGCGAGAATGCCGGTTGAGGAGTCGGGGAACATGTTGATTATCATTGCCGCGCTGGCGAAAACCGAAGGTAACGCCGATTTTTCCCTGCCTTATTGGAATACGCTCACGAAGTGGGCCGACTATCTTGTTGAGGAAGGTTATGATCCCGAAAACCAACTTTGTTCGGCCGACATGTTCGGACATCTGGCACACGTGACCAATCTTTCGCTCAAAGCGATTCTCGGCATCGGGGCGTATGCGGAACTTTGTGAACGGCTCGGCAAAACCGAAGACGCGAAAAAGTATCGTGCCATCGCTGAAGATTATGCCCGAAAATGGCTCAAAGACGCTCAGGATGAGGGGCGTACCCGGCTGGCGTTCGACAAGCCGGGGACATGGTCGATGAAACACAATCTTGTTTGGGACTCCATTCTCGAAACGCATCTTTTTCCCGTTTCCCTTGCGGAACAGGAAATCGCATGGTACAAAAAAGTACAGGGCAGGTACGGTCTTCCCGTTGACAGCCGCACGGACAATTCGCTTATCGATTGGGCGTTGTGGAGTATGACTTCGGCGAAAACCCCGCACGATTTCGAAACGCTCTTCAACCCGATTTATGATTATGTGAATGAAACGCCGGACCGTGTTCCTGTTTCCGACTGGTTTTTTACGACGAACGCCAGACGGCGCGGTTTTCAGGCAAGGTCTGTGGTCGGCGGTGTGTATATCAAGATGCTGACGGATTCGTCGCTTTGGAAGAAATACGTGAATCGCGCAGGAATACACCGATGATGACCGTTTGGCATCGGTGAGAAAAATCTTTCCAACGGAGGCCGAATGGAACGTAGTGATGCAAGTGCGATCCAACGTGCTACGCCGCGTCTCGCGGTTCGGGATACTGCCATGGATCACGGTATTTTCGGGCAAGAAGTCCGCACGCCGCCGGGTCGTTCGGGATGGTCTGATTTTCACCGTCCCAGGCAACGCCGCGTCCCAGCTTCTGCGAAATCGTTCCCAAAAGTGCCAGTGTCGTGGCGCGGTGTCCGTTTTCGATGTCGCACATCGGACGGCGGCCTGTTTCGACGGCATCAATGAAATCCGCCCAAAGAGCGGCAATATTCTGCTGGTCCGGCGAATCCAGTTCGGGATCAACATGAATGTCCGGCGTTCGGTTGACATCGCCGCGTTTGTAAAAATTCCAACCGTCGAGCCAGCCGAGATGCAATGTT
>JAISQK010000035.1 GCA_031274255.1 Planctomycetaceae bacterium | reverse complement strand
AGCTCCTTGGCGATCCGGACGGTTTCCGGCCCGCCGCCGCTTCCGGTTCCTCCGCCGAGTCCCATGCAGAGAACGATCTTGTTCCCTTTCTGGTAGAGAGAAGACAGGGCGGAACGGATTTTCGTCTTGGCGGCAAGGACCCGCTCTCTCGCTTCCTCCGGATTCTTGCCCGCTCCCTGCTTTCCGATCAGAAGCCTGGCAATCTCTTTCGGCAGCGGATCCAGATCGGTCAGGGCGGTGTTGATCAGCAGCACGCGGCGGTAGCCGGTCTGCCAGAACGACGCGGCCAGATTGTTGCCGCACTGTCCGATTCCGGCAATGACGAACTGAAACGCCGTTTCCTCGTCAAACCGGTCTTCCAGCAGCCGCGGACCGGTCTGGGTGTCGGGCTCGATGAAAGAGTCAAAATCATCAACAAAAGTGTCTTGAGACATTTTTTTCCTTTTCTTTTATCCACGAACGGAAAAACAGGAAAAGGGCGTCATAATCCGGCTTTGGCGTCTTCGGCAACAAAGTCGTGAGGATTGTACGAGTAAAAAGACTTCCCGATGTGATACGCCACCAAATGGATAAACTCCTTATTGAACTGATCTTCGGAACGGGCCGCACTGTCGATGACGGAATTGGGAGGGTAAATGATGTCGGAGGAAGATTTCGAGAAGACCTGTTTGCCGCCGTCGTTCATGTCGAAAACCTTGACGATAAATCGGGCATGCCCCTGATAATTGCCGGGAGAACTGGAAGAAACCGTTTGAAACCGCTCCAGCTCAATTCCAAGAACATAGTCGGTGTCAAATTCCGTGCCGAAATCGCGGAAGTCCTTGATTTGATGCAGCTTCTTCTTGAGCGACTGGTCCACTTTGTCCTGGTCGGCCAATTTGATTTTGCGGATGTTCTTCTCAAAATCGTCATGAACTCTGTGGGCTATTTCGCGGGGAACACCGTCGGCAGTATAATCGGTGGTACTCAACGCCCGGCAGACAATGACCACCTTTTTGCCTTTGAAACTTTTGAACTCGGCCGGTGTGTTCTGACCTTTAATCAGATAGAGAACCGTGAACAGACCGCTTTGACAGCCGGACGCCGTCAAAAATCCGGTCAGTAACAACGAAACCATCAACAAACGGCACTTGATCCGCTGTGATTTTTGATTGTTGAGTGTCATAATGGACGGATTCCTTTCCGTTACCTTCTATAATCGGATGATAAATGAGTCACGACCGTTTTTCGAGAACGGTCAGTTCGATTCGCTGTTGGGCAAACTGATGGGTCGGACTGTTCATGTCGTTGACAATCAGGTTGAAATAGTATCGTCCCGGAGTAAGTTCCGCAGGAATCGGTGCCTGTAAGACGATAAAGACATCACGCACCTCACATTGGGTTTCACGCTGCCTGGGATTGAATTCGCCGTGAGCGATGACGGCACCGTTTATGTCGAGAAGTTCATAGGAACTGTTGACTTTGGTAAGATAAGTCTCTTCGGTGATTTGTTTACAGATAAAATTGTCCAGTTCCGCATACAAAACCGCTGTTCCCCCGGGCTGAAATTTGTTCGATGCGGTTTCGTAAACGCCGAAGCCGTCGCAAGTTTTGATGAATTTGAGTGCCGTAATCCGAATCGGGCAAACCGATTTCAAACTGACACGGGCTTTTTGCAGATGAAGGTCGGCAACAGAACACCGTTGTGCCGTATCCGGGATCGTACTTTGGTCCAGCAATGTTGCCAAACCCAACATTTCACTCTGCCAGAATTCCTGTAACTCTTTCGACATTCCGGAGATAGGCAATATTGCCTCGCGGCGGTTTCCCAAGGTAAGGTAGAGTAAACGCAGATTGATTTCGTCGTAAATCGCCTCTTGATGGCCGTCATTTCGAGCCAAACGTTCGTAAAGTGCCGTCGTTGCGTTTCGGACGGCAGTTTCCCAGTCCGACACCGGCACATTCTGTGATGTTGCCGGGAAGGATTGAGGAGCAAACGAAACATAATTTTCCTTGTTTTCCTTTTTGGACAACAAAGCGTTGGGTTTCACCGAATCCGGCAAAAACTCCGGCTGTAAGGAGGGCGTCTGCGAAAATGAGGGAGTCAGAGAATATGTCACAGGTTGCAAATTACGGGAAGGGTCGGTTATTTGTGAAAGTTCTGATTCTTGCTCCGAAAAAGACACGACCTGAGATGCCGAAACAGGTTCCGAATTTTTGGCACCGATATGTTCCGCAACAGGAGGAATAGGAAAACTGCGAAGATTTTCCTCGTGATTCGGCGGCAAAGGAACGGAAGAAACGCGGCTTTGCAAGTCTTCCTGATTCACCGGAGGCTTTAATGTGATGGTGGTTGCCTGTGTCCGCGATTCATTGAGATGGATTGTCTGCTTGGGAACGGAAGGGAAACGCTCCACATCCATCGGTATTTCATACGAGGTCAGCGATAATTTGTCGGGTTTTTCCGACTCCGCATACCCCACAGGTTGAATAGACGATTTGTTTTCTAAAGAGGCGATTTTATCAGAATTTTCAGTTTTATTTCTTGTTTCCTCATTTTGTCTGAGATTGGTCACAGGGGAGGACGCAAGAAAATCCTTCGGAAAATTCTGATGGGTCATTCCTTCTTTGGATTTTGACCGCAATTCAGATCGGCTTATTGCGATCATGTACTGCTGAAACTCGGGAGGGGCGGAACGAATGTCGTTGAGGAGACTTTTCTTTTCATCCAAAGTTTGCGATGTGTCCTTTTCCAGTTCCTGAATAAATGCAACAAGCCCAGAACTGTCACTATGTTGCGGTAAAAGACTTTCAGAAGATTTCTCCATTTCCGATAGGGGGTCCCGCTTGGCTGCCGCAATATCGGAAACACGGGAATCGCCGCTTTCGGAAGAGGAAATTTCCACTGCTTTTTGTGTGGTATTCAATGACTTATCAGCAGGATTTTGTTTACTGATATATTTATCATAAATACGGATCATCGGAATGGTACAGCCGTAAAACGGCGAGAACACTCCCAATATTAACAAAAACACTATACAATAATAACGATATTGTTTTCTGGAAATCCGTTCCACACTTGAATCCACTATGAATGACGTTTGATTTCAATACCCCAATAAATATTCATGGTGAGAATGGTATCAAAATCCCCCTTTTCCTTCAAGAGGAATTTTTGAAAATTTTACATGCCGTAATGGGACGGCAGTCGTGTGTAAAATTTACAGAACTGATCGGATACACTTAAAAAACTTTATGTTTAAGAATACGTTAAACCGATACAGTTGTAATGTCATCCTGAAGATTTGAGCAGACCGTTAAATCTGGAAAATTTATTATGATACGGCATATCGCTTTTTCATGATCTTAAAACACACCGACGCCATTTTCCGACTTTCCGTTTTATGTGGTATCATGGTCATACCGTTGGTTTGCGGTTGCGCTCAAACGAAGCTTTTCCTGCAAAACACTTTCCTGCCGGAGCCGTCCGCGACGGAAGAGACATCTGAAGTGCCGGGTTCTGAAGAAAAAATAGCGAAGGCAGGCAAAAAAAGTAAAAACGAAGCCGCCGTTGTTTCCCTTGAAGACGGTCTGCTTGCGGAAACGCTTCATGATTTGGAAGGTGCGGAAAAAATTTACAAGCAAATCATCGCGGTTCCTGACAAAAAGAAATTTTTCGAGGAAGAAAAAAATGAGGAGGAGAAAAAGAAACTCGCGACAGCTTATGGACGGCTCGCTATTTTATCCGCACGGCGGCATGATTATGAAACGAGTGAAATCATGTTCAACAAGTCGCTGGAGTTAAATCCTTTGGATGGCGAAATCAACGGAGCTTACGCACAGTCCCTGTTTGAACAGGAAAGGGACGACGAAGCGGTAACTGTTGCCACCAATGCCCTGAAAATGAATAAGGATGATCTGCGGTTGTATCGTATACTGGGTGCGTCGCATTTGCGTCAGAGAAGGTATCAGCTTGGATTCCGTTATCTCAAACAGGTCTATGGAGAGCCGGAGGCTTATCGGAGAATGGCCAAAGCGTATTACGATCACGATAACATTGACGCCGCGAATCTTGCGATGAAAAAGCACGACACTTATTACGCCAAACGCGGTTTGACGCCTCCCGGCAAAGAAGCCGTTGCGGTCCATCAGGAAATTCCGCCGCAGATTTCTGTTGATTCTTCCGTTCCTTCGCCGTATCCGCAAACGGCTTATTCTACACCGCCGCGTTATGTTTTGCCGCAAGGGGATTCTTATCAGGCACATCAAACAACAGCACCGTCTTTGCAGTCTTCGCCGACACCTCCGCTTTACGGACAGCCGCAGGGTATCGTCGCTTCCAACGCGTTGACACCCTATTATAAACCGTATCCTGAGACCTCTGTTGTGCCGGCGGCATCGAATCCGCTTGCAAAATTGGGACCGCAATATAATAATTCAGACAAGCCGCCGCAAAATCTGAGAGAGATTTCCGTCGCTCCGCCTGTCGCATCGGAAGTCAAAGTCACCGCGGAAAGCACAATCCAGTACAAATAAGACGAAAAGAACAATGAGTGAACGATATTTTTTGACGGAACCGGTTCATGACAATCGTGCCATGCTGACGGACGATGAAGCCTATCATCTGGCGAAGGTCATGCGGGCGAAGGTCGGCGATGAAGTTTCCTTGTTTGATGGTTCGGGGGTGGAATTTTCGGCAAAAATTGAAAAAATCGGCAAAAACCGTGTGATTCTGGAAGTCTGCGAGTCACGGACGCCGAATGTGGAACCGTTGACGGAAGTGACGGTTGCCGTGGCACTTCCGAAAGGAGACCGGCAGAAGTGGATGATCGAAAAACTCACGGAACTCGGTTGCCGACGGGTCATTCCGCTGCAAACGGAACGTTCTGTCATTCACGCGTCGCCCCGTGTTGTTGAGCGGCTTCAGCGGCAGGTGCTTGAAGCGTCGAAACAATCCGGACGGCTCACACTCATGGAAGTCACGCAGGAAATGTCTCTTGGGCAGCTTAATGAATGGCGGACGGATGATTTTTCGCCGGTCATCGCCCATCCTGTTTCGGACGGCGACTTTTCCCAATATTCGGCGTCCCGGCTGTTGACGTCGCCGCTTGCGTCAAAAATTCTGATAACCATCGGACCGGTCGGCGGTTTGACGTATGAGGAGGTTCAACAGGCGGTCCATTGGGGATTCCTACCGGTCGATCTTGGTCCCCGGCTGTTTCGGGTGGAAACCGCCGCCATTGCCCTTACCGCAAGCCTGATTTTCGCCAAAGGATGAATCTTCGGCCTCAATTTTTTGCCTGTTGATACCAGCGACTAACAGGCTGAGGCTCGTTCCTTTATCGGGTCAGAAACATTTTTTGTAAACTCTTGTGATAAACCGACTTACGGTGAGACAATTCCGTACAGGAAACAATCCGCCGTGTCGTTTTGAGTATTATAGCACATTTCGGAAACCTGTATATGGTTACATTTCGGCGTTAGTGGTTACAGATTTTGATCAAAACCGGTGGATTTGACGAGGGTCTGTCGCAGAGAATTTAGATTTTTGTACAGAAAAATTGGCGGCGGAGTCTTCTTAAACCTTGAATTGTAAAAGCTACGTTTCGGCAGTTTTTACAGTCACTCTGTCAGGTTTAAGGATGCCTCATGGAATCCTCTACCTTCGCCGTTTGCCGTTCGCTGCCGAAAATCGAGGAACTCGGAGACGGCACTTATCACATTTCACTCTGGTCGGAAACGGAGCCGGAAATCCGCTTGTGGGCGGTCCGCGGACTCCGGTTTCACGAAAAGTTCCGCGTCTTCTGGGTGGAGAATCTTTCTGCAACAGAAAAGCCGTGTTCTCGGATGCAGCCGGTGGACTGGTTCTTTCTGCGACATCTTTGCAGGCACGGCAGCAGCACGGTTCAGAGCATTCTTGACGCTCTGACGGAAGATCCTGATTTTCCCGGCGAAGACGGCGAAGACGCCTGTACACCCGAGCGGGTGGAAGTGCAGGGCATCTCTCGCAAGAGAGATGAAGAATAGTCTGTGCTTCGGGGAAACCCGAAGGAGCAGGCCGGGCTGGTTAACCGGACCTGCTGGCAGGGAGTAGCGTCCCCTGTTGAACACGCTGGAATGTTTGTTTTGGAGAGGCCGGATAGAGGAGAAAGAATCCTGCAGGTGGAGTGAGCGCCATTTGTTCACAAAAGATTTTAGCTGGAGAAGTAGATCAAATTACAGTTGTTCAGGATAGAGAAGGAGATATTTATGAAAGTTTTTGTCGTTTGAAATGGGTGTACGACAAAAATCCCAGAAATAGTATATCTTTGCACAAATTTTTAAATCAGAAAATATTATGATAAACAAGGAAGAAACAAAAGCAAAAATGGTAGAAATTTTTTCGGGAAA
>JAISQK010000374.1 GCA_031274255.1 Planctomycetaceae bacterium | reverse complement strand
TTGACTTCCGACTTTCTGTTAAACTTTTTCATTGCGGGGGTTCCTTGTAAAATGATGCTTTTTGTTGTCACTCACCATTTTCCAATAACTCCGCTGCTTTTTCAACTCATACACAACTTTCGAGTATAACTCTCTCGTAACACATTTTAATGTAAGTCTATGAGATACATAGCGTTTAAGTACTAAAAAAGTTGACTTGATTTTACGTTGCTTTTGCGAGGACCTGACTGCGACGACAACGGCGTCGATTTCGGGGGTGAACCAGAATACGGTCAACTCGTATTTCCGGGAAATCCGTGAGCGGATTTTTCAGCAGTCTTTGAAAGAAAGTCCGTTGGAAACCGGTGAGTTTGAACTTGACGAATCGTACTTCGGTGCGAAACGTGTTCGCGGTAAACGGGGACGCGGCGCGGCGGGTAAGACACTGGTGTTCGGCCTTCTCAAACGGGAAGGCAAGGTGTTTGTGACGGTTGTTCCTCATTGTTCCAAAGAGGATTTGATGCCTATTATTCAGGGAAAAATCCTCGAAGGCTCCACCATCCATACCGATGGCTGGAGAGCTTACGACGGACTGATTTTGAACGGTTACGATCACTATCGGGTGTTCCATCATGCAAACGAATTTGCAAGAGGAAAGTCGCATGTCAATAGAATGGAAGCGTTTTGGAGCTATGCCAAAAGACGTCTTGCCAAGTTCAACGGTTGCTCTTCCCAAACCTTTATCCTCCATTGAAAGGAAACGGAATTCAGGTACAATCGTCGCGAGGAAAACCTCTTGAATATCGTCAAAAATCTGATAAAATAGCAAGAGATGCTAGTCAAGAGCCATTATTTATAATTACCCTTATGGCATCCTTTCCAATACTACAGCTAAGACAAGCTCAAGATGGAAATACTTCGCTACGCACATCGTTTGTTTTTTCGGAGGAAGAAATAGCTTGTATGCAAGACTTTCTTGCTCGTTTTGAGGGGAAAACGGATCGTTTAAAAATCCTCACCCTGTTGAAAATTTAGCATGGGCAACATGGCTAATAGCTCGCATGGGAGGATGGAAAGGATATTCATCGCAAAGACCTCCCAGCGTAATGATCTTACATGATGGATGGATTCGATTCCACAATAGGTTCGAGGATTGGCATGCCGCGCTAAACTTGTGTATAAACGTTAGCCTATCGGGATCCAGCGTCCTCGCGTTGACCGCCGCTATGGTCTGACTTTTCCGCAAGTGAAAGGAGAGCGGTCCCTTGCAAACGATACGTCGTCCAGTCGCAGACCGGACAGCCTCCAAGCTTTTCATAGAACTCAATGCTGTTTTTGTTCCAGTTGAGTACCATCCAATCCATCCGGAAATATCCCTGATCAACGGCAAGCCTCGCCAGTTCACGGAAAAACATCCTCCCGATGCCGCGGCGGCGAAATTCCGGACGCACAAACAGGTCTTCGATGTAGAGTCCCCGTTGACCGCGAAATGTCGCATAAGTCTTGTAATAAAGGGCGAAACCGACCGTTTCCTCATGACACCCGGCAAACAACACTCCGATCTGTTCCGTTTCGAGCCAGTGCCGCAATGTTTCTTCGGTCAGAAAAACGGTATCGGAAAGATGCTCGTACTCCGCCAGTTCACGGAGGAATTGCATGACAAGCGGTGCGTCTTTCGCGGAGGCCGTCCGCATCACAACAGGCTGTTCCCAAGAGGTCATCAGGTAGGGTCTCCACTGATATTGCTGACGGTTTCCGTTTGCGGCGGTTTCTTTTTGAGGATTCGGGAACGCGACCGCTCCGCATTTTCCGCCGCCCGTGCCCGCCGCCGATGAAATTCCTCCTGAACGATGTCTGCCGCATACGGCAGAGCTTCGACAAGCGTGTCAAAGAGGTTGGCCGTTCCGATTTCCTGAATCAGTCCGAATTTTTCGAGGGTACGTCTCACGCGCGGCTGCATTCCGGTGATGAGAACGGTGGACTTTTTCCCGTGGGCGCGGCGGATCAGATTTTCAAACGCATTCATTCCTGTGGCATCCATGACCGGTACCTTCCGCATCCGTAAAATCAGCACCAGCGGCATGTTGTTCTGAATCATCGACTGGAACTTGTTGGCGGCACCGAAGAAAAACGGACCATCGATTTCATAGACCTGAACCTCGTCAGGGATGTCATAAACATGAAGCGCCATCGGGTCTTCCGTCGGATCAATACGCGAAAGGTGGTGCAGCGAATGGACTTCATCCGTGCCGAACATCTGCTCCATCCGCCGCATGAAAAGGAACATCGCCATAATCATTCCGAGCGGAATCGCCACCGTCAAGTCAAGGAAAACGGTCAGCAGAAAGGTGACCAGCATGACAAAAATATCGCTTTTCGGAGCTTTGAACATACGAAGGAAAAACCGGTATTCACTCATGTTGACGGAAACGGTGATCAGCAGTCCGGCAAGTACCGACATCGGAATCACTGCGACATATTTTCCGAAACAGAGCACCGCGACAAACAAAACCACCGCGTGGATCATGCCGGCAAACGGGGTGCGGCCTCCGTTTTTCACGTTGGTGGCGGTTCGGGCAATGGCACCGGTTGCAGGCAAACCTCCGAAAAGGGGCGACGCAATATTGGCAATGCCCTGTGCGACCAGTTCCGTGTTGGAACGGTGCCGTCCGCCGATCATGCCGTCTGCGACCACTGCGGAAAGAAGCGATTCGATCGACCCCAGCATCGCCACCGCCACCGCCGACGGCAGCAGTTCGCGGATCATGTTCCACGGAATCACCGGAAACTGCAACCTCGGAAAGCCCATGCGGATGGTCTCGAAACGTGTCCCGATGGTTTCCACCGGCAGCCGGCACAACGAGACAATCAGCGTGCAAAGCAGAATCGCCACGAGTGAGCCGGGAATGCGTTTGGAAAACTTCGGCGTCAATAGAATCGTGAGAATCGTCAGACCGGAAATCGCGACAGCCCACCCGTCAACCGTGTGAATGCTGTGACAGTAGGCTTCCATTTTCTCGACAAATTCCGCCGGAACCTCTTTCATTTGCAGTCCCAACAGGTCGCGGACCTGCGTTGCGGCGATGAGTACCGCAATTCCTGACGTGAAACCAAGCGTCACCGGATAAGGGATGTATTTGATGATCGCTCCGAACCGGAAGACTCCCATCAGGATCATGATTCCGCCCGCCATAAGCGTCGCAACGAGCAGACCGTCGAAACCGTATTTGCTGATGATGCCGTAAACAATGACGATGAACGCACCGGTCGGTCCGCCGATTTGGACGCGGCTGCCGCTCAGAAGTGAAATCAGGAAACCGGCAATGATGGCCGTGTACAATCCTGATTCCGGTGTCGCTCCCGAAGCAATGCCGAACGCGATCGAAAGCGGAATCGCCACGATCCCCGTAATCACTCCGGCGATCAGGTCGGAGAAAAGCTGGCGTCCGGTGCAGCCTTCCCTGAGAACGGAAAAGGTTTGCGGTTGAAAAACGCTCTGCATCATGAGTCTACGCATATGGTTCCTTGCGGCACTTTCACATCGAATGTGTGGAAAGAAAGAATTGACGCCGGGTATTATAGTCCTGTTTTCGGCTCGGCAAAGGGAGGAACCCTCACGAAACCGCAAAAAAGCGTTCCTCGGAAAGAATCTTTTCTCTTTCTGAGGAACAGCACAGTCGAAAAAATTGGCATTGCCGTGTGAAAGGAGGACTTGACCTACGGCGTCACTCGATAGACTGTCCGCGAATCGTCGGAGAGTTCCGCAACAGGCACGAGAACATGATCCTGTACCAGCCGGCGGAACTGTTCCGGTGTGACCCGTTCCGATGTGTAACCGTAATTGCCGGGGCTGCGGAATCTCTTCAGCTCTCCCCAGTCCACAAGAATGTCGGTGATGTTCCGGTCGTGAAACGCTTGCCGTATTGCTTCCGGCGATTTTTGTGCCGCGATTTCATCAAAAATCGTGTCATCAAAGCAGGTGTTATAGAAAATCGGAACATCAAAGTCAAAAACCGCCGCTTCACCGAGCAGCAGAAGTTTCCCTTTCGGCGGATGTTCATTAAAATAGGATGTTTGAGGAGAAACCCGAAGGGGATCATGCCGTGCGGCCTCAACACCGAGTCCGAACCTTGCGTATTTTCCCGGAGCCGGCACCGTTTCAGGAAAAAGGGTGTAGCCTGTATTAAAAAGGAGGACGGCAATCATCCCTCTTTTCCAGAACCGTTCGTTTTTCAAGGCGGCTCCCAAACCTGCGAGAAGGGTCAGTATGGGAAATACCGGCAGGAAAAAGCGGTCGAGTCGGTGGGTGAAAAGCCACCATGCCGCCCAGAAAAACACGAGATAAATCAGCATCATGCGGGTCAGACGCTCTTGTTTCCGCGAGAAAACCGCAATCACGGCCAGAGGAATCACCGCCGGAGCGAGCCAGGGACTGGTCATCAGGAACGTGGCGATTCCTGCGACAAAAGCGTTGGGCGAAAAATCATGAGCGTGATGGGCGTGAGTCCACCGCAGATTCTTTGCCGCATTCCAGGTGCCGGTGGAATCGCCGAAAACAGAATACAGTAGCGGGTAAACCGGATTTCCGGTGAACCAGAAGTTCTTCAGATACCAAAGTCCGCAGGCAAACAGCACTCCGGCGGAATAGAGTGCGAGGCGTTTTCCAAGGGAGGCTTCGCCTTCTTTTGCCGCCGACGGTATCAGCATCAGTCCCAGCGGAATCACAACGAACAGCAGGGAGGTGTATTTGCATGACGCCGCGGCTCCGGCCATGGAACCGGTCAGCAGAATCAGCCCGGTCTGTTGCGGCGGCGTGAGGGGGACGCGGTGGATCAGCCAGAGACCGAACACCGCAAACAGCAGATACATCGCAACGACCGCGTCAATCAGTCCCGCCGTCGCGGTCCAATGGACCCACGGGATGGACAGATAAAGAAGAAACATGACGATTCCTGCAAAGGTTCCGCAAAACCGCCGCCCCATCGCGAAAAGTCCGAGTGCGGTGAGGAACACGGTGAAGCCGATCAGGAGTTTGCCGACCAGCGCTCCGGTGTACCAGTCGCCGGTAAGATTCATTCCCCAAACGTAGTACATTTCCGCACCGAACGGCATGTTCGTGTAAACGTTGTGCGGCATGAAACGGACGCCGTTTGCGAAAAACTCTTTCGCTCCGGGCAAATGATACGAGACCGCGTCATACTCAATCGGCGGAAGAACGCTTCCCAGAAAAAGCGCCGCCAACGAAGGAACCGCCAGTAAAAGGAACCGATAATCCGACGCGGAGGTTGGACCGCCGGGTTCCGGGACGGCGGGCGGCGGACAGCGGCGGCGTCCGAGGAGGAACAGCAGAGTGCCGGCACTCAGGAACAGCCGGAAGACCCCGGGAAGACGGAGGAAGGTAAGCCCGACCGCCAGAATCAGCGTCGAGGAGAGATTCAATCCGAGGGCGATGCTGAAGACCAAGCGTTCGCATCGGGTGAGGATACCGGAAAGCCGCAAAATCCTGAGGAAAAAACTTCCCCAGAAAAACACGGCGAGGAGGAACAGTGCCGCCTTCAGCAGCAGGGAAAGGAACGCTCCCCATTGCCAGGTGTTTGTTTCGCCGAACCAGAAATCCCGAAGCAAGTCCCAATGCAGAAGGTAAAAAACCGGAAATTCCCCCCGGCGGAAGGGTTCCTGAAGCGTTGATTCCATCGGTTCGAACCGGCCCGTTAAAAACACGGCGCCGTAAATCAGCAGGCCGAAAACGGCGGCGAAAACCGGTATCCGGCTCATTCTCCGACGGATGTCGTCCGGCGGCGGTTCCGTCGCGGGGAGGGAAGAACGGTCCTGCCGGGATTTACGGTTCTTTCGGTTTGAGGTCATGGCTCGCTGCTTTTTCGGAACATGCGTTTTTTCTCACTTTTTTTTCACGGCGAGTTTACGGAAGGCTTTGATGCCGCGTTCGATGGTTTCTTCCGATGCCGCGTAGGAAATCCGGAAATGCGTATCATACCGGCTGAAGATATTCCCCGGAATAATCAGCAGCGAATGTTCCGTGACCGCCGCATTGACGAACTCCGACGCCGTTCCCCAGGGAGCTTTGGGAAACATGTAAAATGCTCCTTCCGGCTTGACGACTTCGTAATAATCCTTGATGCCGTCGTAGAGCCTGTCGCGTTTGCGGCGGTAAGCGGCGATTTCCCGGCTCATGTCGCAATCCAGAGCCGCCAGAGCCCCCCATTGACCGGGCTGCGGCGCACAGACAAACGTGTACTGCTGAAATTTCAGGAGCTGTTCGATCAACTCTTTCGGACCGTGGGCGAATCCGACGCGCCAGCCGGGCATTCCGTAAGACTTGCTGTAACCGCCGAGCACGAGTGTCTGCGGGTTGAATTTTGCGGGCGAGACGAACTCCGAGTGGCAGAACATGCTGTAAATTTCGTCACTGACGAGGAGGAGGTTCTTTTCCGCCGCCAGCCGGGCGACCGCTTCGGCTTCCGCCGGAGACGCGGTACTTCCGGACGGATTCGACGGCGAATTGAAGAGGATCAGTTTTGTTTTCGGCGTCACGGCGTCACGGAATTTTTGGACCGGGAACTTGAAATCGGGATAGGTATCGACCGGGACGGGGACGCCGCCGATCATTTTGGTGACCGCTTCATACATGACGAAATACGGATCGCACATGATCACTTCATCGCCGGGATTGACGGTTGCCAGAAGAGTCAGGACGAGGCCGCCGCTGGTCCCGCTGGTGAGAAAAACGCTTCGGTCGGGATGCGTGTATTCCGCGTCCACCTCTTTTTGGAGCCGTTGAAGGAGCGGAGCGATCCCCTGCGTCGGCGAATAGCCGTTTTTGCCGAGCCGGACGGCTTCGATGGCGGCGTTTTTTGCGGCGTCCGGCATATCGAAATCCGGCTGGCCGATCGAGAGGTTGATGGGGTTTTCCAGTTTGGCTCCGAGGTCGAACACTTTCCGAATCCCCGAAGCACTGAAGGCAAAGGCACGATCACTGAACCAGTTTTTTATCATCTTTCTTTTTCTTTCTTGTTGAATCCAACGCCAACATGCTGTTCCATCGCAGTATGCCTTCGGCCTCCAAGTGGAAAGATTTTCCAACTGAGAGCGAACCGCCAACGTAGCACGTTGGATCGCACTTACCTCCCGGCTACGCGGTCGGCTTCCGATAGAAACGTTTTTCCGCTTGAGGACTCCAGCGACCAACGCGAGCGGGTCCGTGGCTTTCGGAGCGGCAGCTCCATCCGCCCGCCGCGGCGTCGCGGCCTGCCGGAGGCATCCTATCAATATCCTGCGAAGTCAAAGGCTCATTATATTGGATTTCGCTCACTCTGAACAGCATCCCTTTAGTCCCTTAATCCATTCCTTCTCCTATTTAATAGAGAGAAACAGGAATCTTAAAGGAAACGTTGAAGGATTAGCGAACCCCAATAGGACAAAAAATTTCCCCCATTCGTCTTGAAAAGGATGCCTCCGGCGGACCGCAACGCAAGGGCGTTGCATCCCGGTAGGCTCACACTCACTACGTTCGGTTCGCCGCTAATTAGAAAATCTTTACCACGAGCAAAAAAACGTGAAAGGGATGACAACGGAAGCTGACTGTCTCAAAGAGACTGGGAGGCTACCGCCCGCCGGGACTTCCCGGCCGGGATGATGACAACTGTTTTGTGCGGAGAATGAAGTGGAAATCTGACCTGCTATTAGACTATTTCTACTGATATTCCATCATGACAGTGGCTTTGCAATCCTGATTTGTCACAACACGTACCCAATGAGCCAGAAAACCATCAGGTAAAACCGTCCGGAATGTTTCACCCGCCGGAACGGTGTACTCAAACGCGGTCACGAACTCTCCTGAATGTTCGACATCACATTCCAGCCGAAATGTGATATCCGTCGAAGCATTATGGTGAATGGTCAGCGTTTTACGGTCATAATTTGTCATCAAAAACGGAAGTGACGGCGTGTCGGCTTGAATCGTCTGCTTCGGATCGCAGAGAAAACCGGTTCCTTTCGGCTTGCCGAGCTTCCAAAGGTCATCAATTTGCCCGAACCAAAGACCACGTCCTTGAGCGTCACGGAAGAAGTGACCGTCCTGGAGAGCGTTTTGTACCGTTCCGCAAAAGACAAGGAGTCCCCGCCACGAACAAAAATCAACAATCCCTTTGTCATGGGAAGCCGCGGGCCGCAGTTTTTCAAAATCAGGCGATATATTGTCACTCCACCGGGGAATTTCATAAAACGTACCGTGAATATTGGCAAGCCAACGTTCCGACTGCACTTCCCGAAGCGTCCGTATTTCATTGTCTCGGGTTGGAATATCGAAAGCGTCGTTGCCGCGGGGAAGAAGAAATTGCCTGCCATCTTTTCGCGTCACCATGACCGCATACGGAAGTACCGTCACAGAAGAGTTGTCGATTCTGCAAATTTTTGAGACGAAACTCACCTCCGCATCACTCGCTCCGGTCTCCTGTCTGCCGAGGAACTGCAATTCCTTCGGATTTTGCGGACTGATCTCAATTTCACAATACGTCTCATCCGGTTGTCCGGCGACGGAGGTGATTTGCCACTGGAGTGATTGATTTCTCGCCGCAGGTCGAATCACCCCTTCCACGGCATGATTTTCCGCCGAATCACGTTGTTGAACGGACATCAAACTGTCAAAAAGCCGTGTTTCTTCCGAGGAACTTTCACGCGGCGTCAGATAATGGAAAAACGCCGTCGCTGTGACGTCTTTTTCCGCAGTCACCCGTACCCATTCTCCGGTCATCGCTTTCGGAACAATCCACCAGGCATAATGATTCACTGCGAATTCATGCACTTTTTGCCACATGCCGTTTCCGTTTTTATCAACTTCAATGACGAACCGTACCGGTTCAGCGGCATTGTGTTTCAGATGCAAGACCCGTTGTCTGTATCCTGCAAACAAAAACGGATCCGACGGCACTCCCGCTTTGACCGTATCGTTCCGCCAAACGCCTCCCCAACCGGCGGAAGGACCGAACCGCTTCAGTTCTTCGGACGTTCCGAACCAAAGATTCGACTGGGCTTGGCCGCACATCGGATTTTCCATCATGGCAGCCTCATCCGCCGCAAGAATGATTTTTTCCCGCCAGTATGCCACGTCAGGAATATAACGCAAATGAGTCGCCAAAGGCCGGATGCCGGATGTGTGACCCGCAGAAAATGTATTCGGAAATTCCCACATCGACGCATGTTGAATCATCATCAGCCGTTCCGGAAGATATTGACGGATCCGCGGCCATTCCGTGTACCAGCCGTGCCGGTGATCGAACGCGTGACTCGCTTTCGAAAGCCGGAATGTCGACCATTTTCCACCGTCAAGAAGTTTGAGCAAAACCGAATTTTTGTCCCAGCCGATGGCCCAGAGTGGTGAAGAATTATCCGGCGAACCATGAATTCCTCCCGCTCCGGTCACATCGGTGAATTTTTTCCTTTCAATGATGCGGAATGACACTTTTCCATCCCACTCGACAAGAACGCCGGCTTCCTCATCCTTTTGCGACGGACCACCGACAAGCAAATTTTCATATCCTGAAACTCCGTCGCGTTCTCCATTATTGGCGAAAACGACGCGGTTTTGAGCGGTGTAGGCTCCTTTACCATGCCATCCGGGAAACGGTTTGTTGAAGAGTTTCGTGACATCCAACGTGTTGACATCAACTTCGTAGATCATCCCCTCCATGTCGTAAAAGTAGACCATCGTTTCCGGAAATTCGAGGTGTCGCATCACTGCCGTCATGCGGCCGGTCAATTTCTTCAAGTCACACACACGGACACGGCCTTCCGCATCAATGAAATACGGTCCGATGATAAGCTGGTTCGACTCCTTGTGAATCATCCTCGCGGCATGCGTTCCGCCGACGCTTTCCGGGCGAATCACCCGATTCATGTTGGCATCAACCTCGTAGAGTTTGTCAAAACTTCCCTGGGTTTTATGCTGCGGGTAGGAAAGATACCACAGTCTGCCCGCCCAAGGAACCACGGCCCCGATTCCCGCCTCCCCTTGCGAAGCACGTACCGATGTAGGAACATTGTCAGCATCCGGCGGCTGATTATGCGTGGCGAGATGCGGGTACACGCCGCTGATTTGCAGGTAGGATGAGGTATCTTCCTGAGCCGACAGGGAACCGGATACGATTCCCCAATAAATCGCAAACACGAAACAATATCTTGAAATCATAAATCACCTTATCTTCCTAAACACCGGACGGGGCATACGACTCTTTTTTCGAATCGAACTCGAAATTCGCTTCCGTCGTCCCTTCCGGCGGCACGGTGAATGTCAGTTGACCGTTTTTGGCACGTGTCGGAATTTTATAGGGAATGGGTGTGTTTTGAGTGCTTCCTTCCACAACATCACCCTGATTGGGATTGACCCATGCAATGTAAACGACATAATCACCGGGAATGGCACCTCTTTTCCTGGAATCCGTCAGAGCAAGGGAAAATTCCCCTTTCTCGTTGGTCAGACCGACAGCAGGCTCTGGAACGGTGTTTCCAGTGGAAGCGGACTGGAACAGGACGGAAATGTCTTTTCCCGGTTCCCCGTCAAAAGTGATACGGCCGGAAACCCTCACCGTTTTTGGTCCGCAGCCGGTGGCCATGCCGATCAACAAGAGGGAAAATAATGTGAAAACGACCATTTTTTTCATCAGGAATCTCCTCATCATTCGAAAATCAAAATAAAACATCATTCAAACAAAGGGCGAAACTCTTCCGAAAAACAGCTTCGCCCTTAACTGGACCTACAATTTATCTCTGCGGTATGATAAAATCCGTATCAGGGAACACTGACCGCTTCCGCATCATCCACGGCACAGAGACATCCCCAAACGCCAATCATGTCGCGATTACTGCGGTTGGCAGCGTAACCGAGGCCGACATTGATCGTTTCTGTGATAAAATGCACTGAACCATCTGCCGCAGTGGAATTGATTCCGCCGGTATGGTTGGAGCCGGCGGACCGACCGCAGAAATAGACCGCCTGATCTCCGCTTTGACCACAGGTGAGGATACATCGTTCCCAGTCTACGGCTTTCAAGGTTGCCGCCATCGGTGAAGATGTGTAAACATGATTTGCGGGAATACTCGACCAGAATACCGCCCGGCGGGTTTGACCGTTTCTCGGACGATGACGTTCCACGAAAAGCATCGTGTTGGAAGTGCCGTCGGTGAGGGAAGCAAATGTTTCCGTACGGTTCACCCCGCTTGTTCCGCCGGTTCCGTAATAAGTGTGCATCACTCCCCGCATGTAACTTCGGACATTTCCACCGGCGCCGCCGTCCTGATCCCACCACCAGGTTCCGCCGGTGTTCGCACCGCCGACCGCTTTGTACGAGGTCAGATATTGTTCGAATGGCGTGTATTGACTGTGTACGGAAGCCCCGGCATCCGTCCGCTCCGTTGCAGGATAATCACGCTGACCGGCTCCCGTATCGGAAGGACACTCATAACAAGACATCCGCATTTGAGCCAACTCGCGGTTCCTTCCCTGATTGGACGCATTCACCGAACCGGCTGTCTGATTTTCCATGCTCGCAGCTCCGAAATACATGTCGTACGCCGCTTGCTGTTCGATGTACGGCAGAATACTCACCCCCCACATTGAATAAAACAGCCATAGTGAAGAAGCATGATTGCCGTTGTTCCGACAAAAGGAACCGAACGGAAAACATTTTTGCGTGTCCGCATAATTGTGACAGGCAAGCCCCAATTGTTTCATTGTGTTGGAACACTGCATCCGGCGGGCGGCTTCACGCGCTGCCTGAACCGCAGGCAATAGAAGTGCAATCAAAATCCCGATGATTGCAATCACAACCAGTAGTTCAACAAGGGTAAAAGCCCGTAAACTGCCCCCCCCCCCCATTTTAACAAATCTTTCTTTCTTCATAATGATTTCTCCACTTCAAAAAGAACAAACTTAACGAAAATGACTTCTCCTCTATTGCAGGAATTTCCGCAAATACTGGAAATCATTTCCTGTAACGACACACATAACAATAACATTATACACTTGTGAATCATCAAGTCAATATTTGCATTCAATAGTTTGAAAAATTTTTCTGAGATTGTGCGAAAAGTATCGTCATAAAAATACTTTTCCAACCCGTTTAAAGTGTTTGTTTTTTGTTTTGTTTCTAAAACATTTTTTGAATGAGTAAAAGTCCATGTTACTGTTTTCTGGTAGAGGAAAGTCCTTGTATTTTGTGATAATGCCAAACTTTTTCTGAATATTCGCCCCTTTTATCCGTCATAAATTCTGGTACGATGAAATGTGTCCATTTCTATTGACTCAGTAACGGCTCAGACAGGGAAGCGGTTCCTTTTCGGTCAGAGACCTTTATTAAAATAACAGGATTCAAAAATCCGAACCACCATTTCAATTTCAGTTTGTTAAGACAGGAGAGTTCCGTGAGCGAAAAAAACTTTAAGATGACAGATGGCAACGAAGCGACTTCAATGATTGCTCATCTTTGTAACGAAGTCATGGCCATTTATCCGATTACCCCGTCGTCAACGATGGGTGAATGGACGGATCAGTGGGCCGCTGAAGGGCGTAAAAACATTTTCGGCGTTGTCCCTCAAGTGATTGAAATGCAAAGTGAAGCCGGTGCCGCCGGTGCCGTGCACGGGTCGCTCCAGGGCGGTGCCCTCACCTGTACATTTACCGCCTCGCAAGGGCTTCTCCTGATGATTCCGAACATGTTCAAAATCGCCGGGGAACTTCTTCCGACCGTTTTTCATGTTTCCGCCCGAACCTTGGCCGCGCACGCTCTTTCCATTTTCGGTGATCACAGCGATATTCTTGCGTGCCGAAGCACCGGTTGGGCAATGCTCGGTGCCGTCAATATTCAGGAAACGCACGATCTTGCATTGATTTCCTACGCGGCGACATTCAAATCCCGTGTTCCGTTTGTGCATTTCTTCGATGGATTCCGCACTTCTCATGAAGTCAACAAAATGGAGGTCATTCCAGACGATGTCGTCGAGCGGATGCTCGACAAGGACGCCGTGACGGCATTCCGTGAACGGGCATTGTCCCCTGATCATCCGGTGATTCGCGGAACCGCCCAAAACCCTGATGTTTTCTTCCAGGCTCGCGAAGCGTGCAATCCTTACTTTGATAAGGTCACAACCATCGTGCAGCAGGAAATGGACAAATTCGCCGAACTGACAGGCCGTCAATATCATTTGTTTGACTATGTCGGAAGTCCGACCGCGGAATACGTGATTGTCGCGATGGGGTCCGGTGCCGGTGTTGTCGAGGAATATCTTGATTTCGTCGAAGACCCCAAGTGCGGACTCATCAATATCCGGCTGTACCGTCCATTTGATGTTGCGGCATTCCTCGCCGCACTTCCGAAAACGGTCAAGAAAATCGCGGTACTTGACCGGACGAAAGAACCGAATGCTCTCGCGGAACCGCTCTTTCAGGATGTTCTCACGGCACTGGTTGAAAACGGCACCGGCACACTTCCGGTCATCATCGGCGGACGTTACGGATTGTCCTCCAAGGAGTTCACTCCGGCGATGGTCAAGGCCATTTACGAGGAACTTGCCAAAGCGAATCCGAAGAAGCGTTTCACCATCGGAATCAAGGATGACGTCACGAATCTGAGTCTTGATTACGATCCGCATTTTTCGACGGAAAAAGAGGATGTCGTCCGTGCCGTATTTTTCGGGCTTGGAAGCGATGGAACCGTCGGAGCGAACAAGGACACCACCAAGATTGTCGGAGAAAACACGCATCTGTTCGCTCAGGGGTATTTCGTTTACGACTCGAAAAAAGCGGGTTCCGTGACGGTTTCCCATCTCCGTTTCAGTCCTCGGCCGATCAAAGGGTCCTATCTTGTTTCGAAAGCCAATTTTATCGCCTGCCACCAGTTTGTTTTCACCGAGAAACTGGACATGCTCTCGATGGCCGTTCCCGGCGGGACATTTCTTCTGAACAGTCCGTTTGGTCCCGACGAAGTCTGGCAGCACATTCCGCAGGAACTTCAGCAGGAACTCATCGACAAAAAGCTCCGTTTTTACGTCATTGACGCGGTGAAAGTGGCGAGAGAAACCGGAATGGGCGGACGGATCAATACCATCATGCAGACCTGTTTCTTTCAATTGGCCGGTTTCCTTCCTGAAGACGAAGCGATCGGTCACATCAAAAAGGCAATCAAAAAGACCTACGGACGCAAAGGGGACGCCGTGGTTGCGAAAAATCATGCGGCGGTTGACGCTTCGCTGGCGGCACTGCATGAAGTGAAGATTCCCGCTGTTGCGGACTCGAAGATGCGGCGTCACATGGGAACAATCGGCGAAAACATCCCGGAATTTGTCGAAAATGTACTCGGTGAAATTCTGGCCAACCGCGGTGACGAGCTGCCTGTGAGTGCGTTCACCGTGGACGGTACATTTCCGACCGCGACCAGTCAGTATGAAAAGCGAAGTATCGCCATCGACATTCCTGTCTGGGATCCCGGCACTTGCATTCAATGCGGACAATGTTCGTTTGTTTGTCCTCATGCGGCGATTCGTCTCAAACAGTTTTCCCCGGAAATCGCCGCGTCCGCCCCGTCTGCGTTCCGTACCGCCGACTGGAAAACCAAAGAGTATCCCGGCGCAAAAATGTGTATTCAGGTGGCGCCGGACGATTGTACCGGATGTGCCCTTTGCGTGGTGAACTGTCCCGCCAAGAATAAAACCGTTGAAGGCCGTAAAGCGATCAATATGGAACCGAAACTCGACTATCTTGATGCGGAGCGGGACAACTGGAAATTCTTCCTGTCGATTCCTGACGCGGACCGTGCCGGCATCAATGCGGAAACCATCAAAGGTTCGCAGCTTATGCGGCAGCTCTTTGAATTTTCCGGTGCGTGTGCCGGATGCGGTGAAACGCCGTACATTAAGCTGGTCACTCAATTCTTCGGCGACCGCATGATTGTCGCGAACGCCACGGGATGTTCGTCGATTTACGGCGGAAACCTGCCGACGACTCCGTACTGCGTCAACGCTCAGGGCCGCGGTCCGGCATGGTGCAATTCCCTGTTTGAAGACAATGCGGAGTTCGGACTCGGTTTGCGTCTGGCGGTGAGCAATCAGCGGAATCACGCGGAATACCTTCTCCACAAACTGAAGGACAATGTCGGTGCCGCTCTTGTCGAGAACATTCTCAGCAATCCGCAACAGACGGAAGCGGAAATCGCCCGTCAACGCAACCTCGTCGCCCAATTGAAGGCCGAACTGACCGGCCTCGGAACCAAAGAGTCGGAAGAGCTTCTCACGGTGATAGAAAATCTGGTGCGTCGAAGTGTCTGGATTTTCGGCGGAGACGGTTGGGCATACGACATCGGTTACGGCGGTCTCGACCACGCGATTGCTTCCGGCGAAGACATCAATATCCTCGTGCTGGACACCGAAGTTTACTCGAACACAGGCGGTCAGGCGTCAAAATCGACTCCGTTGGGTGCTGTGGCCAAATTTGCCGCCGGCGGTAAACCGACCGGTAAGAAAGACCTCGGTCTGATGGCCGTGGCGTATGGCAATGTGTTCGTCGGTCAGATTTCCATCGGAGCCAACCCGATGCACGCACTGAAAACGATCCGTGCGGCGGAGTCTTACCGCGGACCGTCGCTCCTCATTGCCTATGCACACTGTATCGCTCAGGGAATCAACATGGCAAATGGTCTTGAACTTCAGAAAGAAGCCGTCGCCTGCGGTTACTGGCCGTTGTATCATTATGATCCGCGTGAGGCGAATCCGTTCTCGCTCGACAGCAGGGAGCCGAAAGGGGAACTCAAAGACTTCACCGCCAAGCAGAACCGGTTCTCAATCCTCGGACGTTCAAAGCCGGAAGCGGCCGCGGCGTTTTGCGAGGAGTCACAAAAGAAGATTTTCGAGCGTTACGAATACTACAAGGCACTCACTGACGCGCGAAAGAACTCCTAGTCAATCACACCGGCAGCATGGCACGCTGCACCGCGATAGCCTCCCGGCTGCGCGGTCAGCGTCAACGTGACGTTGCATCCCGCAGTATATTTACTGGAGTATTACGGGCCTTCGACCTCTAGTTGGAAAGATTTTTCTAACTGATGCCGACCACACCGAAGGTGTCGGGAGGCTACCGCCCGCCGCGGCGTCGCGGCCCGCCGGAGGCAT
>JAISQK010000372.1 GCA_031274255.1 Planctomycetaceae bacterium | reverse complement strand
ACTGTCTATGCTTTGTCCAATTTCGAAATCCCAGGCGGTGGAGTCTTTTGATGCCTCACAATCCGGTCAAAATCGGATCAATACTTTGCGGAAAAGGTCAGCCTTTGCTTTTGATTGCGGGACCATGTGTTCTGGAACAGTCGGTTTTGACGCCGATTGCGGAAACACTTGTCACGCTCGAAAAAAAGTTTAGAATCAATGTCGTATTTAAGGGGTCCTTCGACAAGGCAAACCGTACCAGCGTCCAATCCTTCCGCGGTCCGGGTCTGGAAGCGGGGTTGGAGATGCTCTCCCGGATAAAAGCGACATATCAACTTCCGGTGACGACAGACATTCACGAACCGTGGCAGGCGGAACCGGTCGGAAATGTGTGTGAGTTGATCCAGATTCCGGCATTTTTGTCGCGGCAAACAGACCTCCTCCTGGCGGCAGCCGCGACGAAAAAAGCGGTTCACGTGAAAAAAGGGCAGTTCATGGCTCCGCGGGACATGGCAAACGTGGTCGGAAAACTGGAGGAAGGGGGATGTTCCGACATTCTCCTCGGAGAACGCGGCACCTTTTTCGGATACGGCCGGCTCGTGAACGACATGAAAAGCCTGATCGAAATGCGGTCGCTTGGAACGCCGGTCGTTTACGATGCCACACACAGCGTTCAGGAACCCGGCGGACTCGGCAACGCAACCGGAGGAAATCGGGAAATGGTTGCGCCGCTGGCCCGGGCCGCAACGGCGGTCGGTGTGGACGCTTTATTCATGGAGACACACCCGGAGCCGGAAATGTCGCCAAGTGACGGTCCTAACATGCTGCCGCTCGACCGGTTGGAGGCCTTGTTGACACAACTCCTTGCCATTCGGGAGATTGTCACCGATTCGTAAAGAGTAATCCGTAAATGGTGCCGGGAATCAAACATACGGAATGAAGCCCGCCACAATGGCGGTGACGGTGTCTTGACTTTCACTGCGATTTATTATTTTTATTATTTTAATCTGATTTAACATGTTCAAGCCTCAAAACTTATCAGTCTGCCGTATTTATTGCGGCCTTATTCTTTTGATTTGCCTTTGTCTGCTGACGGGTTGCCCGGACAAGAAAAAAAACCGGCCGCAGTATGGTACCGAGGGTTCCGCCGGCGGACAGACGAATGACGATGTGTTCCGTCAGTCGCTTGACATGATCAACCAACTTGAAAATCATTACGGTCGTGAGATGCTCAATCAGGCGATGGGGCGGCTCGACAACTGGGTCGCGGGGATGCCGAAGGACGAAACATGGAAGCCGAGTTCGTTTTATGTGGAAACCGAAAAACGGCTCAATGAAATTCATACGGAAATGGTCACGTTTCAGACTTTGTTGCGGAAAATCGCCCGATTTTCAGAGGACGATCCTGCCGATGCGGTACCGGAGGACATTCAGGCAGCGGCGGACAAAGCCGGACAAATTGTGGAACTTTTTGCCAAATCCTACGCTCCATTGGGGATTCAGCAGTTTATGGAAATTGTTGCGTTATTTATGGATTACCGGCAAAATCTTTCCAATTTCGCGAATGTGGCCAAGCAGCAGAATCTTTCCGCTGCGAAAATCAATGATTTTGTCAAGAAACTCCTGATTCGTCAGACGCCATTGCCGCAGTCGCTGGAACAGTTGAATCATTACACGCTGGCAATGGAAATTTTTGCGGAGGCGTTTCGCGGAGATTCGCTTTCTTTCCGCGGCATTGATGGAGATTATATCAAACAGGCTCTGTGGTGCCGAAATGTGTCACAATGGGCAAGAGGGAAAAGCCAACTCGACCTTGAACGGGCAAAAGAACTTTTTGACTGGACAATTCGCAATATCGTACTGAAAAGCCGTTTCGATTTGCCGGACGGTTCTTTTATTCCGACAATGCCGCAACCTGCTTGGCAGGCAATGCTTTATGGTCAGGGAACGCTCAGCGACTGGTGCAGTGTTTTTATCGCTCTCCTCCGGCAGCAGCGGATTGATGCCTGTGTTTTGGGGATTATTGGCGAGTCGCAGGGATTTCCACGGCAGCTTCCCTGGGGTGTCGGCGTGCTGATTGACGGGGAGCTTTACGTCTTTTTTGCGGAACTTGGAATGCCGCTTACCCAGGAAAACGGTTATGAACTGAAAGAGGGGGAAGGTCTCGTTTTTACCAAAATTGCCACGCTTTCCCAGTTAAAAAACAATCCTTCACTTCTTACGTTTTCCAGTAAAAACAGTATTCCGTTGGAGAGTGCCGAAAAACTTGTGGAAAACACACGGATTTTTTTGCCGGTCGACCCGATCGCTCATTCCATGCGGATGAAAATTATCGAAAATGAACTCAAGGGAACTGATAAACTTGTTCTTCACAATTCACCGAGTGAATTTCGTGAAAGAATCAAAAAAGCGGCACCCGATGTCGATATGGCTGTGTGGCACTATGATTTTGAAGGGCTTTTTGAAAATTGTCTCATCGAAAAAGAGACCGCTTCCATTCACGGAACCCAGCATGTGCTTCAGGATGCGGCATTTCAGCTTTCCATTCGGCAACTTTCCGACAAACAGCTTTCCATCCGAAAGCATTCCAATCCTTTGTGGAAGGGGCGGCTTCTTTATTTTGCGAACAAAATTTCCGGTGAAGATGGCGCCGCCAACTGTCTTCAGGAAGCTCGCGTTACCGACCGCGAAATGTCGGAACTGCCGTCAATGGACCAACTTCAGTACGCCGTGTGCCGGTTTGCCACCGTCACGGCGGGTTACTGGCTTGGAACGCTTGCCTACAATTCGTACAGTAATGAGGAGTTCGGGCAGAAAGACAGCAACGCTGTTCGTAACTACTTTCAAAAACAGGTGTTACAGAATCCTGTCGGTGCTTTTTGGAGAAACGGTGCCACATATCATTTGGCCCGTGCTGCGGAGCGCGAGGGAAAATACGAGGAAGCGATTCAATATTATTCGGTCGAAACCCAGGAGGTGGATTTCTCCGGACGGCTCTTGCGGGCATCGCTGATTGCAAAATTGGCTGGCATTTCGTTCGGTCAGGAGAATCAAAACGACGCACAGAATAGTGATCAAAATTCCGACAGTGAAAAAACGGAAGAAAAAATCGAACCCCCCTCCATTTCCGAACAGCCCCCCCTTGAGCCGATCGGAACGTAAGGTATATTTATGGCATAATTGATGAGTCATTTGGAGCGTCGGCGATTCGGTTGCGGCTTTGTTGATTATTGAAATACTGAAGAAGTTGTGGTTATGAAAGACAAAATTCACCCTAAATATATTGAGACGAAAGTCACCTGCGGTTGCGGAAACACTTTTGTCACGCGTAGTACGAAACCGGAACTGAAAGTTGATATTTGTAATGCGTGTCATCCGTTTTATACGGGGCGGTTGAAATATATTGATACCGCGGGACGTATTGAGAAATTCCGTAGCAAATTTTCAAACGGCTACGGGAATGTTGGTAAGAAAAAAGGTTAGCCTTTTCATTTGTTTTCTCCTTTCGAAAATAGTGTGTGGTTTTAACGAATTGCACACTATTTTTTCTTTTGATTTGACTTTCTTGAAATCATGCGGTCGTTCCTTTTTTGAATTTTAAAATTTTCTTGATGGTTTTCTTTCTCAGGAGTCTGAAATGCGTAAGATGTTAGAGGAAAAGCTGGAACGCTTTTGGGAACTGGAACGGCTTTTGCAAGATACGGAAGTGCTTGCCGACTCAAAAAAAATGCAATCGGTCGCTCGCGAGCATGGTTCCATCGCAAAATTGGCGAACAAATACAAACGTTTCAAGCAGCTTAATGAGGAAATTGAAGAGGCCAACACCATTCTCGACGGGAACGACGGGGAACTCAAGGAACTGGCCGAAATGGAACTCCCTCAACTCAAAGAAGAGCGGGAAGTCCTTTGGAACGAGCTTCTCGACATGACCGTCGGCGGGGAAGACGCCAACAGGACGAGTTGTATTCTTGAAATTCGCGCAGGAACCGGCGGTGACGAGGCGGCTCTTTTTGCCCGCGATTTGTATGAAATGTACAAGCATTACTGTGAAGACAACGGTTGGAAGACCGAGTTGATGTCGATGAATCCGACGGAACTGGGCGGTTTCAAGGAAATCGTACTTGGAATTAATGGTGAAGGATGTTTTCGGCATCTTCAGTTTGAAAGCGGCGGACATCGGGTGCAGCGTGTGCCGGAGACCGAAGCCAAAGGGCGGATTCACACATCCGCGGCAACGGTGGCGGTGATGGCGGAGCCGGAAGATGTCGAAGTGGACTTGCCTCCGGACAGTTACCGGATTGACCGGTTTTGTTCCAGCGGTCCGGGCGGTCAACATGTCAACAAGACCGAATCCGCGATTCGGCTCACGCACTACGAGACCGGTATTGTGGTGAGTTGTCAGGACGAAAAGAGTCAGCATAAAAATTTGGCCAAGGCTCTCCGTGTTTTGAAGTCGCGGGTTTACGACTTCAGACAGAACGAGGAAGATCAGAAACGGCTCGAAGAACGTAAAAGCAAAATCGGCAGCGGCGACCGGAGTCAGCGGATCCGAACGTACAATTTCCCTGAAAATCGTGTGACAGACCATCGGATCAACCTGACGGTTTACAAGCTCGACACGATTCTCGCCGGACATCTCGAATACATGGTGGACGGTCTTTTGGAATATGAACGCCAGGAACTGCAAAGTGCGTTCGGCACTTCGTTTTGAGAGAAAACGGCAAATTGTTTTTAAAAGAATCGCAAGACATTCATTGCATTGGAAAACGCCACTCAAATAAAAATTTTCTCCGTATTATGACTTATTCGACGATTATTGATAATGATTTGCATGGAATGGTGGGGGATTTTTTGGCAAAATCAATCACGCCCGAATCGAATGTCTCAATCGTATCAGCGTACTTCACAATTTACGCTTATCAGGAATTAAAAACGCAACTTGATTCCATCGAACACTTGCGGTTTCTTTTTGGCGAACCGACTTTTGTCAACAATCTTGATCCGGATAGAGTTGATATTCGCGATTTCAAAATTGAAGATGAGACTCAATCGATCGTTTTAGCAAATCGGTCTTATGCAGAAATCTCTTGCCCGTGAATGTGCGGACTGGTTGAAGGAGAAAGCAGAAGTACGCTCAATTTTGCGGCAACCTTTTCGTTGGTACGCTTGTCACCTTCCCGGTAGTTACACCCGCATTCTTTGCACCGATACCGCTTTCCTGCGACCATGCCATTTTTGACCGCTCGTTCCGAACCGCATTTCTTATAGAGAAACATTATATTCCTACTCCTTATATTTATTCTTCCAAAAGAATCATTAGACTATGTATCTATACAAAAGTCAACACTCTCCGGAACAAAAGGGAATTGGAACACGGTAATCCTTATTGGATGAAGAATATTTGCCTCCGGTGGGCCGCGAAGCCGCGGCGGGCGATATTGAAAATCAACAGTCTTGCGCCGTAAAGAACGCGGATCGGATTCGCGTCTTGTTGGAACAATCGGGAAAAGTTCGTCTCGTCCTGCAAGGTCACGATCACGGAGGCGACTACAAAGAAATTGCCGGAATCCCTTATTGCACGCTTTCCGCCGTCGTGGAAGGTTCCGGATCAAAGAACAATTCGTTTTCCTCGTTGGAAATCATTGAAAATGGAAATTTGCATCTCCGGGGATTTGTCAAACAAAAAAACCGCAATATTCATGAGTGATGAAAC
>JAISQK010000067.1 GCA_031274255.1 Planctomycetaceae bacterium | reverse complement strand
AAGCCTGTATCAAGCGTTCTCCGAATGACATTCCTCCGGGTGCTGAAACGAAACTGAATGCCGATGATGGTGAAATCATCAATCATGAACATGCTGTTTTCGGCGGCATTCATCCCGGAGTTGGTCAATTCGCTTTCGGCGACGGTTCCGTACAGGCAATTTCCGCAACGGTCAGCTTTGATGTCCTGCATTACCTCGCCAGGGTTGATGACGGTCAGGCGGTTTCGCTGCCGTAAAAGAACGGCTTGAATGGTTTTGTTTGCAAATGACACTAACAGATATTTATTGACACATTGCCCATGAAATTCCGCATTGAATTGTTTTGTCTCCTGCTTTTGACACTGATATGCCTCGGCTGTTCGGACAAGGTCAAGATTTCAGGAACGGTCACTTTCCCGGACGGCAAGCCGGTGGATTTCGGCTCCGTCTGTTTCGACGGCAACGGAAAAACCTTTTACGGTTATCTGAACCAAAAAGGATATTATTCTCCCGGTGAAGTTAAAGACGGCGATGGTGTGCCTTATGGAACGTATAAAGTCTGGCTTTCGGGAACCGTGTTGTCGGAAGAAATCCTCGACAAGGAAGGCGAATCGACAGGATACAGCAAAGACACTTTCCGCGTGGCCGAAAAGTACACCTTGCCTAACACCACCGACCTGACTTTCGAGGTCAAACGCGGCGGTCCGAAAAAATTTGATTTTACAGTGGAACCGCCTCAAAAAACCCAGGTGAAACTGCGGCGTTAGAAACACTTTCCGATAAAGGAGGAACCCATGAAAATTGTTAGAACCGGTCTGATACTGACGTTACTTGTTTTGACTGCCGCCTTTTCGCAAGCGGCGGATAAACCGAATATCATCCTTATTCTTGCAGATGATTTGGGGTACGGCGATGTGAAGGCATTGAATCCCGACAGTAAAATCCCGACACCCGCACTCGACAAACTGGCGGCGGACGGATTGATTTTCACGGACATGCACTCCCCCTCCTCGGTTTGCACACCGACACGATACGGAATCCTGACAGGGCGGTATAACTGGCGGAGTTCCCTGAAAAAAGGCGTCTTGGGCGGTTATTCCCCTGCGTTGATTGAGCCGGAACGGACGACAATGGCGTCTGTATTGAAAGGTGCCGGTTATCATACTGCGGTGATCGGCAAGTGGCATCTCGGTCTCAATTGGGCGAAGCTGCCGTCATACGATTCCGCAAAATCCGCATACAATCCCCAGGACTACGGTTCCGGTGAGTCTGAAATTGATTTTTCCCGACCGTTCACCGGCGGACCGTTGACGCTGGGTTTTGATGATTACTTCGGGATTTCCGCGTCACTGGATATGCCGCCGTTTACATTTCTCGAAAACGACCGTGTGGCGGAGATTCCGGTCACACGTAAAACCTGGGTACGTGAAGGTACCGCCGCGGAAAGTTTTGAAGCCGTTGATGTTTTGCCGAAAATTACGGAAAAAGCCGTCAGATATATTGAATCACGTTCCGGACAGGCCAAACAGGGGAAGCCGTTCTTTCTTTATTTTCCGCTCAACGCTCCGCACGCCCCGATTCTTCCGTCACCGCAGTGGAAAGGAAAAAGCGGAATCAATGATTACGCGGATTTTGTGATGCAGACGGATGATACGGTACGGCAAATCGTCACAGCAGTGGACAAATGCGGACTTGCGGAAAACACGATCATCGTTTTCACTTCCGACAACGGATGTTCGCCTGTTGCTGGAATTCCGCAGCTTCGGGAACACGGACATGATCCGAGTGCCGGTTTTCGCGGAGCCAAAGCGGATATTTTTGAAGGGGGACACCGGGTTCCCTTCATCGTGCGCTGGCCGAATCATATCAAACCGCAAAGTTCGACCGGTCAACTCGCCTGTTTGATTGATTTGATACGGACATTTGCGGAAATCACCGGACAACAGCTTTCTGACAATGCCGCCGAAGATGGTGTCAGTCTCCTTTCCGTGTGGAATGAAACGGCCGTTCAGCCGGTCCGCACGGAAGTGATTCATCACTCCATCAACGGTTCCTTTGCGATTCGTCAGGGGGATTGGAAGTTGAGTCTTTGCCCGGATTCAGGAGGGTGGAGTGTTCCAAAACCCGGTTCCGCCCAAGCGAAACGGCTGCCGGAAGTTCAGCTTTACAATTTGAGGTCGGACACCGCCGAAACAACGAACAAACAGGCGGAACAAAGTGAAGTCGTTCAGGAATTAAAATTGCGTTTGGACAAAATCATTGGAAAATGAGCATGAAAAATAACACTATTTTTATTGTTTCTTTCATCATGGCTGCTGTTTTTTTTGTAATGCAGGAGAGCAGGGCCGATGACACAAAAAAATTGCCAAACATCGTTTTTATCATTGCGGACGATCTCGGGTACGGCGACATTGGGGCATTCGGTCAGAAGAAGATCAAAACACCGTCGCTGGACGCTTTGGCCGGGGAAGGAATCCGTTTCACGCGGCATTATTCGGGAAACAATGTCTGTGCTCCGTCACGTGCGGTTCTTATGACCGGATACCATCCGGGACATTGTGCCGTGCGTAACAACATGGAAGTCAAACCGGAAGGACAATGTTCCTTGCCGGAAAACACGGCAACTCTTGTCGGCGAACTGAAAAAACGCGGTTATGTTTCCGGTGCGTTTGGAAAATGGGGACTCGGCAGCCCGGATTCCGTCAGCACGCCGCTACGGATTGGTTTTGACCGTTTTTACGGCTATAACTGCCAGCGTGAAGCCCATACTTATTATCCCGCTCAATTGTGGAACGATGAACAAAAGATCACCGTCAATGAACATCCGGTTCCCGGTCATGCCGCACTTGACCCTGATGATGATCCAAACGATCCGAAATCTTATATGAAATTTCAGGGGAAAAATTACAGTCCCGACCTGATTGCCGCCGAAATTTTCAAATTTGTCGGAAAAAATGCGGAAAAACCATTCTTTCTTTATTGGGCAACAACCGTTCCGCATCTGGCTCTGCAAGTGCCGGAAGATTCACTGAAAGAATATCAGGGATTATGGGACGATCCGCCGTTCACCGGTATCGGCAAGAACGGTTACACGCCTCATTTTACACCGCGGGCTGCTTATGCCGCCATGATAACACGTTTTGACCGTGAAATCGGGCGTCTTGTTCAATTGCTCGAAGACAAAGGTGTTTATGAAAACACCTTGATTGTGTTTGTGAGCGATAACGGTCCGCTTTATGACCGTCTCGGCGGTACCGACACGGAATTTTTCAATTCCAACGCAGGACTGCGCGGGCGCAAAGGAAGCATGTACGAAGGCGGAATCCGTGTTCCCTGCATTGTTTCCTGGCAAGGCAAAATTCGTCCGAATCGCGTCTCTGACCGTGTGACAGGTTTTGAAGACTGGATGCCGACACTTCTCGAAATCGCGGACGGCAAACCGGGAACAGCTCCCGATGATTCTGACGGTATCAGTTTTGTCTCAACATTGCTTGCCGAAGAGGACGGAAAAATTCAGCAAGACCGTCCGTTTCTCTATCGGGAATCTCCCGGCTATGGAGGTCAGCAAACGGTGATCGCCGGTGATTGGAAACTTGTCCGAACCCAACTGACGCTCACGAAAAGACAAGGCAAGTCGCTTGCGGACGCTCCTGTCGAGCTTTTCAACCTTGCGGAAGATTCGTTTGAAACAACGAATCTCGCCAAAGAATATCCCGGCAAGGTGATTGAGCTGGAAAATCTGGCGAGCGGTCAACATGTGCGTTCCACGATATTCCCCTTGCCGCTTGTGGACAATTAGAGAGGAATCTCTTTATTTAGATGTTTCAGGCGAAAAATCTCACATTTGAAAACAACTCAACTTGACAGGAAATGACAAAATGAAAAAAAGTATTTTATTGACCGTCATCATGCTTTTTACGGCAATCACAAATTCTTTGTTTGCCGGAGATAAGCCGAATATTCTGTTTCTTCTGGCGGACGATCTCGGCTGGGGCGATCTTGGATGTTACGGAAATACAAGGATCAAAACACCGTCGCTGGATCGTCTTGCCCGTGAAGGCACACGTTTTACGCAGTATTATCAAGGCGGTTCGGTCTGCTCGCCGTCACGCAGCACGTTGACAACCGGACGTTTGCCCGCCGAGTTGAAAATTCACGGACATTACGCAACCGCGAAACAAAATGCGGCGCGAGGAATGGGAAATTTTCTTGACCCGTCCGTAGCGACATTGCCGCGATTATTGCAACAGGAAGGATATCAGACTGCTCATATCGGAAAATGGCATCTCGGTCTTCCGCCCGATACTCCTGAAGATGAAAAAGCGTTACAGATTTACGGTTTCGATAAAGTCTTTTGGCTGAACAGCCAGCAAAATGTTGACGGAAAACTCGTCCGACTTGGTCAACCGGAAAACCGTCCCCGTGCGGCAAAAACGCTTGTGGACGCGGCAATTAACGTTCTGGATACTGCTGAGAAGAATAAACCGTTTTTTGTGCAATTATGGTTCAACGATCCTCACGCGAGTCTTGCCCCGTCGGAAGAACAACGCAAACCGTATCGCGCACCGGCAACACCCGACGGTTTTACATCGCCGATTGAAGTTTACGCCGGAACCGTTACGGAACTTGACAAACAAATCGGACGTTTGCTTGATCATCTCGAAGAATCAGGATTGGCGAAAAATACGATTGTGATTTTTTCGTCCGATAACGGACCGGAAGATATTGCAATCGCTAACGCAAGTTGGTCGGGAGTCGGCAGTGCGGGACCCTTTCGCGGACGAAAACGGAGTTTGTACGAAGGCGGAATTCGTCTTCCGTTTATTGTACGTTGGCACGGAAATGTTCCTGCCGGACAAATCAACAACAACTCCATTATCAGCGGTGCTGATTTGCTTCCGACATTGACCGCAGCGGCAGGTATTACGTTACCGGAAGACGTGCAATCCGTACAACGCGGCGAAAATGTTATTGCCGCATTCAGGGGCGATAAGAATTTTCAACGCACAAAACCGCTTTACTGGGAATGGCGTTTCAATATTGCCAATCATCTGTGGAACCGCAGTCCGATTCTCGCGATTCGTGAGGGACAATGGAAATTGTTACTGAATCCCGATAAGAGCCGCGTTGAGTTGTACGATATTCCCAACGATCCCGGCGAACAAAATAATCTTGCAGAAAAATATCCCGATGTTGTAACACGGCTTTCAGAAATTGTTCTTGCGTGGCAAAAAACGTTGCCGGAAGGTCCTTATGAACCGTCCGCCGGAAAAAACGATTATCCCTGGCCAAAGGAAAAATGAACGATTGATCTCTGAAATCATTGAAATTTTTGGTATTTTAACCGGTGATTCCTAACAGAATCCGTTAGGAAATATTGCTATAAAAATAACACAGGAGTTTACCATGTTTAAACAGTTTGTGACAGTTTCATTTATTCTGATCAGTTTTACCGGTCTGGTTTTTGCCGGAGAAACCAATCCGAAACCCAATATAGTCATCTTTTTGGTGGACGATCCCGGTTCCGCGGACTTCGGATTTCAAGGAACCAAAAGGGTTAAAACGCCGAATATTGACCGTTTGGCTCACAACGGAGTCCGGTTTACCAATGCCTACACGACCGGTTGTGTTTGCAGTCCGACCCGTGCCGGATTGATGACCGGACGTTATCAACAGCGTTTCGGATTTGATGCCAATGCGGAAGGCAAAGCTTCCGGCGACAAAAATGTGAGAGCTTTGGATATTGCCCAGACGACAACGGCGCAGCGTTTCAAAGCACTCGGTTATGCCACGGCAATATTCGGAAAATGGCATCTCGGAGCAGGGGAGGAATATCTGCCGCAGGCTCGCGGTTTTGATGAGTTTGCCGGAGTTCTCCCCCACGGACTTGCCGCGAAAGAACCGGATGGTTCACCTGCAAAGTTTTATCGCGGCACAACGGTGATTCCCCGTCCTGAAAACCCGATGGAAGAATATGCACGAGAAGCGACATCCTTCATTGACCGGAACAGGTCGAAACCGTTTTTTCTTTACCTTCCGTTCACGCATGTTCACGGTCCTCATGTAGGAACTCCGCAATATCTTGATACGCTGGACGAAGACATTCCGCTGAACCAACGGAAATACCTTGCCGATCTTCTGGAAACCGATGCCGTTATCGGCAAGATCATGGACTCGCTTCGTGAAAAAGGTCTGGAGGAAAACACGCTTGTTTTCTTTTTAGGGGACAACGGCGGTCCCGGCGGTGCTGCGGATAACGGTCAACTTCGCGGGACGAAATGGTATCTTTGGGAGGGCGGTATCCGTGTTCCGTTTGCGGTTTACTGGAAAGGACATATTCAGGGCGGTCAGGTTTCCGATCATCCGGTCATTTCGCTGGACATCATCAGAACCGCGTTGACCGCAGCCGGTGCAACGATTGATCCGGCATGGAAACTGGACGGAGCTGATTTGTGGCCGCTTCTGCAGGGGCAAAGCGACGCCGCTCCGCATGATGCGTTATACTGGCGGTTCGGTTCTCAGTATGCCGTGCGAAAAGGGGATTGGAAACTCATCAAACCGCATATTGATAAAGAACCGCAACTTTATAATCTTGCAGCCGATGTTGGTGAACAAACGGATTTGGCAGAACAGGA
>JAISQK010000224.1 GCA_031274255.1 Planctomycetaceae bacterium | reverse complement strand
AACGAAGCGGCGGATGCCGTTAAGAACAAGGAAAGAAGGAAATGGAAATTTTTCATGACAAAACCTGTTTTGTTGAATTTTTGAGTGAAAGATTGTTACGGCCGGAAAGTCCGCAGACTCAAATTAACAAATTTTCCGCGAAAAATCAAGAGCGGAGGAAAAAGCTCCGTCACGGCAGAAGCATCAGGAGATCCGCGTGAATGGAAACCGCGTCGGGAGCGAGAAGAGCGTCCGCTTGGAGACCTCGAAACCAGTTCAGCGGCGGTGAAACAAAACCGGCGGGAGCTTTCATGGCGAAAAAGCCGTCATCAGGGGACTGCTCCAGTGCAGTGGATGTCCAGAAACCAAGCGGCGTACCTTGTCCGAATGTTTGAAACCGGTATTCGCCTCCGAGCGGACAGACCATTTCACTCAGAAGAAGTTCTTCCGCAACATTTTTGCATTCCGGTCCGTTGACATGAAACTGCATGTGAAGCTGATTCAAGAGAAGCGCATTTCCTTTGCTTGTGTTTCTCGTGCGGGCAAAACCGAGGTTATTCAAAACCGGTGTGACGGCGGCACTGTTGAGGTTTTGTATCTTCAGTCGGAACTGAGCGGGGATCTCCGCCGGAACAAGTCCAAGCTGCGGCGAAATGCGGTCCAAAAGTTCCCGCTGTTGCGAGTAAAGCGTGTATGGACCGGCATGCCGCCGCCAACCGCCGGTGATTCCGCGGGCGTAACCTGCCGCATCGTCATACGGCGGGAACCCGATATCCATCAACTGAAGCAGCGTTCCCGGCGTACCGGCCAATCCCATGTACCCTGACACAAGATCACGCGGAAAGAGTTCCCCCTGAAGAATTGCGGCGGATGTGATCCGCTCCGGCAATCGCGGACGTTCGCCCGGAGATTGCGGCGGAATGCTGTTTTGCAGACCTCCGAAAAAGAATTTCTCCTTGAGCGAAATTTCAAACGATGCAATATTTCCTGCAATTGTTCCGAACTGTACGGTCATCGGTTCTCCCATCGTCTGACGAAGCGTCTCCGCATTTTTTCGCGACAACGGAGCCATATGGATGTCAATCGTGATCCGTTCCATTTTGCCTTCCTCGGATTCCGCCGGTGTGTGACGAAATGTTGCCGCAAGCGGGTCGAGATTTCCCCAGTTGGCGAAAAAATCCCGGCACATCTGCTGATACTGCTGCACTTCCGCGGAGGTGGCTGTCACGGCAAGATGATCCGCGACAGGCAAAAAGCGTCCCCGGTAACCGCGGGCGGAATCCGAAACATCCGACCATGACCGAAACACCGTGCGGCTTCCGTCCGGCAGCGGTCCGAACGACTGCGGAATGTAACCATGGGAAGCGAGTCTGTTCACCCACTGCGGAACCGTTTGATTTCCTGTCCGGCCCCCTTCTCCTGCGGCGGCAAGACTTCCCAACTTGAGCAGATCAATTCCTGCCGCCGCCTGATTCCGCCGCCGCGTTTCAATCCAATAAGACGCACTCGTGAGGTTGTAAAAATACGGACGCGAAAAGTAAATGAAAATCGTATCCTTTCCGTCCGGCGGCATGACCGCGCGGAGATTCTGAAACTCCGCCAGTTCGCCAAGCGACGGATGTTTGACGGAAATTCCTTCCGTTTCCGTATGCAGAGCAATGAAGTCACGCATGATTTTCTCCGAACGCGAAACCAGATGATAATCCCCGACGGCGGCGTAAAAGGAACGGACATGATGATCCGGCGCCGATAAAAAGGAAACCTCGTGACCGCCGGTTTTCAGCGTTTTTTCTTCGAGGGTTGAGTCGTTTTTCACGGCGTTTTTGCGTTTCTGCCGGAATTCATTGGCAAGGAGTGTGTTGTTTTTCGCTTTGAACAAAAGCCCGAACGAACCGCCTTCATCAAAGTCAAGGTCTGTACCGATGACCGCAATGTCTTCAATCACCGAATTCCCGAAAAGTTCCGCCAGAGCGTCCTGTTTGACGGCGAGTTCCGTTTCAAAGCGTGAATTTCCACCGTTTTTGAAAGCCCGCATCGCGATCAGGTTGCGCATATCTCCGCCCCAAAGTTCGGTAAGATTCTGAAACCAGAGGAAGTTGCGGAACGAACCGAACCGGATATAGAAACAGTGCGGCGGAACATGAAACGCCATGGATTCGATTCCTTCACGCTCGTATTTCTTCTGCGGGTCGTTCGGCGAAACCTTCTGTGAACCCTGGAAAACGGCTGCGGAAAACTTCTGCGTGACCGAACTCCAGAAAGACGTCGCCGGTTTTTGCGGCTTTTCTTCCGTAGAGCCGGCCGTGTCTGTTGTTTGAGCGGAATCTTCCGCAGACGGGATTGAAACCACAGGACTGCGTCCGGTTTGCTGCGGAATCAAGTCCCCCAGGGACACCGGCAGCTTCTGATCGGCGGGAAATTGAAATTGTTCCGGCGCGAAAAAACGGGCACGCTCCGCATCGAAAAGTTTACTCCGTTGCCCCGGCGAAAAACCGGTTTCCTCATAGAGAAGTTTTTCAAGGAAGGGTGCCCTTGTTTCCGCTCTCGGCAATCCCAGCCGGTACGAAAGCATGTTTAGCAGATATTCACTCACCACAGGAGGGTAATCGTTTTCCGGCCGGTCTGCATTTTTGTTGTACTGTTCCCACCATTTTTTGAGCAGGTTCTGATATTGTCTCGGTGCATTTTTCGGTGTGACGGTCACGGGATTTTCACGTACTGTCATCATGCTGAGATTCAGCGGCGCAGACCGGCCGTCAAACAAAAAATAGACGGCAACACTGCCGGTCTCCTGTTCGAGAATGTCGCCGAGCAGACGTCCGACGGGACGTTTCGAATTCTGAAAAATATCCGTCACCGCCGTAGGAATCTTCCGCTGCTCTACGACTGGATAGAATATCCGGTTGTTCCGCTCGAAAAGGAGAATACCGTCCATTCCCAGACCTCGCGGTGTTTCTTTGGGCGGCATTTTCAACACGGCACATCCCACTCCGAACGGCGATCCGATATAAGCTTCCGATTGGGCGAAGAGCGGCAGTACTTCACACACAACACACACCGTCACGAGAAGAGTCCAGCGATTCATGACCTGTTTCCTTTCTTTCTGAAATTCCTCCGCTGCCGCACGTTTTTGTCGTTCTCCGCATCTTTCCGGTCTTCAATCGATTCCAGCGCAGAAAGGAATCAACAGGAATCCGTTCTGCATTTTCATCCTGCCGTTATTACAATCGGTCGTCAATCCGATCTTTCGGCAGGATTCCTTTGACATCGAACACGACCCCATGTTCCCCGACGGTCGAACGGATGTCCATGTCACGGAATTGATGGTGAGCCACCGCAAGCACCACCGCACTGAACCCCTTGCCGTTGGCACCGGTCGTTTTTTCACTGAGCGACGGAATCATTTCCAGCCCGTATTCATGCCGGACTTCCTTGGCATCGGCCCACGGGTCGTAAATCTGGATGTTGATGTCGTAACTTTGGAGCGAACGGACAATGTCAACCACTTTCGTGTTCCGCACGTCAGGACAGTTCTCCTTGAATGTGATTCCAAGGACAAGCAGATTCGCTCCCTTAACGGAAATGCCTTTGCGGATCATGCACTTGACGATCCGGCTTGCAACATAGTCTCCCATGTTGTCATTCATGCGGCGGCCTGCAAGAATGATTTCCGGATGGTAACCGTATTCCTGGGCTTTTTGAGCGAGATAATAAGGGTCGACGCCAATACAGTGACCGCCGACAAGTCCCGGGCGGAACGGCAAAAAGTTCCATTTCGTCCCGGCCGCTTCGAGAACATCAAGCGTGTCGATTCCCATCAGATGAAAAATACGCGACAGCTCGTTGACGAACGCAATATTGATGTCGCGCTGCGAGTTTTCGATGACTTTGGCCGCCTCCGCTGTCTTGATTGACGGGGCAAGATGCGTCCCGGCGGTGATCACCGAGTTGTACAGTGCGTTCACTTTTTCGCCGATTTCCGGGGTCGAGCCGGAAGTCACCTTTTTGATTTTTTCGACCGTGTGTTCTTTGTCACCGGGGTTGATCCGCTCCGGGGAATAACCGGCAAAGAAGTCAATATTGAACTTCATTCCCGATGTTTTTTCCATCACCGGAATACAATCTTCCTCGGTCGCGCCGGGATAAACCGTCGATTCATAAATGACGATGTCCCCTCTCTTCAACACCTTGCCGACCGTTTCGCTCGCCTTGACAAGCGGAGTGAGATCAGGACGGTTATACTTGTCGACCGGCGTCGGAACGGTAATGATATAATAATTACAATCCTTTAAATCATTCGTGTCAGATGTGCAATACAACCCCGTTTTGCCCGATGTCAGCTTTTCCGGTTCCGTCACGAGGACCGATCGGAGAAGCGTTTCCTCGACTTCAAGCGTCGAGTCCCGGCCCTGCATCAGATCGCGGACACGGTCTTGTTTGATGTCGAAACCAATGACGGGATACTTCGACGCAAACAATCTCGCCAGCGGAAGTCCGACATACCCCAGTCCGATAATTGCAATTTTAACGTTTGCCATCTTGTAAGTCCCCGTTTTTTCAGAGAGGATACCTGTTACACATTCAGACCCTCCCAGCCTCCTGAATCATTTCTCAACACAAACGAAGTATAGGTAATCTTCTGAATCCGTCAAGAAATCATGGAGAATATTTGATTTTTATCAATAGGCGTGTTGCCTTTTGTCAACATACGATCAAATACCGGCGGTTTTTTACGGCAGCCGTTCAGATTTTCGCTGCAAGAACGTTTGGTTTCTGCTGTTCCTGGAAGGGTTTGTACTCCGGAACGAATTCGCGGAGTTTCGCACGCAATTCCTCATTTGAAGCGTCCAGCATTCCGCACAGTTCCAAAATCTGCGACTTCACCTCTTTCGGGCCGAACGGACGGTGGAACGCCGCCCGTAATTTCGGATGTTGCGTCTCAATCGTCGTTTCCGAATCAAAATACAACTCCTCATACAGCTTTTCCCCGGGCCGCAACCCCGTCTCTTTGATTTCTATCGCGTTTTCAGGAAGTCCCGCCAAGCGGATCATGTCCCTGGCCAACTCCACGATTTTCACAGGTTCGCCCATATCCAACACAAAAATTTCTCCGCCTTCTCCCATCGCCGCCGCTTGAAGTACCAGTTGAGCCGCTTCCGGAATCGTCATGAAAAACCGTGTCATCCGTTCGTCGGTGATTGTGATCGGACCGCCGTTTTGAATCTGTTCTTTGAAAATCGGAACGACACTTCCCGCCGAACCGAGGACATTTCCGAACCGTGTTATGATGAATTGCGTCGTAGATTTCTGTGACATCGCGTGAACATACCGTTCGGCCATCTGTTTGGAAGTCCCCATGACACTGGTCGGATTCACCGCTTTGTCTGTTGAAATCAGTACGAATGTTTTCACGCCGTATTCATCGGCAAGGTCAGATACGATTTTTGTGCCGTAAATATTATTCCGTATCGCTTCGGAAATGTTGATTTCCATCAACGGAACATGTTTGTGTGCGGCTGCGTGAAAGACCACTTCCGGTCTGAATTCCTCAAACACCGCATTCATCCTGTCTTCGTCCGTAATGTTGGCAATAACCGGAACGATTCTTGTAGCCGAATTTATTATTTGACTTAACTCCCTTTCCAGGAAAAAGATGCGATTTTCACCGCGTCCCAGAATGAGGAGCGATTCCGGCTGAAACCGGAGGATTTGGCGGCAGATTTCCGACCCGATACTTCCGCCGGCCCCGGTCACAAGCACCCTGCGTCCGGCAATCAGCTCGCGGATGACCGCATTGTCGAGATGAATCGGATCGCGTTTGAGCAGGTCGTCAATATTAATGTCGCGGATGGGAATCTTTCGATTTCCAAGCCGTGTTTCAATCTGCGGAATAACCCGCAAATTCAGGTTGGCCTGCTGACATTGATCGATTAATGTCCGCATTTTCGAACCGTTCAGAACCCCCGCAATGACAAGGATTTCCGTAACATGCTTCTGTGCGGCAATCGTGACAAGATCGTCAAAATGTCCCAATATGGGAATCTGTCCCAAAATACTCCGAACTTTTTCCCGGTGAATGGTGATAAATCCCACAATTTTATAACCGATTTCCGGGTAAGAATGAATGACGGATGCCAATTTGACTCCTTCGTAATTCGCTCCGAGCAAAAGCGTCTTTTTGAGGTGTCTCTCTGATAATCTGGGACGAAAATCTTCGTGAATCATCCGCGTCGCCAGCCGCAGACTCCCCAAAATCATGATGGTGAGTATTGCGTCAAGTACCGGAATACTTCGGGGAAGCGTCACGGATCGAAAAATAAGGGTTTGTGCAGCATAAATGAGCATCATTGCGATACAGGATGTGATGATGAGCTGCTTCAGATTGCGGACGGTTGCGTAAAACCAGATGTCGCGAAAGTGTCCCCGAATGTAAAAAATCGCCAACTTGATGCTGACCACCCAAAATATCATGTCGAGAAAATGAGTTGTCGTCTCAGGAACCGTGTGATAGAAATTGAGGTCGAAACGGAGTGTAAAAGCGAAGTAATATGTTAAAATAAATAAAATGGCATGAAAAAAGAAGAGAAAATAACGATTTTGAATGAACTTTTTCGTATTCAACCACAAGCCGAACGGCTGAATCGAATGATGAGGAGTGTCAAAACGAGTCGCATCATGAGGTGAAGTCATGTTTAAAACCAAACGATAATCTAAGGAGTAGCAGCTTTGTGAGTGCGAAAAATCAAGTAAAACAAATGTGACAAAAAATGAGGAAATGTCAAGTATCCAATCTCTCTTACTTCAATCTGGAAATTGGAGCAAATATTATGCCAAAACCTCCATACCTCCCAAAGTGAATTAGGTAAGTTTTTGGGGGACTTTGTCTCTTTCCGATTTTCTGGCATAATCAGCAAAAGTCTTTCGCATTGTTGTCCACTCAAGCCGGTGGGAATTTTCCATGAAAATGGAGCAGTCCGACGAAGGTTGCGGTGACAATGAATACGAAGTGTACCGACGAACTTTGATATTATACTTTATTGCAGCAGTCGTTCTTGTACGAAAGAGAGGTGGGATGTGGAAATTTGGCCGGCAATTGATATTCGTGGTGGAAAATGTGTACGTCTGCGGCAAGGAGACTACTCTCAGGAGACGGTTTTTGCCGACAATCCGCTCGAAATGGCCAAAATCTGGGTCTCACAAGGAGCCAAACGGCTTCATCTGGTTGATCTGGATGGAGCCAAAACAGGGGACTCTGTGAATTTCAGCGTGATAAGCCGTCTGGCGGAAGTGTCAGGCGTCCTTTGCGAAGTCGGCGGCGGCATCCGAAGCGAAGAGATGATCCGAAAATATCTCGACGCCGGACTTCACCGGTTAGTCCTCGGGACGCTGGCAATCAAACAGCCGGAATGGTTCAAAGAAATGTGCTACAAATTTCCTCAAAAACTGGTCCTTGGTCTCGACGCCAAAAACGGTTTTGTCGCCACCGACGGCTGGCTGGAAACGAGTCCATCCACGGCCATCGCACTGGCGAAACAATTCGAAGCGTTTCCGATTGCGGCGATTGTTTATACCGACATCGCCACCGACGGCATGATGCAAGGTCCCAACATTGCCGCGATGAAAGAGATGCGGGAAAACGTCCGGACGGAAATCGTCGCGTCCGGGGGAGTGACGACGATGAATGACGTGAAGAATCTCAAACAAGCCGGGCTTCACGGTTGTATTATCGGCCGTGCTTTGTACGAAAAAACGGTTTCTCTTGCCGAGGCGGTCGCAATCGCGGAATGGAAACATGAACATAACGAACAGAGAGCGGAATAGGGAACGGGAATGGAATATACCGATACCGGTGCGGACACAAAACAGTGTCACCCTTTTTCACCGAATGAAAGCGTCACCGCTCCAAACGTCATCGGAAATTGCCGGATGTTTTTCAGACCGGTCTGTTCCATCAGTGCGGCGAGTTTTTCCCCTTGCGAAAACTCCTGCACACTGTCATGGAGATACTGATACGCTCCCAGCTTTTCACCGGAAATCCACGCTCCGAGCCGAGGAAGAATCCACCGGAAATACAAGCGATACAGCCGGGAGAAAAATCCGCATGCCGGTGTGCTGAACTCGACGATCGCCACAGTGCCGTCCGGCTTACAGACGCGGACCATTTCCGAGAGTGCCTTTTCCGCATCGGCGGTGTTACGAAGTCCGTAGGAAACACTGACCAGTGAAAACCGGTCTTCCGCAAACGGCAGGTTGAGAGCATCCCCTTCCATCAGGTTGATCCGTGTTTTAATATTTGCGCCGGTCTTTTCGACCCGTTTTTTTCCGAGCCGGAGCATTTCCGGGGAAAAATCAATCCCCGTCACACGGCAGCCGGGACACCGTTTGGCATAAGCAATCGCAAAATCCGCCGTGCCTGTGCAGACGTCAAGGATTTCTCCGTCCGCCGGCAGTGTCAGCCGGCGCAATGTCTTCCGCCGCCACAGACGGTCAAGTCCGAACGAGAGGAAATGGTTCAAAAAGTCGTACCGGTGCGCAATCGTGTCGAAGATTCCCCGGATATGCTGCGGTGATTTGTCCGGCATCATTGTGTGAAACAAAAACAGGTTTAACGCTCACGGTTTCAGCCGATGAAGGACTTCACCGGCATGATCGACGACAAGTATCCCTTCGTCTTCACGATGACGGAAAGAGTCCACCTCCATTGAACGCCAGTCACGCCAGTTCAGATTGATCTGCCGGGTCGTTTCCGGCGGAATTCCGGTGGCCAACGTCACGGTGATTCGAGGTTTTTCGATGCCGTCTTCAAAAGTGCCGATTCCCCGGACATGTGTTGAATGGGCAAGGACTCCGCCGGGCATGCCGGCGAACTTTTCCCACTGCTTCAAAAAATAATCACGGACATGGTATCCAACCTTTTTGATGTTTTCCCCATGGGTGAAAGAAACTTCTTTAACATGCGGTGCGTAAATCACCAGTTCCCCGCCGTCAGCGACGATTGGTTCCAGCTTGTACATGACCTTGCCCGCTGTCCAAAGTTCGTCGTACATTTCCGGTGCCAGACCGATCACCAGTTTGTACGGCTTTTCCTTGTAAACAATGTGAACCTTGTCCGACAGGTCCGCCGCTTTCGACCACGCTTCAAGCGGATCGCCGAAAAACAGTCCAATCAGCGTTCCTTCCTCGACGACCATGTTGGCACTCAAAATCCGTTTCGGAATCAATTTGGCCGCTTCGTTGATAACCCGGCGTACCGGTGTGTCTTTGATGCCGATCACTTTGAGACACGTGATGACCGCACCAAGCCAGTGAAAAAAGTCTATGAACTTGAAGTTGCTGATTCCAGGAAAAAAATACTTCAGTCCGCCGGAAAAACCGACCACTTCATGCGGATAAGTCGGTCCGAGAATGATGGTCACATCATAATCCAGCACCTTGCGGTTGATTCCGACATCCACCGGTTGATTCATCAGCCCTCCGGTTGCCTCGGCGATTTGCTCCGGTGAAAGGGTTCCGAGTTTCGCAAAATTCTCAGGGTCGCTCCAGTTGTGATTCAAAACCTCGACATCGGCAAAAAGTCCGGTTTTGATTTCCTGTGTGCGTCCGAGCAGTTGATCAATGGCATCTTCCGGCATCGGCTGATGTGTTCCAAGCGCGATCAAAAAGTCGAGTTTGGCGACATGCGGACGGAATGTTTCGACCATTTGCCGGAACATCATCGGAAGCGGACAGGTGCGTGTGCTGTCCGGAATGAGCACCAGTACCTTTCGACCGGCTAAATCTCCATGTTGGATTGCCTCTTCAAAAATCCTCCGTACTTCGGTGTCATTAATCGTTTTGGCCGTCTGTCTGTTTTCTATAAGTTTCATATTTTTTCGTTTTTCATTTTAGGATGAGAACGTATCGCACCAATGATTACTTAGTTTTATTCTCATGTGGTGATTCCGTGAATTTTAAACGCACAAAGCGGGGAAAGCCGAATTTTTTATTTGTGAAAAACGCTCCTTCCTTCATTCCAAATACATTCAGATTGTAGGAAACGATGAGTTCTCCCGGTTGGGAAAGCCGTGGATGAGCTTTGGCGTTGTATGTCACGACATTGGCTTTCTCCCCAAGTGTCTGTTTTACCTCTTGTTCGTACCTTTCCGGTTCGGGACAGTGGTAAAAAGTCTGTTCCTCAATAAACTTTGAGTAAGGTGACTCGGAAATCGCAAAATTCAATGACGGCCCCAGACAGCCTTTCGTGTAAACGAGAATGAATTTTCCGTCACACACTCCCCCTTTCATTCTTGTTACGCTCAGTTCGTTGGAAATTCCCTCCGCAAGTCCGGCCTCCTCACAATTGCAGTCCGCTATTATGCCGCTCCAACGCTCACCTGTCCAGAATTGCCAGGTCGATACTTGTCCGAATGACTTCCGAGGAGCTTTGGCGACCACAAGTTGGCGTGGAAAGAACATTTCCCCTTTTTTGTCTCGAAATCCATAGACATAAATATCTTCGCCGCAGTCGGTGATTCCGATTCCGAAAAGTACCTCCCAAACACCCTCTTTGTGAAACAGACCTCCTTGACGTATCCGGGCTTGCGTAAAATCAGGCAAATTGTTTTTGATTGGTACAGAAATCATCCATACTCCTTCAAGAATCCATGTTTTAGGATCAACCACGGTTCCGGTGGTGTAGAGTATTGAGTCGATAACGATACCGTCTCCCAGCCAAAAATGTTTATCAAACAGATTCGACGGTTTCCCTTCCGCATCGGTATTGTATAAAAACCGCATTTTTTTCTGTTCAGGTCTGTTTCCCTCCAAAACACCGACACAGTGATTGATCATTGTGATCGGCCAGCGGAATGTTCCGTCATCATTGGAACTGCCAAAAAAGGAATCACTGAAAAGAAAGAGCGTTCCGCTATTTTCACCGGCACTTCCCTGCCGCGAATCTCCTTCAAGTCCCAGTGTGAAAATTCCGTCTCCGGCAAGCCAACCTTCCTTACGGTCGAGCAGAGCCGTCCAATCCTCCGCAGGTTCGCACACAAACGCTCTGTTTTGCCCGAATACACTGTTTGGACTTACAAAAATAAGTACGGTAAACAAAAAACTCAACATGTTTTTCATGACATGATCACCCCTGGAATATCTCAAGTAAAAAATAAGAGAGTGCTGATACAAGTAGAGATTATGTACCGGATAGAGCACTAAGTCAATATCGTGACACACAAAATACCAGCGTGAAAGAGAAGATCTTTGCCTCCGGCGGGCCGTGAGCCGCGGCGGGCGGTTTGCCTCCCGGCACCATTGGTGCGGTCGGCTTCTGATAAATCCTCTTTCCAGCAAAAGCCGAAGAGATCTCGGGAAGCAACGCATGTCTCTCTTTGAGTCACCACTCTCAAAAATAAATTTTTTCTTTGCGTTGCGAAGTTCAGCGGAATCCTTTATAATCTCTTCTGTCGCCGGAATCCTTTTCCGGCGAACATCCGGTGATGTCATTTAATTTATTACGGGAAAAATGCGGCGAGGAAACGGATATGTTTCGTAACACGTTGATTGTATTGGTGTTATCGCTTTCGTGCAATGGGAGAGACTTATCGGCTCAAGACTGGCCGACTTGGCGGGGAATCGCACAAAACAGCGTTTCGACAGAACAAGGGTTGCCGACCGAATGGAGTGAAACGTCAAATCTTCTCTGGAAAGTGGAGATTCCGTTTTTCGGCAACAATACTCCCATCATTATTGGAGATTCGCTTTTTTTCACCTCGCAAGATGAAACAAACTCCCTATTGTTGTTCCATGTCGATAAAAACAGCGGCAAAACAATCTGGAAACGGGAAATTGGGAAAGACAGGACGCCAAGAGCAGGCGACGGGAAAGGAATGCGGGGATGGCAGAAATTCCACGAGCTGCAAAATCTGGCAACACCTTCGGTCGCGGCGGATCAAGAGGTGATTATTGCACATTTTGGGAATGGTGATACTGCCGCTTACGATTGGACCGGTCATCTCCTCTGGAAAAAAAACATGCAGGAAGAATACGGGATTTACACCATCTGGTGGGGAAATGCCAATACACCTGTCCTCTACGAAAATCTGATGATCATGATTCGGTTGAATGATGATTGCAGGGACTTTTGGCAAGAAGGCAAGATTTCCGACAGTTTTGTCATTGCTTTCGACAAAAAAACGGGGCAAGCGGCTTGGAAAACGGCGAGGAATATTCCCTCTGACGCGGAGTACTGTGACGCCTACAATACACCTGTACTGTGGCAACATGAAGGGCGGACAGAATTGATTGTTTTCGGCAGCGAAACCTTAGATGCTTACAATCCGCAAAATGGGGAGCGTCTTTGGTGGCTGGACAAAGAACTTCAAGGAAATCGAGTGGTGCCGACGCCGACTCTTTTGCCGGATTCAGGTGTTATTTTGGGAGTTCGGGGGAAAGCGGGAGCAGCGTTTGCTGTCAAACCGAAAGGGTTGGGAGAACAATCAGAGGAAATTTTTCTTTGGTCTGAATCAAAGAACACGCCTGATGTTCCTGCATTGATTTCTGATGGGAAAATCGTCCTTATGTCCAGTGATGACGGTATTCTTAACTGTATGGAGTTAATGACCGGTAGTAAATTGTGGTCAAAAAGACTTCCCAGCGGTAAATATTACCCCACTCCGATTCTTTCAGGAGACGGAAATGCTTATTTTCTGAACGGAAATGGAATTTGCTCGGTTGTCAAAATGGCTGATGAGTTTGAATTGATTGCTGAAAATCATCTTGAAGACCAGTTTATTGCTTCCATTGCGGTTTCTGATGGAAAACTTTACCTCCGTGGAAAACATTTTCTCTACTGCATTGGAAAACTGCATTGAATAAGTAAAAATGATATTCTGATAATGTTGCCATTTTGAAAATTGTTGTTTTTTCAAAAAGATTTCAGGACTATTTTGCAAGAGGGATTGACTCTACCTCTTGTATCTATTACACTTAAAGCAAATAATAATGCATCTGAGATAGATCACTGTCGTCGGTATAAAATCCCAAAGTAAGGAGAAAAGGACTCATGACAAAAAAAGAGATTGTGAAAACCATTTCTGAAGAGATCGGCTTAACCCAATTGAAGACTAAGGAAATCGTTCAAAAAACATTCGATACTATTATTAAGACCTTAGCCGAGGAAAGAAAGATTGAACTCCGAAATTTCGGTGTTTTCAAGGTAAAACGCCGTGCGGCCAGAAAGGCGAGAAACCCGGTGACCGGAGAAGAAGTCAATGTTGAAGAAAAATATGTTATTACCTTCAAACCGGGAAAAGAGATGGAGCAGCAAGTTCGTGAATTGTTAAAAAATGAACACGAAGAGAAAAAATCAGGCGACTAATCCCCAAATATTACAAACAAAAATCATATAATAATATTTTATGTAGAATCATGTTGATATGATTTTCGGAAACGATTTTATTGATTGAATTGTTTGTCCGAATTTTAAAGTTTCCTCCAGTTATAGCGATTGTTTTTCCGATAGAATGCCTAGTGCGGTAACAATCGGATTTCGTGAGTTCCGCTCTGTTTTGAAGTGAACATCACCATTTCGAGTCTCATGGAGGAGATATTATGCGTAATTTAATGTTGTCTTTATTGCTGGGGAGTGCTGTCCTATTCAGTACAGGGTGTTTTATTCCGGCATATAGTCCGATTCCGTCAAAGCGAATTCAGCAGCAGCTTTACACGTCAGAAAATCTTAGGAGTATGCAGGGAGAGTGGGAGCGGCTTTGGCTTCTTGACACTCCAAATCATATGACGCCTGATCGTTTGCACGGTGGAATTATGTAATAAAATTCTTCAAAAAACGGATATGCCGTCTGAGAAAAATTTTTTGGGGTGGGACTTGAGTCGGCGGCTTTTTGATCTATAATCCCTATACCTTTTGTGAATTGAAGATGGTTTGTTCGCAAAATTGATGTTGTTTTGTTTTTGTAGTGAAGTTGTCTTTAGGGGGCGTAGCTCAATTGGTTAGAGTACCGGACTGTCGATCCGGTGGTTGCGGGTTCGATTCCCGTCGCTCTCGTTATTGGATTAGAGTCGATATCAACGGATTCTCGTTCCGATGATGTTAAAGCAGCAAAAAGTTTTTCCATAATAATAAACTTTTTGAAAAGTCGTATCTGCGGATTTTCTTTTTTCTGTGTAGGAAAGAATCTTTTTAAGGGTCAGTAGCTCAGTTGGTTAGAGCAGGGGACTCATAATCCCTTGGTCGTGGGTTCAAGTCCTACCTGGCCTATTTGGGTCAGGGGACTAGAAGTCCGATGGCGTGTTAAGGTGTCATGGAAAAATTGTTGTAAATAGAGTGACGATTGACATTTAGGGAACATGTTGTAAGATGGTCGTAAGATGATTTTGCAATTGTAATAGGTGAGTGGCCCGCTGTCGGTGACGCAGCGGGGGGCCAAAAAAATTCTGAAACGGGCGTCTGCCCGATTCTTTGCTAGTACCGGCTTTTTCTAACCACTCACCTTTTTTTCTTTGCGCCTGAAAAATTTTTCGTGAAAAAAGCAAAAACCGCCCCGGTCGGGTGTCTTTTCGTTACGTTTGGGATATAATTGGGGTGTCAGTGCAACGGAAATCATCACACAGGGAATCACGATTCATGGCGGAACAGCGGCAACCGATCCGGGCGACGGCGGACACATTCATTCATTACCTTTTCGCGACGCCGGGCAATGAACCGGTTTTGATGT
>JAISQK010000191.1 GCA_031274255.1 Planctomycetaceae bacterium | reverse complement strand
TTTGATTCTTTTCGAAAATGTTTCACGAAAATTTAACGCAGATTGACACATAATCAACCCGATGACTGCTATTTTATACGCGACAATTCCCAAAGTCAAGAGGAATTGTCGCTTTTTCTGGAATTTTTTCCTGAAATGAGTTGTTTACATTCAATCCAAGCAATTTTGAGAGGTGTGAAGTACATCAAAGGGAATTGGAGCACTCCGGTAAACAATGGGTGGGCAGTAATCCTTATTTGAGGAATGATTTTTGCCTCCGGCAACGTGGCGCGTTGCATCCCGGATGGAGCTACCGCTCCGAAGCAATGACCCGCTCACGTTGCTCGCTGGGAAGCGTGCCGCTTCACCGCACATCGCAAGCGGTTGGAAAGATGCTCCATTGGAAGCGAACCGAACGAAGTGAGCGTGAGCCTATTGGGATCCAACGCCCTCGCGTTGGCGGTGGAGCGGTACGCTTCTACATTTTTTCCACGGTTTGGATTCCGAGGAGTTCAAGTCCCTGCCGCAAGATTCGGGCCGTGAGGTCGGAAAGCACAAGCCGGCTGTTGCGAACGACGGCGCTTTCCGCCTTCAAAACCGGACACCGCTCAAAAAACGACGAGTACACATTGGCAAGCTCGTAAAGATACGCCGCCAACAGATTCGGACGGTAATCCCGGAGTGCCAGTTCCAGTGTCTCCTCAAATTTCAGCAGTTGTAATGCCAGTTCCCTTTCCACCGGTTTCGTCAGCAGAATTTCCACAGACGGATCGTCCCGAAGTGCCGCCGCGTCAATGGCTCCCTTGGTGAAAAGACTCCGCACCCGTGCATAGGCGTACTGAAGATAGGTGGCGGTGTTTCCGTTCATGGCGAGCATCTTGTCGTAACTGAAAACGTAATCACTCTCGCGGTTTTGCGACAAATCCGCGTAAATCATCGCTCCGATGCCGATTCGTCCGGCGGTTTCCTCAATCTGCTCCCGGGAGAGCGTTTTTTCCGTATCATTGGCCGTAACGATGTCACAGGCACGCTTTTCCGCTTCATCAAGCAGACTTTCCAAATCCACTGTGTCACCGGACCGTGTTTTGAACGGCGTGCCGTCTTCCCCAAGAATCGTGCCGAACTTGACGTGAATCAGCTCGACATGATATCCCATCTGTCCGGCGGCGGCAAAAAACTGCTCGAAATGCAGACTCTGCCGGAAATCCACGACATAAAGCACCGTGTCCGGCTGAAATGTTTTCACACGGTATTCGATGGTGGCCAGGTCCGTTGTGGCGTAAAGAAACGCTCCGTCTTTTTTGCGGATCAGCATCGGAACCTCCCGACCGGGGAGAAAAATTCCGACAGCACCTTCCGTTTCACGGGCGATTCCCTGTTCCAGCAACCGTGTGACGAGTCCCGGAAGCATATCGTTGTAAAAGCTTTCTCCCAGAGAATGGTCGAACGTAATGCCGAGCCGGTTGTAAATCCGTTCAATATCCTGACGGCAAAAGACAAGAATCTCCGACCAAAGTCTGCGGTTTTCCGCGTCGCCGTGATGCAGTTTCGACGTCTCCTCCAACACCGCCTCGCCAATGCGGGCGTGTTCCTGCGACAGCTTGACCATGACCGGGTCGTTGACCACCGATTTGATCTTTTCCGCAACGGTCTGAATTTCCTCCAGCATGGCAAAAATCTGCGACTCCAGCCGCTGCCGCTCTTTTTTGAGGCTTTTTTCCGTGTCCCTGTCGAGACCTTCCTGATCCGGTTGACGTTCCAGTTCGTCGAGTTTCCGCTTCAGAAAATTCGCTTTGTCCTGATATTCCGGCAGAGCGGTCACCTTTTTGTGATAATCCATCAACTGCCGCACAAGCCGGTAAAGCCTTGCCAGTTCCTCCAGCGGGTTCTGAAGATAAGACTCCCGGCTGAGAAAATTTCTGTAACCGTAAATAATCATCCCGAACTGCGTCCCCCAGTCGCCGAGATGATTGTCGGTGATGACGCGGTGACCGTAAAACCGGAGCATTTTCGCCAAAGCGTTCCCGATCACGGTCGAACGGATGTGTCCGACATGCATCGGTTTGGCCACATTCGGACCCGAAAAATCAATCAGAATCGTCCGGGGAGACTCCGTTGTCCCGACCCCGGTTCGGCGGTCACTTTTGGCCGCGGTGAGCGTCTCAATCAGCCATTCCTTTTTCAGCGTCAGGTTAATGAAACCGGGGCCTGCGATCTCCGGCGGCGTACAAATCTCCGCGACATCCAGCCGGTCCACGATCATTTGAGCGACCTCCCGCGGCGGTTTTCCGAGTTTTTTGCCCAGAGACATCGCCATGTTCGCTTGATAATCACCGAATTTCGGCTCCTGACTCGACCGGATCATTTCCAGATAAGGAGCCGGTTCCTCGACGAGACCGTTTAATGCGGCCTCAAAACGTTTGCGTAAAACAGAAGGAATGTTCATCGGAAAAATTCATTTTTATGCGGTGTTCTCACTTGCGGGAATCATTCCCGTGCGGATCATTGTATGCGAAATTTCCGACAGTGACAACCGGCACTCCATCCGATTTGATTGTCGCACGGAATAGGGTCAAAAATTGACCTTGACAGGAAAAATAAAATTAGGCAAAATACACCGTCGCTGTGAAAAAAGAAAAATTTCACGCACGGATACCCGTAGGGATAACAAAGCACGGACGCATAAACATGTATAAAATTCTACTCTGCTGGCGGTATTTGCTGACGCGGTTTATCGCATTGGCCTCGGTGATCAGTGTCACGTTAGGGGTCGCGACGTTGATTGTGGTCAATTCGGTGATGCTCGGTTTTCAAACCAAGATGCACGACCAGATTCACGGCATTCTCTCCGATGTCACGATCCGGTCGCGAAGTCTCGACGGCTTTCCCGATCCTGAAGTGAGAATGGCGCAACTCCGGAAAATTGCGGGAGAGATGATCGAAGGAATGACGCCGACGGTCATCACGCCCGCCATCCTGATGATCAAAGTCGGCAATCAGAGTCAGCCGGTTCAGGTGGATGTGATCGGAGTGGATTTGAAGACACAAGGAGCGGTTTGCGATCTGGCCAAGTTTCTCCAGCATCCTGAAAACCGTCAAGCTCCGACATTCGACCTGAAGGAAAGCGGTTACGACACACGAAGTTCGCTCAATCTGAAAGACAGCTCCTACCGTGAGGCAATGGACGCGGCAGGCTGGCTTTACCGAAGACAACTGCCGTCCTTTGCGCACTACGACGAGTCCCGGCCGAATCCCGGTGTGACGGATCCGTTGGTCAGTTTGCAGCCGGTGGACCCATTGGCCGGTCTGCAGCCGTCAACGCAGTCTCTGCCGAAAAGATATGATCCGTCCAGAGAGCAGCGGGCGGGGCTGTTTCTTGGAATCGGTCTGACCGCGTATGCACGGCAGAAGACGAAAAACCCCGACACCGGCAAGACGGAACTGACCGAAGAAATGATGATGATTCCCGGAGACGATGTTTTACTGGCGTTTCCGTCGCTTGGGAAAGAGCTGAAATTCAACATGGACCGCTTCACCATCACCGACATTTACGACTGCAACATGTCTCAGTACAATGACAAGTTCGTGTTTGTACCGATTGAGCGGCTTCAGGAACTCAGCGGCATGATCGACCCCATGACCGGCGTGCGTTACGCGTCGCAAATTTTGATTAAGGCAAAACCCGGTGTCGATATCAACAAACTCCGGGACACCATCAAGGAGTCCACCGCGTTTCCGCCGTACGCTTTTGCGATTGAAACATGGAGGGATCAGCAATCGACGCTCATTGACGCGGTTTCGACGGAAATTTCGATTCTGAATGTGCTTCTGTTTTTGATTATCGCTGTGGCCGGTTTCGGAATCCTCGCCATTTTTTACATGATTGTCGTCGAAAAGATACGCGACATCGGGATACTGAAATCGCTGGGAGCCGGCAGTGCCGGAATCATGCAGATATTCCTGTGTTACAGTCTTGTCCTCGGACTTCTCGGCGCCGGTGTCGGAACCGTGATCGGCATACTGATCGTCAACCACATTGACGCCATCGCGGACGGTCTCGCGGTACTGCTCGGCCATGAGGTTTTCGACTCGCAGATTTATTATTTTACGCAAATCCCGACGCTGATAGAGCCGCTGATGGTCGTGAAAGTGCTGACCGGTTCGGTGCTGATTGCCGTGTTGTCCGGCGTGCTTCCGGCGCTTCGCGCGGCCAGACTCCATCCTGTCAAAGCCTTGAGATATGAATGAACCGCGGACAGGGACGAAATCAAAAGGATTTATCAAGACCGATTCAACATTAAAATTTTTCATTGCCCATGTCAATCATAACGCAACACACGCACAGACCGTCAGTAAAGGCCCCTGATTCCGGGATTTACGACACACGGGAAAATCAGGGAACGCTGCAGATGGTCGCCGTCGATCTTCACAAGAGTTACCGCAAGGGGAAGGTCGAAGTTCCGGTGCTTCAGGGAATCAACCTTGGTGTGCGTGAGCGGGAGTTTCTCGCGGTGGTCGGCCAGAGCGGTTCCGGCAAAAGCACACTTCTCCATCTTCTCGGAACGCTTGACGTACCGGACCACGGGAGCATCCATTTCGACGGACGCCGTGTGGACAACCTTCCCGGGGCCCAGCGTGACATGTTCCGCAACCGGTTTGTCGGCATGATTTTTCAGTTTTATCACCTGATTCCTGAAATGTCGATGATTGAGAATGTTCTGTCGCCGATCATGGTCCGCGAGAGTTTTTTCGGATACATGCGGCACCGTACCAAATACCGGAAAACAGCGGCGGCACTTCTGGACCGGCTCGGTCTGGGACACCGGATGAATCATAAACCGAACGAGCTTTCCGGCGGTGAAATGCAGCGGGCGGCCATCGCAAGAGCCTTGATTTCCAAACCTCAAATCCTGCTTGCCGACGAACCGACCGGAAATCTGGACTCGAAAAGTGCACAGGAAATCATTTCGCTCCTCCATACCTTGAACAAAGAGGAAAACTTGACTATAGTAATGGTTACGCATGATTTGTCCATCGCTCAAGACACGGATCGGCTGATTCGGCTGGTTGACGGCAAAGTCGTGCTGTAATCACTCAAACCGTGACACGTCAACAGGTTACGGCAAAGTCAGAGACAGACATAAGGAATCCCGAAGGTCTGAAACACGGGTTTGAGTTCACCTTTCACAAGTTTTCCGGATGTTTTTTATGTCGCTTAAAGTTTATATCAATGGTGAGTTTTTTGACAAAGAGAATGCCAAAATCAGCGTGTTCGACCACGGATTCCTCTACGGAGACGGGGTTTTTGAGGGAATCCGCAGTTATTCGGGAAAGATTTTCCGGCACAGGGAACACATTGACCGGCTGTACGATTCGGCGGCGGCCATCGCGCTGACGATTCCCATGACGAAAGAAGACCTGATGGCGGCGGTCGAAGAAACGCTCAAAATCAACGGTCTTTCCGACGCGTACATCCGTCTGGTTGTTTCGCGGGGGATGGGCGATCTCGGACTTGACCCGAACAAATGTGAAAAGCCGTCCATTATCATCATCACGGACGCCATTTCGCTCTATCCGCAGGAACTTTACGAAAACGGTCTTGACATCGTGACCGCCAGCACGATTCGGGTGAGTCCGGCGGCGTTGAGTCCCCGGATCAAGTCGTTGAATTACCTGAACAACATTCTCGCCAAAATTGAAGGGGACCGTGCCGGTTGCAAAGAAGCTCTGATGCTCAACCACAAGGGGGAAGTCGCCGAATGTACCGGTGACAATGTCTTTATTATCCGCAGGGAGGAAATTTTCACGCCGTCCATTGAGGCCGGGGTTCTGGAGGGAATTACGCGGAATGCCGTCATTGAACTTGCCCGGAACGCCGGTTACACGGTTCATGAAATGCCGCTCACACGGTTCGATGTTTACATCGCGGACGAGTGTTTTCTGACCGGTACTGCGGCGGAAATCATTCCGGTGGTGACGATTGATTCGAGAAAAATCGGCACCGGCAGGCCCGGCCCTTTCACGAAAGAGCTGATTGCCAAGTTCCACACCATTACCGGCAAGTGACCACCAACGCCCTTGCGTTGGCCTCCGGCGGGCAGCGGTAGGCCGGCTGCACCCCAATTTGCTCCCGGCCTCTTTGAGGCGGTCGCTTTCAGGTGGAAAATCTTTCCACTTGAAGGCCGAAGGCAGCATGCTGCTGCACCGCACTTGCCTTCCGGCTGCGCGGTCGGCCTCCGATGGATCCTCTTTCCCACCGTTTTTCTTTTGTTCCGCTCGCGGATTCCAGCGACCAACGGAAGCAGGTCCGTAGCTTTCGGAGCGGGGAACATGCTGTTCCATCGCAGTAGCCTTCGGCCTCCGTTGGAAACGTTGTTCTGCCTATTGATACCAGCGACCAACGGGAGCGGGTCATTGTTCGGGACGGCAGTCCCATCTGGGGTGCAGCGGCCTACCGCTGCCTAGGGGACGATGGCGGATCCGATTTCTCCCCACGGACCTTTTTCCCCGGTCGTATTCTCCCACCGCAAGCAGAAAAACACCCTCCGCCCCCGCTGACTCTCCTCAAAAATCAGCGTGAACGGGCTTCGCGTGTCAATCTCCGAGTGAATCAGTTCATCGACACTCGCGGGCGGAGCCTCGAGAATCGCCCACCGGATCTCCGCCCCGTGAACCCCGGGCCGCGAGCCGCGGCGGGCGGTTGGCTCACGCTCACTGCGTTCGGTTCGCTTTCAGTAGACCACGTT
>JAISQK010000124.1 GCA_031274255.1 Planctomycetaceae bacterium | reverse complement strand
TTCCCAAACTCCTGCATTTCGTCCTCGCCAAAACACGGTGTCAACGGTTTTCCATTTGGGAAAACTTCGCGGCAAACGACGCCACGGACACCCGGTACGAATCAAATAAAACAACGCATTAATCACTTGGCGGCGATCAATCGGCTTGCGGCCTTTTTTGTGTTTCGGCAACAATTCTTCGATGATTCGCCATTATTTTTTCGCCAGGTCTGTGCTATAATTTTTCCTCACCTGCATGTTATGTCCTCTCCGTGGATAAGGTTGTTATTCCTCAAAAACGGAAGCATAACATGCTTTTTTCAATCAATGCAATACCAATCGGAAACATACTACACTCATTCAAATAACTTTTGAAGACATATTCTCAGAGAATAAACAAACAAAACGGCATTAATTGTCACGAATTGAGGACAATTATAAAGTGACTTCGTGAAAAATCCAGCCGGTACGTTGTGAATGTTTAATAAATAAGAATCCCCGGCAAAGCCGAAAAAATATTACCCGCAATGAAAAATACCGCATGTTCCCGGCCGATCCGTCTCTGCATCTTTGGCATACTGTCACAACCACCAGCCGGTTCTCGTTGCCTCAGGAAACGGTGTTATCTCTTTTAGGTAAACACTCTCGATTGTGACATGGGGAAGCTACAAAACTTCCTTCGCGGGTCGGGAAAGTTTTTTTTCAACCGACTGCAAAAATTACTTCAAACACAATGGATATTGTCTGCATAAATAATTAAAACGCTTTAAAACTTTTCGTCTTCGACACAGGGGGCGTCTGGCAGTTCAATGACTTCACGGATGATCCAACCCATGCGTCCGAGGAGCCGAAAATACAGCAGCGGGGTGAAAACTCCGGCAAGTGTGAACGACAACGCATAGAAAACGGTGAAGTGGAAGTTCGCCGAATCTTCATTCAGTCGGCTTTTCAAAATGCTCAGTACGGTCACCGGCGTCAGACAGACCGCGAAAATCACCGCTGATGTCAGATAAAACAGCAGCCATGTCCCGAACAGCCGGGCAAAACTCCGGTAAACCCGTTTCGGTTTATCGAAAACGTAAGTCAGGTCGTTCTCGAGGATGGCGAGGAAAATCACCGGAAAAAAGATGTAATCGCCGATCAGGAGCGAAAGAATGAGACATCCGCGTCCGAAAACCGCTTCCGTGAGAAAAGCCATGATCGTGAATCCCGCCGCAACACCCGGTACCGAGGCCGCCATCATCACGAGAAAACACCACACAAAAATACTCAAGCCGAAGTCGGTATCGAACGTGCCCCAACGTGTGCTGTTGTCCCGTTCCCCGTAACTGTTAAGGCAAATGACAATGGAAAAAATGAACACCAAAATGAGTCCGAGAATCACTATCGGAACACCGACAAAATAGTTGAACAGGAAAATAAGCGATTCGTTGTTGGTATAAATATGATTGGGTTTGTCAGGTATGGTGTCTGTGAGTCCCTGAACAACCCATGTGACCATTTGAATGGTGAACAACCCTCCGAAAAATCCTAAAAAAGTGAGCAACAGCAAACGGTAACGGGACTTAGGGTTCAGAAACGGTGAGAAAAAATTCTTCACTAAAGCTCCGGGATTCCGCGGAATTTCTTTCGGGATAAACGCTTCCTCCGGCAAAATCGGCGGAGCTTCGACAACAGGCGTCTTCGGTTTTGCCTCCGCTGCCGGACCTTTCGGCAAATCAACAGGCGGCGTAATGTAAACCTCTTCAGGAATCGCTTCGTTCCGCTGGATGTAAGGAATCACGCGGTAATCCGCATTCCGCCGCGGGATCGGGCGATGAGTGATTTCCGGATCATGGACAATGTAGCCTCCATTGGGAGAAATCTCAACCGTGATGCGGTATTCCGGTTCGAGTTCCGGCACAAGATTCAACCGGTCGCAATCGGGGCATCGCCGATATTTGCCGATCTGGTTTTCCGAGCCGTAAAAACGTGTGTCGCACGACAGACATTTGATCGGAATCAGCCGGACATCCGGATCAAACGGCTCTTCCTCAACGACTTCCCGTTCCGGCGCGTCATCAAATTCCACCAGACTCAACATGCCGTCCTCCGACTCCCCGGCCGCGGAGTCGGACGGCACCGTCATCACCGAACCGGCATCCAGTCCCGGCATCGACTCCATCGGCACTTCCTCCAGTCTGAAACAGTAGGCACAAGTGATTCCCAATCCACGTTGGGAATCCTCCGCTTCGATAACATGAAAACAACGTGAACACCGGAAGTAAATCATGGCAACGCCTGTTTTATTGTCATGGCCGGAAAATCCGAAAAGAGGAAAAGCCCAATCCGGTGATTATAGTCCGTTTTCCCTGAAAATGCAAGGAAACGAAAGCTTATCCGTTACAGGTCTGAAACGGACGGCTACCTGGAAATGGACTTTCCTGTGAGTCATAAATCAACGATACGGCAAGAGTCACGGTGCAAAATTCCCGGAATTTTTATCTTTCCTCCAAAAAAGGGGTTGCAAAAAAGGACTTTTCAGACAAAAATAGGATAAAAGAGCTATTGTTGGAAATTGTTTGATTTTCCTTGTTAATCCTTAGTGTGTGGATGATTTATGTCCGGTATTTTGTGCCGCTGCGTCTTTCTTTTGATTCAGGTTTTCGTCTTGGTTGGAATTCCGACATTTGCTTTTGCACAGGAAAAAGCGTTAGGAGAAGACATTGCCGTCCCCTATGTGTTGGGAAACACGATATTTATTGCATTCATTGGAGGAGTGTACTATCTGGCGATTCGTTCCAGCCGCCGGGATGAGTCGGCAATGGAACGCGGTAAAAAGAAAAAGAAGACGAAAAAAGAACCGGATTACAGCAAAGGTCCTATTTATCATTCGGAACTTGGAAACAATATCGGCCTGACTTTAGTCGGTTGGTTCACTGGTTTGCCGTTGATTTTCACTCTTTCCAAAGCCAAAAGCATCCTCAATGAGTCTAAGAACGATCCTCGTCTCAAAGGAGAAGGGCTGGCACAATTCGGTGTCGTGTTGAATTATATCGGAATTGTGATTGCCCCGATTCTCTATCTTGTCATCATTATCGTCGGTATCTTGATTTTGGTCAATTCGCTGAAAGGATGAATGGGCTGAAAGCCCATTTGAATTTAGCCTAATGCAGGCGAAGCCTGCGTTGGGTACGTGACGGCATTTGAGCCTGCCCTGGAGCTAAACTTGACCCATAAAATCGAACATTTCCCTATAGTCGTAGAGGGTGTAGAATTTCTGTAGACCACGCCAAACTGTTTTTACACCCGGTGGGCCGTCGCTTGGGGACCGTCGGGGA
>JAISQK010000089.1 GCA_031274255.1 Planctomycetaceae bacterium | reverse complement strand
TGAATACGGACACAAAAAATTTTCACAATGAGTCCGGCAAGACCAATGAAAAACATGCCGGTAATCACATATTCGACCGGGTGCATTGCCGTGTACCGAATGACCAGCGGATGCTTGAGGAGACCGTTATGAATGAGCGAATAAAACCCGAAAGTTGCCAGTCCTCCCCATAAAAAGGAGGATTTGAATATCCGTGTGAAAAAGGGCTTGACCATTTTTGTATCCGAGGGACAGTATCGTGATCGTGACAAGAGAATGACTTCTCGGAAGGATACAAAAAACAGCGTCCGCAGTCCATATCAGTTTTTCCGGTTCTGGAAAAGCCAAAATCTTTCCAAAACCGGAGAAATTTCCCTTGACAGATTTTTACCGCCCATGCGTTATCCGTAGGCGGTGAGACACCTACAGTTTTTAAAAGAGTGACCTTACCTTGGGAAATTCTACGGACTCAGCTTTTTTCCTTTGGGAAAATTAGGATTTCTATCAACTTTGAAATCCAGATTTATTGTTTTTCCCTCAATTTTTACCGTCAAACCGGAAGTGGACGCACTTAAAAATTTTGTGTCCACATACGAAACATACTTTGGTTCCGGTTCGTGACCGGGTTCGGTCGGATGAAATCCCGCCACCGCTTCCGTACCAAGAAAATAAACGTCATAATCCCCTTTGGGAATACCGCCTTTTCCTGTCGTCATTCCCATGACGTAAGTTCCGTCTTCATTGATCCTGCCCCGCATTGCGTTATTGCCGGAAACAAAACAAATCGTTCCGCCGGGAACGGGCATGTCATCATCAGAAAACGTAACCTTGCCCGACACGGAGACATTGCCGTTACACCCTGAAAAAAAGAGCAAAAATGTCCCGATCAAAAGAAAAAACAAATTTTTCATCGTTTGGATATTCCGTGATTAAAAATGATATTTTTAGTAATACATGTCCTGTGAAATGTTCCAGCAGAACACAAGGATTTTTGGTTTTTCCAAACACCTTATGGTATGGAAACCGCTTCACTGCTGTCAACTCTTGCCAATTCACCGAGAAGTTTTCCCGATGTTGTGACACTGATATTGTGAACGGAACCGTCACCGGCAAGAAACAGACAAACGCCGGGATGCCAACTGCTGAAAAACCGTTGCGGTTCGACGCTGTCGTCATTGGGATTCCATATTGGATAGGTTTCGGCAAGACCACGTCCGATTGCCCAGTCCCGACCGTCAACATCTGTAGCACAAACAATGTTCTGATCATGCCGCCACATATTGTTATCATTTCCAAGAACCCCCAGCGGGATATTTTTTTCGCCGAAGATCAATTGGTTCGAGGTTCCGTTTAGCCACCGCCCCATCGGATCACGTGGTGTCCATGTGTTGCCGTCGTTATTCGTCGTGACAGCACGGCGGAACGGACTCCGGTTATCACCAGTGGTTGCCTGTGTATTGGTGACATGTTGAAAATTCGTACAATAAGGAGTCGAATGAGTGGTGTAAATCACAGGAGCGTAATCCCCGTAAGCTCCATGACTTTGCGGACATTTGAGGGTCAGACTTTTCCATGTGGTTGACACGGAATTATTTGCCGTCGTGGTACCTCCCTCAATGTGGCATCCGGCAACAGCGGGCCGCCCGCGGGTCGGACATTTCATATAGGGAAGCGAGCAGAGCGACTTTCGCATATCGGTGGTCATGTCCGGTGAAAACCAAAACCCCAATACAGCATCTGTCTTACTGGAAGCCATGTCTTGGTCAAAACCGTTTCCCGCACCTTGTCCGCCTCGCCAGTTGACGAGGATATCATACACGGCCTGCTGCTCCATATAGGGAGTCAACAGCATGAAAATCGAGGCACCGGCACGTTCGACTTCCAAAGGCGGAAGATATTCATTGTGCGAACTTACAAAATTGTGGACGCCCAAACCGAGTTGTTTGAGATTGTTGGAACACTGCATTCTTCTTGCGGCTTCGCGGGCCGCTTGAACTGCGGGAAGCAAAAGAGCAATCAATATTCCGATGATCGCAATCACGACAAGAAGTTCGACAAGGGTAAAAGCGAGTCGGGCGGTAAAAACAGATCGGACAATGAATTTTGAATGGACAGAAGAACCTTTGGCATGGCTTGCTGCATGTGTATCTGCAATACGGGAAGCCGTATAAACTACCCCCCCCCCCCATTTTGACATTTTGGACACAAAGTGAATTTTTGCATGATTTTTCTCCTCTATTTTGGAAAATTTTAACGGAAATCAACATTGATTATTATATTTTAATTGCGGCAATTCAAAAAGTCAAGGGGATTGTTGCTTTTTCGGGAAATTTCCCTAAAATTGGTTATTCCCACTTCAAACCGTCACAACGAAAGACCCCCGTAACGGGGCTGTCAACACTTACGATAAGGGATTCCATGCAGATTCTTGACGGAAAAAAACTTTCGGAAACCATTCGCAGCGAAATTGCGGAGGAAGTCACCAGACTCCGATTGGCAACCGGAGTCACGCCGTGTCTGGCGGCGGTGCTGGTCGGAGAGGACCCGGCGAGTCAGATTTACGTGAACAATAAAGAGAAAGCGTGCCAAAAAACCGGCATGGAGAGTCGGCTCTTCCGGCTTCCTGCGGCCGCGACAACGGAAGAGCTTTTGAAACTGATCGGCAAACTCAATGCGGATGTCTCGGTGCATGGGATTCTTGTTCAGCTTCCGCTGCCGGAAGGGTGCGACGAACTCAGAATCCTCGACGCCATTGACCCGAAAAAAGATGTGGATGCTTTTCATCCGGAAAATGTCGGGCTGATTTCGCAGGGACGGCCGCGTTATCTTCCCTGTACACCGTGCGGAATCCAGCAGATGCTCATCCGTTCGGGGATCGAAACGGCGGGAAAACATGTCGTGGTGGTCGGACGGAGTGATATTGTCGGCAAACCGATGGCGTTAATGCTTGTGCAAAAGCAGTCCGGAGCGGATGCCACGGTGACGGTTGTTCACTCGCGGACGAAAAATCTCACGGACCTCACACGTCAGGCCGACATCCTCATCGTCGCGATCGGAAAAGCGAAATTCCTGACCGCCGACATGGTCCAACCGGGAGCCGTGGTGATTGATGTCGGAATCAACCGTCTTCCGGACGGCAAAATCTGCGGTGATGTCGATTTTGATGCCGTCAAGGAAATCGTCAGTGCGATTTCGCCGGTGCCGGGCGGGGTCGGACCGTTGACGATTTCCATGCTGCTGCGGAACACGCTTCGTTCCGCCCAATGTGCCGCCGGAGAAACAACTTTGAGATAAACGAGGGGGAAAAAATGAGATGTTCCTTTCATGAAATGCTGCAATCACCGGACGCACGGTTTCCTGTCGGAGCGGAGGTTGTCACCTCACGAGGCGTTCCTCCTTCGGGCGAAAATCCGCCGCCGGTCGCGTTGGCACGGGAACTGTTGAAAGACCCGCGGATCGGCTGGATTTCCGTCACCGACAATCCCGGCGGACATCCGATGCTTCCGCCCGACTGGCTGGCCGGTCAGCTTGCGGATTTTTCGCAAAACATTGTTCTGCACCTCGCCTGTAAGGATTTCAACCGGATCGGATTGGAGTCGCAGCTTTGGCGGTATGCCGCGGAAGGATTCGAAAATGTACTGGCTCTTTCCGGTGATTTGCCGGTTGAGGGGTTTCCGAAGCCCGGCAAGGGCGTTTTTGACATGGATTCCGTGACGCTGCTCAACATGATCCGTTCCATGAATCAGGGTCTGACGGTTCCCGGACGCGGCGGAAAACCGGAGACGCTTTCTCCGACCGCTTTCTTTCCCGGCTGTGTCGTCAATCCGTTCAAGAGAAACGAAAACGAACTTGTGCCGCAGTATGCAAAACTCCTTCGGAAAATTCATGCCGGAGCCGCATGGGTTCTGCCGCAGTTGGGATACGATATGCGGAAGTTCGCCGAAATCAAACGGTTTCTCGACCTGCAAAACATGGAGGTCCCGTTGATCGGCAATGTTTACGTGCTGACCAAAACGGCGGCGAAGCTCTTTCACAGCGGAAAATTAGCCGGCTGTGTCGTCAATGACGGACTGCTCGCTGAAATAGAAAAATACACGGCCGGCGCAGACAAAGGAAAGTCGTATTTCCGCGAATTTGCCGCCAAACAACTGGCTGTGTTCCGAGGGCTCGGCTTTGCGGCGGGGTATCTCGGCGGAATCAGCAAGCCGGACACGTTTTTGGAGATTATGGATCTTGCGGAAACGTTTGCCCCGGAGGACTGGAAAACATTCTATAAGGAGATTCAGTTTTCCCAGCCGGAAGAATTTTACTTTTTCGATACGGAGGAGATGCCGGAACCGAACCCTGTTCTGAAAAAGCCGCAGCGAACGGGAAATATCAATCTGTTTTACCGCTTTTCCCGCTCGGTCCATACGTTGGCTTTCCGGCGGAACCGTGCCTTGTATCCGTTGTTTCGCCGATTTTTTCAGCTTCTGGACGGAAAAAGTCTTCTCTGCCGGCTCGGTCTGAAACTTGTTCACGGGATTGAGGAAACGTCAAAACATCTGTTGTACGGCTGTCAAGATTGCGGTGATTGTGCGCTGCCGGAAACCGCGTACATTTGTCCGATGGCACGCTGTTCGAAAAACATGCGGAACGGGCCTTGCGGCGGCTCGAACGGCGGACATTGCGAAGCGGAAGACAAACCGTGTCTCTGGACAATTGCGTATGATCGTTTAAAATACTTCGGTGAGTGGAAGGATTTTACGGAGTCGCCGGTTTTCCTGCAGAATGCGGCTCTCCAGGGAACGAGTTCCTGGCGGAACCTGTACCTTGACCGTGATCACGGTGTCCCGACGGAAGAGAGACCGTCACGGGACGGACACCTCGGATCGCGGTAAGATTCCGTTTCGCCGTGTCTCGAAGACACGGACACAAATCATAGAAAAAAGTATCCATGACCTATCTTTCTGATCTTGAAATTGCGCGTCAGGCGAAACCATTGCCGATAGAAAAAGTGGCGGAAAAACGGGGACTCACCGCCGCTCAAATCGAGTGTTTCGGACACAACAAGGCCAAAATTCCGTTTGACGTGCTGGAAAAAGTGTCCGATAATCCGGACGGCAAGCTCGTTCTCGTGACGGCAATCAGTCCGACTCCCGCCGGAGAAGGAAAAACGACGACCAGTATCGGACTCGCGGACGCCTTGAACCGGATCGGCAAAAAGACGACCGTGTGCCTGCGTGAGCCGTCGCTCGGACCCTGTTTCGGAATCAAAGGCGGTGCGGCAGGCGGCGGTTACGCTCAGGTCGTGCCGATGGAAGACATCAACCTGCATTTCACCGGCGACTTTCACGCCATCACGACCGCTCACAACTTGTTGTCGGCCATGCTGGACAATCATTTGCATTTCGGGAACGCTCTCCGTCTTGATGTCCGCAAGTTCACCTGGAATCACGTCCTTGATTTGAACGACCGGTCGCTGAGGAAGATCACCGCCGGACTCGGCGGGACTCCCAATGGTTATCCGCGTGAAACCGGCTTTGATATCACCGTCGCGTCGGAAGTCATGGCGGTTTTCTGTCTGAGCCGTTCGGTGTTTGACCTTAAAGAGCGGCTCGGCCGCATGATTGTCGGCTACACGGCGGAAAACGAACCGGTCACCGCTTCGCAGTTGAACGGTCACGGGGCGATGGCGGTACTTCTGAAAGAGGCCCTCAAGCCGAATCTTGTACAGACGCTTGAAGGAAATCCCGCGTTTGTGCACGGCGGACCGTTCGCCAACATCGCCCATGGCTGTAACAGTGTGCTTGCGACGAAGTTTTCGCTGAAACTTTCGGAATACACCGTCACCGAGGCCGGATTCGGTGCCGATCTCGGAGCGGAAAAATTTCTCGACATCAAGTGCCGTCACGCCGGTCTCAAGCCGAACGCGGTGGTCGTGGTCGCGACGGTCCGTGCGTTGAAATATCACGGCGGCATTGACCTCAAAGACCTGCAAACACCGAATTGGAAAGCACTTGCCGAAGGATTTGCCAACCTCAAAAAGCACATTGAAAATGTGCGGCTTTACGGAGTGCCGGTGGTTGTCGCAATCAATACGTTCCCGACCGACACGGAAGAGGAAATCCGTCTGATTACCGACCTTTGCGGGGAACTCGGTGTCAAGGCGGCGAAAGCGGATCATTGGGCCCGCGGCGGTGCCGGTGCGGAAGAACTTGCCCATCTTGTTGTTGAGGCGGCGGAACGTCATGACGGGACGCGGTTCCGGTTTTTGTATCCTGATGAGATGCCGCTTTGGGAAAAGGTCGAGACGGTTGCCCGCAGGATTTACGGGGCGGATCATATTCTCGCCGATAAGAAAACGCGGGAAAAATTCGAGCATCTGGAGAAACTCGGCTTTGGGAATTTGCCGGTTTGTATTGCCAAAACGCAGTATTCCCTTTCGGCGGATCCGTCGCTTCGATGCGTCCCGAAAAACTTTGATGTGCCGGTACGTGATGTCAAGGTGTCGGCGGGAGCCGGTTTTGTGGTCGTGCTGACCGGTGAGATCATGACGATGCCGGGACTGTCGCGGTCTCCCGCCGCCGAGCGGATCGACATTGACGAATACGGTCAAACCGCCGGCCTGTTTTAGACCGGGGCGAATCAAACGGAACCATTCCCATCACCATTTACTTTACAACATTCCGGAATCCATTATGTCAAAAGCACCCGTCAAAATCATTGCCGAATCCATCAACGACTCCGTCCCTTCCACGCACGAACTCTATGAGTCGGGCAACATGGACGGAATCAGGGAACTTGCAAAATTTCAGGACGAAAAAGGGGGCGTCTATATTGACGTCAATGTCGGCGGACGTCCGGCGGAATTCATGGCCGAAGTGATCCGCGAAGTGCAGTCGGTGACCCGCAAGCCGCTTTCCATCGACACGCCCGATCCCGCACTCGCGGAAGCGGCTCTCAAAGTGTATGATGATTCGGTCGGTTTGCCGGTTCTCAATTCGATTTCGCCGTTGCGGACGGAAATGTTCGGCCTCTATAAGCTCAAACCGTTCCGTCCGATTCTGCTGATTTCCGAAAAGCTTGAAGACGGCAATGCCGGTGCGTGTCACACCGCTCAGGAAACATTCGACGCGGCCAGGTTTCTCATCGCCGAAGCCCGAAAACAGGGGATTCGTAATGAAGACGTGATTTTCGATCCCGGTATCGCACCGATCGGAACGGACAGCGAGGGAAATCTGGGACGTCTGCTCACCGCGTTGCAAATGATTCACGACGACCCGGATTTTTCCGGTTTTCACGCTTCCGTGGGACTGAGTAACTTCACGGTCATGCTTCCGCCGAAACGTCCGGACGGTTCCCCGGTCAAGGGGCCTTTGGAGAGTGCGTTTCTGACCCGTGCCATGCCGCTCGGACTGGATTACGTCATCGGGTCGGTGAAGCGGAATTACGAGATTCTCGCCGACGAACATCCGGCCATGCAGTGCGTTGAGGAATGTATCAAACTCGGCAGTTTCGACTCCATCATGCGTGTGCGGAAATTCTACAAGACTTGATGCTTCCATTGTCATCTTTTTCCCGTTGTTCCGGCGGTGGACTCCAGTGAGCAACGCGAACGGGTTATTGTTTCGGGACGGGCAACGTGCGGACGTTGCATCCCGGCTTGCCTTCGGCCTTCAGTTGGAAAGATTTTTCCAACCGACGGCGAACCGAACGGAGTGAGCGTGAGCCTATCGCCCGCCGCGGCGTCGCGGCCCGCCGGAGACATTCCGACTGAACATCCGAGAGCGGATTTTGAGGTTCGGAGAGGGAATTTTGAGTTTCCAAGTGTTGGTTTCCGGCTTCGGAGGAGAGGATTTACGCCGATTTTTCCGAAACTGCTCCCTTTTGACGAGCGGTTTGGGCCGGTTGTGACGGAATCACCGCCTTTTTCCGCCCAAACAGAGCAAATTGGGGGGCTGCAATCCTGATTTGGCGGATATCCGGCGGGCAGCGACGCCGCGGCGGGCGGTAGCCTCCCGACACCTTTGGTGTGGTCGGCGTCAGTTGGAGAAATCTTTCCAACTGGAGCTGCGATCCAACGTGCTACGTTGGCGGTTCGCCTCCAAATAGAAAATCTTTCCATTGGGAGTCAAAAGGGAAACGTCAGAGTGATGAGGGGAATCGTTGAGAATAGGAAGGGAAACGACGTAAGATTAGAGGAATCTCTACCCCTCAACGTTAATAAACATCTATTTTCAAGATTGGTATAAACTGATATAATTTCTCTTTTTCGTCAAGTTTGTTCAGGAGGAAGATGATGTTGCGGGCCCATTATACGGAGGAAGAACGAAAGACTTTTCAACGATGACGTTACAGCTATCCTGACGAACGAGTCATGCAGCGGTTCGAAATCCTTTGGCTGCACGCCTGTGGCAAATTCGCACCGGAAATCGCTCTCCTCGTTCGCCAACCCCCTCATGGTTCGAGGTGTGATTCACATGTACCAAAAGGGCGGCATCCAACTTGTGACAGCCGTGGATTCGTATCACCCCGCGAG
>JAISQK010000047.1 GCA_031274255.1 Planctomycetaceae bacterium | reverse complement strand
GAACCGCCGAGACCGTGTGAAAAGAGAATAATGGGGCAATGGGAAGACGTTTTGTGAGGATAGTAAATCTTCACCGGTACGTAACGGTTTCTTGCGGAATCGAACCAATTTCCGTATTTCACGGCGACAGAATGAGCGTTACTCATTTTCTGATCGAAAGTTACTGCTTCAGATACGATAGAAGAAGGTGCATATTCCAAATCGCTTCCATTATTAATAAGAGGTGTCTCGTTTTCAACAGAAGACTGTACATCATTGGCAACGCTTTTTATTCCGATACCGGCGACCTGAAAAATCGGCATCACAAAAATCAAAAAAAACGTAATGAAACCGGTTATTTTCCATTTCATGTCCAAATAACTCCTTGATTATTGAATAATTTCATTTGAACGGCATGAAGCGACAGACTCATTTCCAGCTAAATAGTCATTTTATCGAAAAAAATTCCTCTGAAAATGATGTTTATTTGCTTCCTGCCAATCTTTCTTCCGATTGATGTTCTCCTCATCCCTCAGAAACGAATGTTTTGCAGAATTTTGAAGAAAGTGAAACATTTTGGGAACTTTTTCGGCGGATTTTCCTCAAAATACTCACAATCGTTCCTCTGTTTCGGCAATCATTACTGGATTAGTTATTACACTGTTTTCTGTCGCGTTAATTTTCCAAATGAGATCGCATTAGTAAAATTTCTAATTTTGTGCCGCTGAAAAGGTTTAATCTGGAATGATTTATGCGAAAATGACAAAATCGGAACAAAATGACTTGACGATAGAGGATTGCCCAATCATGATGAATGTAAAATCACCTTAGAGAAACCAATGGAAACCGTCCGTTGTTTGAAATATGTGTGCTTATCAATTGGTTCTTGTCGTCAAAAAAGCAGTTTGAACCGCGTTCCTGTTGTTAAAAATCGTTTAGTTTTATAGAAACTCCTAGTTAAAAGGGTTGTCCATCCATGTCACTCTCCGCCATCACCAAAAAATTCACCGCTGTACTTAGTGAAGTCTTTTCCGCGAAAGAGAAACCCCGTAAACGGTCGGAATCAAAGTATCGCAAACTGTTGCTCGACCCTCTCGAAGAACGCCAATTGCTCGCGGTCAGTACCGTCATGACGACAGAGCAGTTTGCCAATGTGAATCACGCTTTGTATCTCCCGGGATACGCTCCGTCACTTTCGGCAAATCTGGTCGAACGTGAGGCTTACGATTTTGAAAACCCTGAAAAGGTCTATTATGAAACGGACTGGGGACAGGAAAACATGGCCGGAAACAATCAGGGCGATTTCGTCATGGTCTGGTCGCAGAATGACTACATCTGGGATACCAATACCAACAATTACATGATCAATCCGCAGACGCAGGATTACTACAGCAACTGGAATGTTTACGCCCGTTATTTCACCGATCAGGTCCAGCGTATTACAATTCCGGACAACATTACTCCCAATGCCGCCGGGGAACAGCGTTTCTCACTTATCTATCACCCTTACGAAACACAGACACTTTCTTTTACGACCGTTATGGAGCCGTATTCTCTTTCTCAGAGCAATATTGCCGGGTATGTTGATCTGGCGTTTGACGTGAATCGTGACGGAACGATTACAGAGAACGAGAAAACATCCTTTTCTTACAGTGAGTCCAGAGGTCCGCAGGCGATGATGAATACGATTCAAAGTGCTTTACGCCGATTGGGACCGGAAATGGCGGATGTCACGGTGAATGCCACTTCGGCAAATGACTATGAAATTACGTTCGGGGAAGCCTATTACGGCATCAATGTTCCGGAAATTCAGGTTCTTTCCACGACTAATTTTTCCAGCGGTTATCTTGCCGGTGCGGTGGTGACAACCCGAATCGAAAATGAGCCGCAACTCCTGACCGGTTATGACATCTTTGGCAACTCCGTCGGGATTTTGGTCGACCCCGACGATCCGGAGGCGACGGCGAACAACATTCTGACAGCATTCAATTTCAAGAAAGACAGCAATAACATCCTTTCACCGGGTGTGGAGTTCTGGTCACAGGAAAATGCAAGTGCCGATTCCCCTTATTATCTCAAAGAAACCGTTTACACCGCTCCTTCGATTCAGGTGAAACCGACCACCGACCCGGCGGATGGAAGAACACTCCTCCCCAACTCGTTCGACATCACGTTTGTGGACGGCTCAGGAAAAACCGTGCATCAGGATTTCGCTTTCGCTACGAATGGAAATAACAGTAGTGTGATTTCAAAAGGAGAGTGGAATGAGGAATACAATGTGACCGTCCTTAAACAGAATAGTGACCAGTTCCGGGTGAATGCCCCGGAGATTGACAATCCCTACACCACCTATCCGGAAATCCTCAACCAGATGAACGCCCAGGTGGCGATGGACATGGACGGAAACTTTATCATCACGTGGCAGGGAGAAGTACGTGACGCCAATAACAAAATTTCGACGAATGTTTATGCCCGAACCTATTCTCCGCAGGCAATGATCACGCAGGAACAAATCGACGAAGTGGAGTTCACACAGGAAAACATGGCCGACGGCGGTTACATGTACAACGGCACGATGTACTATTACACCGATGCTTCCACCTCACGATATAAAGTCAATTATAAAGGGAACTTCGTTGATTCGAATAATAATGAAATTCTCATCAACGGCAAGCCGTTTTCCGATCATGACGACCAAGGGAACCTCCGCTCACTGTCTCTGGAAGAACTCACGGCACTCAAGGAAAGAGGAGTTGTCGAAACGAGTAAAAAAGCAGTTCAGGGCGTTCGTCCGACCAGTGATGTTTTCCAGGTCAACTATCTGGAGAATGGTCACCAGATGCAGCCCTCCGTCGGTGCGGACGCGGAAGGAAATTTTGTCATTGCGTGGAGCAATTTCGGTCAGAACAACAGCTATTTCTCCGGTATTTACGGCGCGTGGTATGACCGTGAAGGAAACCGGATCAGCGGCGTGGAGGATGTTCACCTTTCCATCAACAGCGACGCTCCCAAAACGCAGTCCAGCGTGGCACTCAGTCGGGACGGTTATGTGGTGGTGACATGGTTTGAAGGTCTTGACACGAACCAAGACGGCGGCATGGCCGGCGCAACATCTTTGATGGCGGTTTTTGCGCCGGGAGATTACACCGACGCGATTTACCGCGGCAACATCGGTGCCGGGGGGGTGTACAATGCTCAGGTTGCGTTTGATGCCAACAATGATATCCTCGTTTCCTACTCGAGCAATCCTTATGCCGGCGGACTTCCCCGCGGTGATGCGTATGCGGAAGCGTATAGAATCAATACAACGGATAACACGGTCTCGAAAACCCGTGATCCTTTCAGAGTCACCGGACTTTACAGCTACAGCAACGGAACATGGTCCCTGTCTCAGACGAATACGGTCGGCGGTTTCGATGCGGACGGTGATATGGTCTTTGCCTATCAGGGATACGGACCGGACTTTTACAGTAATGTGTCCTCTCTTCCCAGTCTGGCAAATCAGGCTATTATGAGATTGCTGACCAAACCGGAAAATTACGATCTGGCAGCCGTTTTGTTTGATTTTGGGGAACCGGACAATATTGATCTCGGAATTAGAACCGGTCCGGTTCCGGTGGTGCTTCCCGACGATACGATTTACCGGATCAACGGCGTCATCCAGTATTACACGAATCTTGTTCCCGTGTATGTCGACGCCGACGGCGACGGTGTACCGGACGATGCCGACGGCGACGGCGAGCCGGACATGCAGATGCAGACGGTTAATGGGGAAAGTTATCCCGTGTACGAACAAGGAATCAGGACGGTTCCCATCTACGAAGAAAACGGCGATCCCCGTTTTGCAAATTTGCTGGATGCCAGCGGTAACATTGTCACTGTCAATATCGTAACCGGAGCAGCGACAGGTTCGGAAGTTTACGGTGAAGACGGACGTCGTATCAATTACGCAGGAACCACTAATCCGATTCTTGTCCAGTTACGGGATCAGAACGGTACCGCTATTCCAAGAGCGGCATGGAGTACCATTCAGACGGAAAGCGGCGGTTCGATTCTCAGAATCATCAATGGAGTCGAACGGCTGGTTACCCCCATCGCACAGGAGGCCGTTCTTGACTGGAATAATGAACCTGTTTATGAAATGAAGAGGAATCCTGACGGTACGCCGGATTACGCTGAAGGGCCGGTCCCCCGTATTGAATGGGTTTGGGACTCCGCTACCGGTACAGGACAATATGTTATACAGCGTGACGAACGCGGGAACGTCGTCTATGAACGTGACTTCCTTTATCGCCGCACGGTTGAGGAGATTGCCGTCTATAATGCTAATAATTTCAGGAATTATTACGGTGCTACGCAATCACAGACCGACCGTTTTGCTCAAATCATCCGGGATGTACTTCTTCCGCGTTATGGAAGTACAGAGAATAACATCACTTTGACACCTTCTGATAAGCAGGAGATTGTAAGATTGTTGGCTTTGCCGGAAAACAGCGACATCAACGCTCTTTTCGTTCCCTATTTAAGTTTTTCGAATGTTTCTTATAACACAGATGTGGATGTTACGATCCGCGATTATATTATTCCCTGGATCAAAAACGGGGCTTCCGATGATCAGGTCGGACGTATTGCCGCCGCATTGGATGCGGTACTTGGTATGTATCGCGGAAACGGTAATGACATCATGACCACCCGCATCAACAAAAACGGAACGCAGTCTTCCGATGCCGTGGTGACTTCCTACAAAGACGGAACGAACGCACACTTCACGATCTTTGTTCCGAAATTCCCCGGTGGCAATCAATTGACAAGCGCAAGCATTACGCTTCAAATCTCTCATTCCGGCACGGTGATAAGCATTCCTATCACATTACCGTTCAATAACCAGGTTTTTCAGCCTGATGCAGCGGTGGGAACCATTCGGGACGCTATCAGCAACGCATTAGCACAGATCAATGACAACGCTCATTCGGGAAGCCCTAACTGGCTGGCAATAGTCAACCGGATAGACGTAAGCAATCTGATTGAACAGTTGAGTGGTACGGATTGGGAAATACGTGCGAGTGAGGAAGAGTACTGGATTTATGACGTGGCACTGCAAAACAATGCCCATGATTCGCAAATGAGTTTTGGGATTACCGGCGGTTCCTACACAAGAAGAGACATGCAGGGAACGTTTTCCTCGACAGGTGCTTTCTTCGCAAGAACAGAACAGTACGGTTCAGAGGGAACGCTCAAACAGTCTCCGGGAATTTCCGTTTTGCCGAACGGTTCCTATGTTGTTTCCTGGGTGACCGATGCCACAACAACCAGCGGAACCGTTGTGGACCGGAACCTCAATTACCGTTACTTCAAAGAAGCCCAGGATCAGGCAGGGCCTTATGTGACGGATGCGTATCTTACCGACAGCAGTTATGTCAAGCTGGAAAACACGATTCAGCATGTCGTCAAAGAGATGATTGTCACCTTTGACGAGGAGCTTTGCGCGGTGGAAAAACTCGTGCCCGGTACCAACACCATTCACAAAGACTGGAACAAGAGCGTCTACAATATTGATAACTGGGAACTGATCGACCTCGAAACCGGGGAAGTGATCGAAGATGCGATTGAGTCGATCCGGTTCGGTATGAATGAGTCCATGTATTACGAAGGTTTCATTGACCCCGAAACCGGGGAACTGGTCGGAGATGCGACGACAGGGTTCCTCTCTCTCGGCTCCAACCGCTGGGAAGCGATCGTCATTTTCAAAGGCGAAGGTCTCGCGGACGGTCAGTACCGTCTTGTGGCCAAAAAAGAGATTTGCGACAAAGCACTCAACCAGCTCGGACGTCAGGGCGAGATGCCCAACGGCGTTGATTTCACACGCGATTTTGCCGTGATCGACACCAACTACGGTACGATTGACCTTGACTACGGCGACGCTCCCCGAAGTTACGGCGATGCGTATCACATCATTGATCAAAACCTGAAACTCGGACCGACGGTGATGGCGGAAAAGTTCCCGAACTACATCGACACGGCGGATGCCGACCTGGATGATGACGGTTTTGTGGTGGAACGGAGCCGCATTGTCATCGGAGGAAGTACTGTTCTGATGTTTGATGTGACCAACGATACCGGTAAGGATGCTTGGCTGAGTGTCTGGATCGACACCAACCAGGACGGAATTTTCGACAGGTCCGAACGGGTGATCTACGAAAAAGCGGAAAACGGCATTCATTCCTATTCGGGAAGAACCATTCCCAACACGATTGAGTCCGGTGATTACATGATGCGGGTGCGTCTGACGACCGATCAGGTTCTGGATGAGTTCGGGGAAGATGTCGGAATCAATTTCAAAGGACGCGCCTCGGATGGTGAAACCGAAGATTACCTTGTCAGTCTGATGAAACCGTCGGTCACCGTTTCCGGGACGGTCTTTCAGGACGTTAATGCCAATGGTTCCAACGATACGGAACTTCCGCTCAGCGGCTGGCTCGTTTTCATCGACACTCCCGATGAGAATGGCAGGTTCGACGGCAAGTTCGGATACGACAAGTACGGTGAAGTGGAACCGTTCTACATTGTCGGTGTGAACGGTGCGTACTCTTTCAGCAACCTTCTCCATAATTATGATGGAAGTCCTACGGTTGTCAGAATTTTAACCAGTGTCGATGACGAACATCTCGACTCCGGTCTGACTCAGGTGATCTGGAACGGCCGTATCGTCAGGCTGCAGGACCCGAATTCCGGGTATAGGCTTACCTTGGAGGAATACAGCGATTATATCCAGACGGCGCCGGTCTATGAATACCGGATCGTGACGCAGGAAAACGACATTTTGACGGACAGGAACTTCGGTTTTTATCCCAGAGCGCATATTACCATCGGCGATGCCAAAGTCACTGAAGGAAACTCCACTGTTTACGGGACTCCTTTATACACAACAATTCAGATGGAACTGACCATGACCAATGAGTATCATGTGAACGTGGGTGCCGATGTTTGGATTGCCTACGACACAGTGGAAACAGCGGTTCAGCAGTATCTTCAGGAGAATCTCAAAACGTTCTATTACATTCCCGGTTATGAATATGAGATCGTGATTGATCCGGCTTCCGGGCTGACCGAAGGAACCGACTACTACAAGATCGTTGTCAATGCGGCAACATCGGGAACAGATTTCCAGGAGATTCATCATTATCCACTTCCGCAAACCGATGACGGCCGCGGTAATTTGACGACCAATCCCGGCTGGATACGGATTCCCGGCACGGACGCGACGGAAAGCAGGGTTCAGTTTTCTGTGATTATTTACGGCGATGTGGAAGTGGAACATGATGAAGTGTTCGATGTCGTGCTTGATGAAAGTGCCAGTTATGTCGCTCCGTTGCGTGATCTCTTCGAGGAAGGAACCGCTGATGAATACGGGATGGGCGGAACGCGTGTTTCCGCGTTAGCCGTCGACAAGAGTCACGGCAAGGTTCTGATTATCAATGACGACGGATTCCTGGATTACGGAAATATTCCGCCTTCATCTTCCGGAATTATCAATCCTGTTCCGTTCGGACCGTCACGTCTTGACGATTACGGGGCACGGCATTGGATGAACTCTCCCGACGGCGGATGGCTTTATTTCGGAGAAAACCGTGACACGGAAAGCGATGCCAATACCGGACTCGTCACGATCATTGATCCCGATCCTGAAGTGGAGGGCGATGAATACATCGTCTCTTCCCCCGGAAGAGATGCGGACAATGACGGTGTTCTCGGACTTGTCTCAGGAACCCCGGAAAACGGGACTTATGTGACTCTGAATAGTTATACGTTTGTGGCAGGGGTGGAAAATTACCTCAAATTCAAGGTCACGAACACCACAGGAAAGGATGTTTACATTGCCGGTTGGTTCGATTTCAATCAGGACAATGCTTGGAACCTTGATCCCGCATCTCCCGGATACGAGCAGTTCATTGTCGGCGACAAGGTGACGGGAAAAGCTCTGAAAGTCACGCCGGACGAAAACGGTGAAGTGATTGTTCCGGTCATGATTCCGTCCACCGCAAGAATCTACGGAAATGCCTGGATACGGTTCCGTGTCAGTACGGAAGAATACATCACCACAGGCGGCATGCTGATGGATGGTGAAGTGGAAGATTATCTGGTCACACTCCAAAGTGCCAACATGGATCATGGTTCCGCACCGATGTCCTACGGTGATGCGGCTCACTCCCTTGTTCCCGATGAAGCCGGTGCTGTTTACGGCGGCATTCACCTCGGAGGCCGTGTTGAAAATGGGAATACGGTCGTCGGTGTTGACGGGGAACCATCCGCACTTTACGGAAATGTTGCGGATATTTGGGAAGAGGATTCCTATGTTCTGACCGGAAAAACATGGGGCGACAGCTCGGTGGGATATGCGGATGACGATGGTGTCCTCATTAATGACCTGGAATTTTTGATGGACGACACCATAAAATTCTCTCAGGCGATTTATGCTTCCGCAGCGGTGGTGAATGCGGACGGCACATACTCGATTGTCGCTGACCCGCGGACTCCCGGCGTTTCTATCAAAACAACGACGATTCGGGTGAAACCTTCCGAAGAAGGATTCCTGAGTCTCTGGATTGACTCTGACGGCGACGGCACGTTTGAAAACAGCACCTTCGACACGAGTGAACGCGTCTGGATGCGGCCCGCCGGAAGTACTTCCAATGCAGACTGGGCGAAATACCTCAATATCAGTCCGGCTCAAGCGGACCAGGACGGGTATGTCAGTATTGAAATCTACGTTCCTGACAGACTGGTGACTCTGGAAGCCCTGAAAACATTCGCGAGGTTCCGGTTCACGGACACGACGATTGACCCCACCAAACTCGGACCGACCGGATCTGTCGCGAACGGCGAAGTCGAAGATTATGCGGTGGTTCTGGTGACAGCCAACAGTTCCGTTGCCGGTTATGTCTTTGATGACATTAACGCCAACAGTGAACACATGGAATCTTCACCGCCGCCGGCAACAAATGAAATCACATTGGTGACGAACCGCGGAAACACCGTTCCGGTTATCGGTCAGGAAAACTTTGTCGTATTGGGGCGGATGAATCTTTCCGGTACGTACAGTATCGGTTTCACCCTTGAAATGGGCGGTTACAACTACAATATGTTCCGTGTGACGGACCAGGGAGCGTTGCTGCTTGTGAACAATAGCACGCCTTATTCCACAGAACCGGCTCTCACCGTACCGAGTCCAACCGGCTTTTACGGTTATTCCGAAGTTTACATTCCCACGTTGGCTCCGTTCCTGACATCGCTCGGCTCCTATGAGATTTCCTATTATTCCAACGGACGCGAACTGATTGTGAAATGGACAGACCCCGAACACGGCAATTCTTTCGGTGTCTACCTGATGAATTCTGTGAATGCGGAAGGAAATGCCTCTGACGACGGTGATTTTGTCACGTTCTTCTATGACGGGATTCCTCAACTGGAAGCAGGGGATACTGCGGAAATCGGTATCAACTTCGGAACGGTTTCTTCCGGTATTGACGGAATCACCCGTGCGGATTACAATTCTCTCAGCACGCAGCAGCGGGTGAATCAATACTTCCAGGGAATGTTCGGTAACTTTACCTATGATCCGCTTCTCGACCGTTACTCGTTCTCGCACCGGTTCCTGCCGGATGCTTTGGAAGCGGGCAACAGGAACAATTCGCTCCGTTATGTCACTGCTGCAGATCTTCTTCCGAATCCCAATCCGCTGCCGGTTCCCGGATATACAACGAATCCTATCGTATTCAATACACTTGCGGTCAATGAAATCTCGTCTCTGGATGTCAATGCCGGCTACGCACGTTTCAGTGCCATTCAGGAATTTGGTTTCTCGCTTGAAGTCGGCGGTGCCCGTTACAGTTCCTACCGTATCAGTGATGACGGCCGGATCGGACTGGTGAATACTTCGGGGGTGATGGATGCTTTCATCAATGTGGGAGTCTCGCTGCTTCAGAAAACACCGGTGATTGACATCCAGAGTTCGGCCACTCAAGGACATCTTTCCACGGAACGCGGTAATCCTTATGTGCAGATCCGCTGGGATAATGCGTTCGGTGTCTATATTGAGAACGATCCTTCCGGCGACATCATTTCCTTCTTCTGGACGGAAGACGCTTATTCCGAGTTGGTTGATCTTCAGGGTAATACACATGGCAACCCGATGAAAATCGGTGTGGATTACGCCGCAGACAGCAGCATGGCGGGAAGAAATCCCGAATCGCTTAACATCGTTCTGGAACAGTTCAACAAACTGGCGGAAGAGGAAAACAATCATAGCTATTACAACAAGGTGGCTATTTCCAGTAAAGAAGAGTTTGACCTGTTCCGGAATATCACTAACGGCGGAAGGTTGACCTATCGTTTCAGTGCGGTCACCGGTTACATCTACAATATGGAACCGGGAATACAGGATCAGACCGTCAAACTTCGGAAACTGGATGAAAACGGCAATCCGGAAGGCGAGATCTTCTCCTATACGACGAGGAAAGGGGAAAACGGTTATTATCTCTTTACCGGTCTTTATCCGGGAGATTACGTTGTCTGGCACGATGGCGATCAACTTTCGGCAGAGGGATATGTTTCGACCAAACCGCTCGAACCCAATGCAAACGGTCAGCGTGAATATCAGCTTGCGGCGTCTTATATCAATCCGAACATACCGGTTCCGACTTATGATTTCGGCTATTTCAACCAGAGGAACAACCAGGGCATCATTACTGTCGGTGATCTTAACGTTAAGGAGGGGGATCAGGGAGTCAGTTATGCGGAAGTCGATATCTCGCTTACCGGTTCGTTCGGCGTGGCAATCAATGTGACTCTCGAAGCGATTGATGACACGGCTCGTTTCGGTGTGAATTACGGAAACAGCAGTACGAATCCGGACAACACTTACTCTTACACTTTCGACCCGCAAGTGGCGCCGATTGGAAACTGGAACTACAAACAGGTCATTGAAAATGCGATTACCGCCACGAGTCAGTACGAGCAGAGTGTTTCCAAAAACACTGTCGCTTATGGAATTTACGATGGCAAACAGTGGAAAGTCTACATCTACTATCAGCCGACCAATACGTTCTTCTGTCTGACCGACGCGATGGGAACCGCAACAGACGACCGGATGCCGAGTGTTCTGGAAACCACCAAAACGATCACTAAGATCACCGAGGCTGGCAGTGTCCAAGTCGAGGTTCCCCGCATTGAGGTGGTCTGGTCCGGTTACAACACCGAACGGGATAACGATGAACTGTATTACAGTGAAGTGGTGCTCGACGGTGATTTGGACTCACCCGGTGCTGTGGCGGATTTGAGCGACCTGGCTATCAACTGGACATGTCTCACCGACCGGTCGAACCAGACCAACTACACGGACGATACGGCCGCGAAAATTGCGGAAGGGGAAGATGGCGACATCGTCATCACCTGGACGGGACATGACAACAGCGGGCGGAGTGAAATCTTCTTCATCGCGGGACGTGATAACATTGTCAACAGACCTCAGGAAGCTCTTGTCCGGCTTACGGAAAACAACATCATGGAATCCGGTGTCCGCACCAATGGCCGGTACATTGTCTGGGTTCAGGATGAAAGTGCCAGGAAGAATATTTACATGTATGATATCCAAAAAGGCAATACCATACTCCTTACCACGGACGGCGGATTCAATGACAATCCTGTCATCAATGCGGGGTATATCGCATGGGAATACTCTCCCGCACGGAATGATTCCCAGACAAGTGTCCTGCTGTACCGTCTCGATAATGAGGTTGGTAACATTGTCCGCAATTCACGGCAGAAATTTGATGCCGAGGGGGGTACTGCGGCAAAACCGTGTCTGGGTGAAGACTGGATGGTCTGGGAGGAAAACATGCTTGACGGCAAGCATAATATCTTCGCCTTCAATCTGCAAACTTCTGCGGCCAAACGGAATATCACTCCGCAGAACAACAACAGCGACAATACTTCGCCGCAAGTTCTCGGCAACCGTGTGGTTTGGGCGTCTTACCTTTCCGAAGAATACGGCAAAACGGCATCTCATGTCATCCGTTATGCCGATCTTGACACGCCGAACTTCATTCCGATCACGATCTCGGACATTGACAAATACAGTGTCAGTCCGATCATCACCGGCACAGGAATGGTCGTTTGGATGTCGGAGGATGTTGTTTCCAGAAAATTCACGATAGTGACGGCCACGCAGGATGAGTCTGTTGTACACGGAAAAATCCGCATTCCTATCAATGGCAACACCGTACCTCAGGGCGATCTCCGGTTCAAACTTGATGTTAAAGAAATCAGGAGTCTGGAAGTCGGCGGGCAGGATTATCAGCTTGCCGTGGTCAACCCTGACAAGCCGGACGGTCTAGTGACGATCATGGAAGACGACGGTTATGTGATCAAAAACCAAAACGGCGTGAATGTCGGCGGAATCGACTACAGTGATGCTCCGGCGTCTTACGGAACGCTGCTCGTTGACAATGCGGCACGTCATGCGGTCCGCGGCGTGTTTGACCTGAACACCAGTCTCATCGTTCCGACCATTGCCCTGTACCGTGCCAATGACACGCAAGCCAATACCCGTTCGGTGGATGTGGAAAGAGACGGTCAGCCGTCCGCCCCCGGCACTCTTGCCAATCAGGACAACACCAACATTTCGAATGACGAGAACGGCCTTGCGTTTGTCAAAGACCGCACACTCGCCAATCCTTATTACAGGTATACCGATACGGTTCAGTGGGCTCGTAATGACACCATAGAAATTGATATCTTCCCGTTCCTGAATCCTGATGAAGCGGACCAGATGTACACGGCTTATCTGCATGTCTGGATTGACTGGAATGGTGACGGATTCTTCGATGAAACGACGGAACACATCATCCTTAATGAGAACGAGATTGATCACTACAGGTCTTATTCGGGGGACTCTTATGACGGTACCAAGTCGGACACCATTTCCATTACCGTTCCGGCGGATGCGAAACTCGGCAGGACTTATCTCCGGGCACGCTTCAGTTCTGAGGAAAACCTCGGAGTCAACGGCTGGGCACCGGACGGAGAAGTTGAAGACTATGCCGTTACAATTCTGGATGATCCCAACAAGGACAAGGCGGCCTACATCAAAGGGGACACGCTTTACGTCCGGGGTTCAACGCTTGATGACTACATTATTGTCACACGAAGGAACGCGGTATCCGCCTCGGATACGGCACTTGTCGTTCAATCGCTCAACAGTGACAGTACCGTGGAGTTCAAATTGTCGGATCTTGCGAAAGTCAACAAGATCAATATCGACACAAGAACCGGTAACGACACTGTTGTTGTCAATGGACTGGCTGCGGACGCGGAACAAGTCGTCATGCGTCCGAACCAGGCACAGATCAAATGCAACGTGGGGCAAAGCAATGAATTCAGGATTTCCATCGTCAACGCCGTCAACATTCAGTTTGACGGCAATGGCGGCAATGATGAAGTCACGATTTATGATTCGCGGGGAAATGACATCGCGGTGTTGGAACCTCATGCCGGATCCATTTCGGGAATATCTTTGTACGGTCCTTACAAAAACGCTGCGGAAAATGTGAAGAGTATCAATATGGTTGCCGGACTGGGGGGAACGGATGAAGTCACCTTTGTGACCAGAACCGGTGATACGATGCAGTCCAATCAGCCTTCCACGGTTGTAGGATACACGGACGGAAACTACATCAACATCGCAACAGGGTTCAGCAAAGACAATGTTCTCCACGATCGGGAAGAGGTTTACCTTGATTCCACCGGTAAAATTCTGTTCATCCGCGGAACCATTCAGGATGATCAGATTGATATTGTCCGCAAAAATGCTTTGAACAGTAACGATATTGCTTTAAGTGTCATTTTCAACGGCAGGACGTATGACTTCACCAAATCGCAAATGGATAGAGTGACCACCGTCAACTGCGATGCGGGCTTTGGAGTGAACACGGTCAATGTGACGGGGTTGGCTTCACAGAAAGAGGAAGTTGATGTGTTGGCCGGCATTGGAAAGCTTGCCGCGATTTCCCAGGATGTTTACGTCCGTACAAGCAACGCCACGGTCGTGTGTTATGACGGCAGTGCCGTCCGTAATACGATCGAAATTCTGAACGCTTCCACATTCACTTTCGACGGGAAAGACGCTCAGAATGGAACCGCTTCCGATAAAGTGATCATCAATGGTCTTGATTCCGACAAGGAAACGGTAAGCATGACCCCCGCGCAGACGGTTCTGCATGGTGAAGTGTATGACATCACGGTTTCCAATGTCAGTGACGTGATTTACAATGTCGGAGACAGGAGCAAGCCTTCAGGAAACAAGGTGGAGATTAGCGGTTCGGCATCGAAAGCGGAAACGGTGGTGATGGAGCCTTATGCCGCACAGGTGTCAGCGGGGAATTACAGTTTTACCGTGACGAATGTGACCGACATCACATACGACGGCAAAGGCGGCGGTGACACGGTGAGCTTTAGAAATGTCACGACGGAGGATGTTTTGAATGTTTCCGCGGACAGAACTTCCGGCAGTGTCACAGGACGGAAGATTGTGAAAGACCCGGAAAGCACTCCGCAAGAACAAATCACGGAACTTTATGTCAACACGGTTTTTGGGGTCGGTTCGATCACGGCATACGCCTCCAACGGCAATGTGATCAATCCCGTTTCCCAGGCGGCACTTCCGATGTTGATGGAGCGTGAGACACGGGAACAGGTTTACGGTGAAGTGGATGCGGTGGATGTGGAATTTCTGACGCTCCTGAACACGGAAAATCCGCTCACGGAAACGGATAAGGATTTTGCTCTCACTGCCAGCGGTTCCCGTGACGAAGATCTTTGGGAGTCTCTTTTCGATGAACTTCTTTGATGATTCTTCCTTGCTGCGGCCGGTCGCGGTGACCGCCTCCGGCTGCGGTCAATTACGTTTTATTGTCACGGCGGGACAGCGGCCGTTGGCTTGTGAGCTGTGATATATTATGGAAAGGTTTCTCATTTGCTGGTCTCGCCGTGTTTATTCACGGCCTGGTCGGTTTTTTCTTCATAAAAATGGTTTGGCATTCTATTTGCATGAACTAAAATGCCTATCGAATATCGTCGATGACAAACCATTAACCCTTTTCAGGAGAAGAACATGAAGAAACTGATGTTGGTTGTGATCGTATTGGCTGTGTCGTATCACACATCCCTTACGGTTCACGCGGAAGAGAAATCCGCAAAAAAAGAGACTCGTCCGAATATCCTTCTGGTACACGCCGATGATGTCGGTTGGGGAGATTTCACGAGTTACAATTCTGCGAGTAAAATTCACTCACCGGAAATCGACCGTCTTGCCGAAACCGGAATCCGCTTCACCGATGTGCACACACCGGCGGCGTTGTGCGCTCCGACACGTTATGCACTCCTTACCGGCAACTATCCCTGGCGGGGACGTTTTCCGGGCGGAGACTGGAACTGGCACACCGACACCCAATTTCTGCCGGGACAGAAAACATTCGGCCACTTCCTGCAGCAAGCGGGGTATCGGACGGCAATTTTCGGCAAAGCCAATCTCGGCCTTGTCTACGAACGGATGAACAGTCCGGACGAACCGGACTTTTCGTCAAAACTTGCCGAAGGCCCGATTCAATGGGGATTCGACTATTCCTATATCATTCCGCGCGGTCACCAGAGTTTTCCGTATGCGTTTTATGAAAACAACGTGCTGGTCGGCGACTCGGCCAAGATTACAACGCTCAAGGCGGGAAAAGTCAACGGCGGACAAGTCAATGCCGATGGTCCCGGTGTTCCTGATTGGGACAGCTCGCAAACAGGACGCATTCTTACGGAAAAAGTGATTGCCTTCATCGACAATCATCTTGAGCAAAACAAAAAAGACGGGACGGATAAGCCGTTTCTGATTCACTTCAACACCGACGGGGCTCACGGACCGTACACACCGCCGGAAGAATTATTCGGGCGAAAGGTTGCCGGGGAAACAAAAATGACGGCACACACCGACATGGTTCTCGAAGTGGATGTGATTGTTGGACATCTTGTCAAAGAACTCAGGAAACGTCATCTTTACTCGAATACCGTGATCATCATCACCAGCGACAACGGCGGTATTCCGGCGGAGCGTGAGAAGTTCGGGCATGACGCCGTCGGCGGGTTACGCGGTAACAAATCGACAATCTGGGAAGGCGGCACACGTGTTCCGTTCATCGTTCACTGGGGCGACGACACTGCGCAAGGCTCGAAAATCAAGCCGGGAACGGTGACGCATCAAGTGGTCGGTACGCATGATCTTGCCGCAACATTTGCCGACATCGCCGGGACGGAACCGGGGGAAGATCAGGCCTTGGACAGCGTCAGTTTCCTTCCTGTGCTGCTCGGCAAACAAAGTGAAGACAAACCGATCCGCGAAAGTCTCCTCGTGCAATCAAGTCCCGGTTCCGATATACAGTTCCCTCTTTCGGGACGTGTGCCGGAACAATTCCGTAACCGTCCGAATCCGCAAAATGCGTACAGAACCTTTCGTTCCAATCAGGCCAAAAAGGAAGGGGGCGACAGCATTGACGGCATCGCTCACGCGATTCTCAAAGACCGTCGGAAGCTGTTTCTGAGTTTGACGGATCAACCGGAATTTTTTGTCAACCTGAAAGACGATCCCAAAGAAGAGGTGAATCTGTTGGAAGACGCAAGTCAGAAAAAGCGGATTGAAGAGTATCAGACGATTTACAAAACGATCCGTGAATCGAAACGAAGCACACCGCCGCTGAAAATCAGCAAATAGACCCGTAATGGGACAAATATTCGCTCCGTTTTCCTCAAAACCGCAGCCTCGTCAGACTGCTGCCGTGTGACGGGAGCGAAATTTCAACCGGCTTGAGTCATAAATATCCAGTGGGCTGGAAAACTCTTGTTGAAAAGTATCCGTCGGCGGCTTCTGCGGCTGATGGGTACTTCGTTTGTTTTATGCCGTTTTCGCCGTACCATCCGTCCGTCCTCAATCCGTTGAGGAACGCTCGGCGGATCGGGGAGAATCCGTCTCATTTGACGGCGGATTAAGCCTGGAAACGATCCGGTTTGCAATGGAGTAGTCGGCCCCGCGGCGGTTGTGATAGGCGATGAAAAGTTCCGCGATGATCCCCATGGAAACAAGTTGTCCGCCCAGAAGCAGAAACGCCACGGAGTACAACACCGCCGGTCTGTCGGCAAGTTTGAAGACTTCCGCGTAATCCTTGATGTATTCCAGTTCATACAAAAGATGGGAATATCCCCAGCGAACCGCCAGATAAGCAAGAACAAGACCGCCTATCGCAAAGGAACAGAGTCCGAATGTTCCGAGCAAATGCTGCGGACGCTGACCGTAACCTGTGATAAATTTGACCGTGAGGAGGTCAAGGAAGCCTTTAACGAACCGGGTGAAGCCGTATTTGGATTGACCGAACGACCTTGCACGATGAGCGATGACCTTTTCACCGACTTTGTAACCCCGCGACGCGGCCAACACCGGCACGAAACGATGGAGTTCCCCGTAAAGGGTGACTTCGTCGAAGATTTGCCGCCGATAGATTTTCATGCCGCAATTATGGTCGTGAAGTTTTACACCGGTAAGCCAACTGACCATGCCGTTGAAAAATCGTGACGGAATCACTTTATGCCAGGGGTCGTGACGAACTTTTTTCCAGCCGCTGACCACATCAAGACTTGTTTCCATCATTTTGAGAAACTCAGGAATTTCGCGGGGATCGTCCTGAAGATCGGCATCCATTGTCAGAACAATCTCTCCGTTGGCAGCGGCAAACCCGGCGTTCAGAGCGGCGGCTTTCCCGAAGTTGCGGCGGAACCGGATCGCCTGAATCCGCGCATCATTCTTGGCGAGCCGTTCAATGATTTCCCAGGAACAGTCGCGCGACCCGTCGTCAATAAAAATGATTTCTATTTCAATCTGCTGATTTTTCGCGACATCATCAATTTCACGATGAAGCTGCGTCAGACTTTCTTCTTCATTGTAAACCGGAATAACAATAGAAAGCATCATTGACCTCACAAGTAGGAAATTCAAATCGGACAAAATTCATTACGATTCCAAAAACATTTTGAATAGATCTATTATAATCTCTTCATTGACATTTTTGAACCCCTTTTGTACAAAAAAACAATAATTCAAGATAGATAAAATAAGATAATAATTCCTGTTAAAGATACTAAGAAAATATCATAAAGCTTACCTTTTATACTAATTTTAACGGCATATCTCAGCCGATTAATAGGATGGTGACTCAAAAACTGAGCTTTTCAGGAAAATGATTTCAAAATATTCTTTTCTATATGATGAGGCAAATCGTGTTTTGGAAATTGTGTCTAAAATCGATAATGATTTCAACGGTGATATTTGCCGTGACAGGCTGTACGACATCACTTTGTAAGAAACGCGGGGTTTTGTTCCGCGGTGACTGGGCTTTTGAAATCAATCGGACACCTTGGGTCGGTTGCCCCGCCGATGCGGACTCAGAAAATGAGAGTAAAAGCTGTTTCAGTTTCCTCAAAAAGGAGAAAGAGGGGGATTCAGAGAAAAAAGGGGGCAAACTTCTTAATCGAATCAAGTGTGAACATGGAAATCCTTCACAAAACTGTTCCCAGTGTTATATGTTTCATCAGGGAATTGCCCCTTACTACAACTATGGTAATCCAATGCAGGGAGAGGGGTTTTCCATGGCGAATCTTCCGGAAGGTTCAATGGTTGTGCAGAATGGAATCGTTTTGCCTAATGGCGTTTTCGTCCCGAATACCGCCATGATTCCCCCTGAAACCGGTAATGCCGGAGGAATAAATGGAATAGGAAACAGTAACGGCAATATGGGAAATGTTCCGCCTCTTGAAGGGAATAACGGCGGTAATAATGGCAATAACAGTCATTCGGACAACGGAAACAACAAGAGAAATGCGGCCGTGAATTCAAGCGGAACGATCAGAGAAAACGGATATGCCGTGTTGTCTCCGGGAAATGGGAATGTTCTCTCCATCACACCGACCGGTAACGGAATGATGGCTGTCGTGGCAACGGATGGTACGGTGAGGCAGATTCCGATGTCACCGAATGGGATGCTGATCAATCCGGCAGCGAATCAGGTTATTCCGGGACTTTCGATGTCCGGTTATGCCGCGCCGGGGTATCCTCCGATAGCGTATTCGCCGACAGGATATTCTCCCGGACAAGCACAGCCTTACCAGTTGTCTCAATCTGACGCAACTTTGGATAATACAGGTCAACAGGGGAAAAACGGGACATCAAAAGAACCCTCCGCGGAAGAGACGCAGGCGAACATGCCGTATCCGCGATTCAGTCCGGTACCGTCGCATCCGGTTTTTCAGCGGTCAATGGGAATGGCACCGAACTATCAGGCGATGGTTCCTCCAATGGTTATGCCGCCTGGATATTCTCCGTATCCTGTGTATCCTCCCGCATTAATGCCGCAAGTCAATCCTGTGCCGTTGAAGGGAAATTCCGTTCTCCAGCAGCAAAGACTCTACCAGGCAAAGCTCCAGGAACAGGCGAAGCAGCGGAATTTGACATCTCAAAACGCGCAGAACTCGCATATTATCCTTGCCAGTCAGCAGACTCAGACAAAATATTAAAATTGCTCTTGACATGAAAAGAGAAAATAGAGAGACTATACCGTTTTGAAGAAGAGTTTTCGTCGTCAACATCGGTTTTTTTACACGTTTTGATTCATGCCACTGTTTCTCCGATATATTGTTCTGGAATTATTAAAAGTTTTTTTTGCTGTTCTCCTTTTCCTTAGTATTCTGTTCACCATTATGTTGACTGTTCAGGAGGTGATCAGCAGGGGGATTCCGTTCATTTACGCGGTTCAGTTGATTCCTTATATTACCATTGCGCAACTCCGTTATTCTCTTCCGATGACACTGCTGTTGGCGACGACGACAAGCTTTTCACGAATGGCGGGAGCCAACGAAATCATCGCCGTCAAAGCCCTCGGAATTGCGCCTTGGAGGATTCTTTGGCCGGTCTGGTCGTTAGCAATTCTTATAAGTCTTTTGTGTACATGGGTGAACGACTTTGCCGTCTCGCAAGGGTATATTGGAATGGCACAGATTATCCTTTCTTCCACAGAGGATACCATTTACACAATCCTCCAAAAAGAAGGGAAGTTTTCCATTGATGGTGATAAAGGAGTCTCCATTTCCGTCAGCCGGGTGGAAAATAAAAGGCTGATGTCTCCGGTCATTGTGATGAAAGACCCTCCGTTAAAGGTCAGAGCGGATCAGGCTGAAATTCATGTTGATTATCAAAAAGGAGAACTGGAAGTCGTACTTGTGAGGCCGCAATCCCTTTCAGAGGATGGAAATGTAGGAGGTTATCTTGAGGGGGAGTATCGATACCATTGCCCTTTGCCTCAAATGGAGACAACAAACTACGACGAAATGAGTCCATCGAAGTTACCGCTCCGTGCGATTTCCGATCAAATCGTTAAAACAGAAAACAAAATCAAAATCAGCAAGAATTACCTTGCGATGGTTTCTTCGGCGGCTTATCTTTCCGGAGATTGGTCGCTGTTAAAAGAAGAAGGTTGGGATAAACAAGCAAAAGGACTTGACGATCTGTACGGACGTTTGGACCGTCTCCGTGCGGAACCGGACCGCCGCTGGGCCGCGGGATTCAGTTGTTTCTTTTTCATTTGGGTAGGGGCACCGCTCGCAGTCAAGATGCAAAAATCGGATATTTTTGCCAGTTTTTTTGCTTGCTTTTTGCCTATTTTAATTATTTATTATCCTCTATTGATGGCTGGGACAAATTACGCAAAAGAGGGGATTTTACCGCCGCCTATCGTGTGGACGGCAAATGCCTGCTTGGGGGTGATCGGTTATTTTCTTGTGAAGACCATTCATAAAAATTAGACAGTTTAGGGGTTTTGTTCGTGTTATATGAAAAGAGATAGATATTTTTTCTCACAACATCCGATACGAATGAAGGTTTCGTTATTTATCGTAACCGGTATTGAGAATTTGATGGTTTGTAGGGAGCGCAGGTGAAATCCGATGAAATTTTTCTGTATTAAATTTAAAGTGGCACTGCAATATTTTTATTTGGGGATGTGCTTGGTTTTATGCGCCGGAAACACGGCTTTTGTTGCGGCTCAATGGAGTGATACACCGGTTGATATCGAACCTGCCGTCAGTGAGTTGCCGCCAAGTCTGAAGAAAACGGCGGTGAAAGGGGGAGAATCCACTCCCAAACCTCAAAATGACACCCTTTTCTCTCGTTATTTTGTCGATCAGAGAAATGCTGAGGGGTTTCATATTTGCGCAAATTTCTCCCTTAACGGCGTGGACAGTATTTTGGGAGAGATAGAAAGACTTGAGAGGGATTTGAAAAATTTTCTGGCGCTTCCGAGGAGAAATGAATTGATTGAAATATTTCTTTTTGAAAGTGAAGCGTCTTATCTGAATTTCCTGAAGAATGAGTTTCCTACAGCTCCTTGTGACCGGCGTGCTCTTTTCATCAAACAAAAAGGGATGTCCGGCATCGTGATTATGCAGTTGACAAAAGAGATCGACGACGACATCCGTCATGAAATGACGCATGCTCTCCTACATGCCTGTTATTCGGACATTCCGCTTTGGCTTGACGAGGGGTTGGCCGAGTATTTTGAATTAAGTCCGGAAAAACGAGCCAATGAAAAACCGTACATCAAGAAAGCGATGAACAATTTCATATTCGTGAAAACGGCTCCGTCAATCAAACGATTGGAAAATATTCAGGAAATTTTCGCTTTTGGCATTAAAGAATATCAGGAATCTTGGGCTTGGGTTCATTTTTTGATTCACCGTTCGAGCAAAACGCACCAGCTTTTGGCGGGGTATCTCGCGACGGTCGGCTCGGGAAAGTCGGTGGACTCTTTCGAGAAATATCTTTCCAGAACAGTGCCGGATTACAAGTCCCAATATGTGGACCATTTTAAAAACTGGAAAGATTTTCAAATTTCAGTGTCTAAAGAAAATATCATACGGTGACCGTGTGTGTCTCTGTATCATAACCTCCCGACTGTTCAGCACTTTTGTCCGTAAAACAAATTCAGCATGGGGTCTTGTTGCTATGGGCGGAATTATGGTAAAATAGATTGTTGTTGCCGTCCGCACTTTTCAAAAGGGAGATGTTGTGATGAAGTACGATGATCTGGAAAAAATCTCTCACCTCCGCGAGAGCGGTGTTCTCACGGAAGAGGAATTTCAGCGTGAAAAGGAGAAAATCCTCTCTTCGGCGGAAAATGTGTCTTCCGCTTTTTCCTGGAATGCCCAATCTACGCCGCTTTTGGGAATGCAGGAAAATCATTATTGTGCGGTCATGCACTTTTCACTGTTATTGGGATGTACGGCTCTTCCAATGATTGGATTGGTGATTCCCATTGTGATATGGGCGTTCGGCAAAGAAACAAGTGAACAGGTGGATATTCAAGGACGTTTGATTTTTGATTGGCTGTTAAGCAGTCTGATTTACATTGCCGTGGCGGGATGTTTGATCTTTTTTGGGATTGGCTTCGTTTTGATCTTCGTTCTTGCGATTTGTTGGGTGGTATTCCCGATTGTCGCAGGAATTAAGGCCATTGAAGGAAAAGCCTGGAAATATCCATGCAGTATTTCCTTCTTTTCGGCGAAAGCGGTCATCTCATCGGCCAAAAATCCGGAGCAATCTGTGAATACAGATAAATCAAGCAAAACAGACAAAGGCTCTCACTTTTCTGCAAGAAAGTATCAATGAAATACGAACGGGTCTTTATAGAAGCAATCAGCACGGTCTTGCCGGAAGAAATTGTACAGACGGACGAACTGGAACAGCGTCTGGAGCCGCTTTACGCACGTTTAAAACTTCCGCCGGGACGTTTGGAACTCATGACAGGAATCAAGGAGCGGCGCCTTTGGCCGGCAGGGGAATTGCCCGGTGATCAGAGCATCAAAACGGTACAAAAATTACTCGAAATGACCGATTTTGATCGTACAAAAATCGGATGTTTCATTCACGGTTCTGTCTGCCGCGATTTTTTGGAACCTGCAACGGCCTGCCGTGTTCATCAGGCAAATGCTCTGCCGTTGAAATGTACGGTTTTCGATGTTTCAAATGCCTGTCTTGGCCTTCTTACCGGATCCCTCCAGATTGCCAACATGATTGAACTTGGACAAATCGAGGCGGGAATTGTGGCTGGCACGGAAAGCAGCCGCTCTCTGATGGAAGCGACGGTTTCATATCTCAATACCAACAATGGACTTACGCGAAAAAATGTGAAGCCGGCGTTTGCGTCATTGACCATTGGTTCCGGGAGTGCGGCGATTCTTCTGACGAATGAGACACTTTCAACGACGGGGAACCGTCTTCTCGGCGGGATGGTTTGTGCGAACACCGCCCATTGCCGCCTTTGTCAGAGTGACTCCGACCAGTCCGGCGGAGATGCAATGTCGCCGCTTATGAATACCGACTCAGAAAAACTTATGATGGAAGGTGTTGCGACAGCAAAAGTGACGTTCGACGATTTTCTTCCGGAAATGGGATGGAGAAAAGAGGACATTAATCGGACATTTTGTCATCAGGTCGGAAAAAAGCATCAACAGCTTTTGTTTGAAACTTTAGAGCTTGATACAAAAATCAATTTTGCAACATTTCCGCTTCTCGGAAATACCGGTTCGGTCGCTCTTCCAACAGCAGCGGCTATTGGCCTGCAAACCGGTTTTGTTCCATCCGGCGACAAAATCGCTCTTTTAGGAATCGGTTCAGGAATCAATGTTGTTATGCTTGCCCTTGACTGGCGGAAAACGATTCCCGATGGGGCGGATTATACAGACGTTACGGGCAAATTATAGTTGAAATTCCGATTCGAGCCACTTCAAACCCGATTCGATGTCGATGAATGCCCCATCGAGTTGAGCCTCAAAAATTTTGCGCAGAAAAATTCCCATTTCCGGTCCCGGCTCCATCCCTTTTTCCATTAAGTGACGCCCCTGAATGATTGGTTTTGGAGGGCCATCCAAAACACCAAGTTGCTTTGCCATTTCCAGCCGCGGATTGAGAGGGGGGTGTTTTCGTTCAGAAATACAACCGGCAGCATCACTTTCACAGAGCAGTCCCCACATTCGGATCGTCGCCGGAGCCAGCCGAAAAGCCAAACGTCTTGTTGCGGATCGGGTTACATCAATTGTATCCCCCTGTAATCTTGTTTGATGCTCAGTAATCAACGGCAAAACCTGAGCAATCACCCAATGAGGAGCGAGCATGGACTCCAAAAATTCCTTTGCCGGTTTCACACCTGCCGCCGGATGCCCTGGAGATGTCCAATGCCCCTCTTCATGTTGCATAAGAGTTTGCGGCTTGCCAATATCATGAAGCAGTGCGGCAAAAAGCAGAATGAGCCGCTGATTTTCCGGTAAACATTCCCTTTTGGCAAGTTCTGCCGCCGCATCCACCGTCATTTTGGTATGTTCAAACACATCTCCTTCCTGATGGTAGGCCGGATGCTGCGGCACTCCGATAAGATGAGCAATTTGCGGAAAACAGTCAATCCATTCTGTCGCTTTCAAACATTCCAATCCGCGCGAAGGAATTTGTGATTTTGCCCCCCATTTATACCATTCCCCCCAAACCCTTTCCTTTGAAAGTGTCGGAAACTCTGATTTCAATGTTCTACACAACCGAACCGTCCGCTCTTCAACAACAAAATCGAATCGGGCAGCAAACTGCATCGCCCGGAGAACACGAAGCGGGTCTTCGCTGAATGCATTACTGGTGGCTCGAAGAATTTTGCGGCAAATATCACCAGCACCGTCATAAGGGTCAACCAATGTTCCATCCTGCCGCATTCCGATGGCATTGACTGTAAAATCACGCCGCAACGCCGCCTCACGGAATGTCAGCATCGGGTCAGTATAAATTTGGAACCCTTTATGCCCCACACCTGATTTTGATTCTCGTCTCGGAATACTAATATCAATTCCATGACCGACTTTCACCGTCCCAAAACTCTTGCCAACCAGTCCGACGCGAAAATGGGGAGACAAAATTTCCACAATTTTGTCGTAATCCAGCCCATAGACTTCAATATCGATGTCAATGATTTTTGAAACGCCAAGAAGAACATCCCGGACACAACCGCCGACAAAAAGAACATCGGTTGCCCCGCTCTGACGGAGCAAATTCATGATGGTCTGCGATTTTTGGTGTTCCAGTAAAAACATGTGCGTCACTTGAAAAACAAACGGAGTTGGACAAAATCCCCTGTTGACATCAAGACGAAAGTGTGTTAGTATAGCCAGTATACGGTTTTGGGCGAGGGACCCCGGCAATGGGAGGCTGTGAACCTGGTCAGGGGAGAGATTCAGCAGCCATAAACGGTACCTTTCATGTGTTTGGGTCTCTCGCCGAAAATCGTCGTGTTTATTTGAAATTTAGTCGGTTTTCGAGTGAAATAGAAAAAATGGACAGGATGTCCGGTGCGGCACAATAAAATCAAGCGAAAAATCAAACGGTCGCAACCGTTGCTGTTGAATATGACGTCTATGATTGATGTGATTTTTCTGTTGTTGATTTTTTTCGTGTGTACCGCCAATCTGAACGCTATTGAGGAACTTCTGCCGACTCGTTTTTCATTTTCCGGTATTACTCAGAGCGAGATTCCTCCGGAATTGGAGTTTCTTGACCTGAAATTCGCCCGTATTGGTATTGTGTACCAAAATCGGAAACCTCATTGGCAAGTCGAAGGACAAAATTGTAACTCGACGGACGCACTTCGCAACCTGCTCCTTCGAATAGCCCAAGCAAAAAACGATCTCCCCATCATCATCGCAAGCGACGCCAATGTGCCATGGGAACATGTGATTGATGCGTATGACGCTTGCCGTGCCGCCGGTCTGCAGAAAATTCAGTACGAAATCGCACGTCAATAAGGAATTTTCGAGTTTCCAAAATCAAGTACCGTCGTAACGTCCAATGACCAGAGACGCGTTGTGACCGCCAAAACCAAAACTGTTGGAAACGGCATAATCGAATTTTGCCTCGCGAGCTTGAAGCGGTGTGTAGTCCAAGTCGCAAAGCGGATCGGGGGTTTCAAGGTTGATTGTCGGCGGAATCACTCCGTTACGAATTGCATACAGGCTGAAAATCAATTCCACCCCGCCGCTTCCGCCAAGAAGATGACCGATTTGGCTTTTCGTACTCGAAATCGGAATTTTGTACGCCAAGTCACCAAACAACTGTTTGACGGCATTGGTCTCCGCAATATCTCCCAATGTCGTACTGGTTCCATGAGCATTAATGTAACCGATTTGTTCAAGATTCAACCCGGCATTGCAAATAGCGTTTTGCATAGCCCGGGCAGCTCCTTTTCCCACTTCGTCGGGCTGCGTGATATGGATACCGTCAGAGGTCAATCCGTAACCGAGGAATTCACCTAATATATTGGCACTACGCGACTTGGCGTGTTCCAGACTTTCCAGTACAATCATACCGCAACCTTCCGAGAGTACAAAACCGTCACGGTCTTTATCGAAAGGACGGCTGGCACGTTGCGGCTCGTCATTCCGTTCCGACAAAGCATGCATCGCACAAAACCCCGCAATACCAAGCCGCGTGACCACCGCTTCCGAACCGCCTGCGACCACAACATCCAACTCACCGTCACGGATATACCGGGCGGCATCTGCAATGGCGTTTGAAGCACTTGCGCAAGCGGTCGCCACACCGTAGGACGGTCCTAAAAGACCATATTTTATTGATACATAAGCACTTGCAGCGTTAAGCATCAGTTTGGGAATCGTGAACGGTGAAACTCGGGACGGCCCCTTCTCGAAGAGTTTCCCGAAATTCATCTCCAACTCATTCAATCCGCCGACCCCGGAACCAATAATTGACGCACACCGAAACGGATCTTCCTTGGAAAAATCCAAACCGGACTGTTCCACCGCATCAACCGCCGCCCCTAATGCAAACTGGGCGAAAGGGTCATACTTTTTCACATCTTTATGCGGCAGATATTTTTCAGGATTAAATTCTGTACACCGACCGGAAATCCGGGACCGAAAGGCCGAATGCTGTTCATCCGCCGAAAAGGTGATGCCGCTTTTTCCCTGGCAGAGATCATTCCAGACAGAATCCGGATTCGATCCCAGTGGGGTCACAAGCCCCAATCCAGTGATGACAACACGGGATTTCATATTATTGGCTCACACTTGATAGTAGGGCTGTTGGTGTTGGCTGTTAAGAGAGAGAAAACTGCGGAAAGCTCCAGTAAACGAACACATTACCCTTAACCGCATCAATCCTCTGAAAAAATGCCTTCATCGGGGATTCAACCTTCGGCATTCCCGCCATCGCTCGCAAGTTTGGATTCGATATACTTAATCACCTGACCGACAGTTTCGATTTTTTCGCTGGGGTCTTCGGTAATGTTGATCTCGAACGCCTCTTCAAAGGCAATCATCAGTTCGGCAGTATCGAGGGAATCCGCCCCGAGGTCATTGGCGATACTGGTCTCTTCATTAATCTGAGCCTTGTCGACGCCAAGTTGTTCCGCGATAATGTCAATCACTTTTTCCGCTGTTGAGGAAGCCATAAATATTACTCCTTAATTATTAGTAGTCATTAAAAGAAAAACAGATCAAACCGGTTTTAATTTTCAAACAGTCATTCCGCCGTCAACAGGAAGGACTTGTCCCGTGATGAACGAGGCCCAATCACTTGCCAGATAAAGTACCGCATTGGCAATATCTTCCGGCTGTCCGAATCTGGCGAGCGGCGTGCTGTCTTTTGCCACCTGTTTGACAATTTCCGAGAGTCCCACAGTCATGTCGGTGTCGATGAATCCCGGCGCAACCGCATTGACTGTGATGTTTCGGTTTGCGAGTTCCAAAGCCACAGTCCGCGTGAAGGCGATAATTCCCGCTTTGGAGGCACAATAATTCGACTGACCGCGATTTCCTTGAAGTCCGCTGACACTCGAAATGTTGATGATTCGACCTTTTTTGGCTCTCCGCATCGTCTCACAAAACGCGCGGGTCATCAAAAATGTACCGCGAAGGTTGACCGCGATCACGTCATCCCAGTCGGAATCCGTGAGTCCTCGCAAAAGTTTGTCACGGGTGATTCCGGCATTGTTGACGAGAATACCAACCGTTTTGTAACGGGCGATAATTTCCTCCGCCGTTTTGACAACATTCTCCGACAAAGCCACATTACACAAATGAGCCGTAACTTCGACACCTGTCGCACCAATTTCTTCAACGGTCTGCTGCAATTTTTCCGCGTTGGTTCCGATACAGGCCACCTTTGCACCGTTCACCGCCAGACCTTCCGCAATCGCTCGACCGATTCCACGTGTCGCACCAGTCACGACAGCCACCTGATCTTTCAAATCAACACTGAGATATTTTCCCATAATCTCCCTAAATCAGCTATTTTACATTATTTCCACATTATAACATGCGGCTTTCCGGTCTATCCGTTTCAAAAGTCCCCGTAAAACACGTCCCGGTCCGACTTCGTAAAACGTGCCAAACCCTTGATCAAGCAGTGACCGCATTGAGTTTTCCCAAAGGACCGGCTGCAAAATCTGCCGGACAAGTATTTCTTTGATTTCTTCAGGGTTTTCGTGCGGTAATGCGTCAACATTGCTGACGACCGGAATTTTGGGCCTGTTTATCGAAACCGAAGCAAGCACATCCGCAAGTTTCTGATCCGCCGGCTTCATGATTGGCGTATGAAATGCTCCCGCGACCGCAAGCGGTACTGCTTTCATCGCTCCCGCCGCCACCGCCATTTCGGCCGCACGCTCACAAGCGGCGTTTGTCCCGGACACAACGATATTCCCCGGACACAACATATTGGCCACCTGTAATATTCCGTCCTGTCTCGCTACGTCACAAAGAGACTCCACTTGCGAGATCTCCAGTCCGAGAATACTGACCATCCCGCTGGGTGTCGCATCAGAAGCTTCCTGCATCGCTTCACCCCGTTTCTGGACAAGCTGCAAACCATCCTCAAAACTAATCGCTTCAGCAAAAACCAAAGCGGTGTACTCGCCAAGACTTAATCCCGCAGTCGCTTCAACGGAAAGCAATACCTCGGGAGACTCAATCCGAAGCACTTCCAATGCCGCCAAACTTGTTACAAAAATCGCTGGTTGACTGTAAACAGTCGAATCAAGTTCCTCCGCCGGACCTTCAAAACAAATTTTTGACAATGAATAACCGAGAATAGCGTCTGCAACCTCATAGAGGCGGCGAATTTTGGGATACTTACTCGCAATCCCCATTCCCATCCCAACAGTTTGCGCACCCTGACCTGGGAATAAAACTGCTATTTTATCCATACTTACAACCCGACGTGAGAAAATAACTCGAAAAAATAACTACAGCATTACTCCTCTTTATTTTTAACAATCTGACGCCCCATGTAGTGACCGCAATTCGGACAAACGACATGCGTCGGTATCTTCTGACTACATCCCGGACATGAAGTCAACTGCTTTGCCTCTTTATGGTCGTGCGAACGACGGGTGCCGGTGCGTGCGTTACTGTGCTTTCTTTTTGGAACCGCCATGATTTTTCCTTCAACTAAAAACTATACCGCAATCAACAGGAGACAATCTCCCCCTACCCCGGCAATCTATCGTCTCGTCAGGTATACTCTAACTTCTACAAAATACGCTACTTGCAAAAAATGAATCACCTGCCTATCGTATACAAAATACAACAAGACGACAAATACAACTGGGAAGTATGGATTATATCCAAAACTTCATGTTTTGAAAGTAGCCCACTTGGGAGTCATTACAAATCGGGAACTTAACCTTTTTCGCTCACGCGGACAGTTGCTTATTGAAAATGACAAAAACAGGATTTTTGTTGCTCTTACATGTATCATATCGGAAAAACTCCAATCCGTCAACAGCAACGAAGGCTGTAAAATGACATTTTTTCAAATTTTGTCCGTGACCAGTCTCAGACTTCGAATGACAAGTCGGAAAATTATTATTGTGACCGCTGAAAAGTTCAATCATTCCAGCAAACACGCATCCTTATTATCTTTAATACTTTTTGAACTTTGCAAATTTTCTCATTTGCCGTCACTTGACAATGTCATATTGTCTATAATAATGGACGAAATGTTCTATTGCCCCCTTCGTCTAGTCGGCCTAGGACACCGGATTCTCAGTCCGGGAACAGGGGTTCGAATCCCCTAGGGGGTAGTGGGTGACACCGGACGAATAGTCCGGTGTCCTGTTAAAGTGTCACGGAAAAATTCGAGGAAAATTTGACGTAACCTATTGCAGAGTGAGACGATAAGGATACAATATCTCCTGAATCGTCTCCCGGACATTGGCCGGAAACGGTCGATTTTCGGGGGAGTAGCCGGCTGTCGTGAGGCAGCCGGGGGCCAAAAAAATTCTGAAACGGGCGTCTGCCCGAATCTTTGATTGCAACCGGCTTGTTTGAACTGCTCCCTCTTTTTTCTTTTTCGCACCCCGAAGAGGGGTTGACAGATTTTTCCGTGTCCGGTAAACTCTCGCGAAGTGGTCAGGGGAACCGTCAAACAGTTTTCGGGACACGCAAAAAAGCAATCAAAGACAGAAACCGGCGTCCGTGCCGGAAACAGGGTTATTTTACACCCTCATTCTGTTGGCGTTTCCGCGTGTCTTCAGAGAAAGATTGAAAAATGCAGGAAGTTGTAATTGTCCAGGACAAAACGAAAACCGGTAATTCATTTTATCGTTTAATCAATTTGATTATTTTTCCGGCTGTTTTGTGGGCAAGTCTGCGTTTATTTGCTTGCCCGCCGGATTTTGTGCCTTACGTCAAATACTTGATTGGCGTTTTGATTTTAACGGCTGCCGTAAAATTTGTTGTAATGGTTGTTTTGGCTGGTAGTTGTTTTGAAATTCATTGCTAAGAATGTCTCGCAATAAATTCGGTGATTGTCGCAATACCAACCCCAATCCCAACATCGTAAATAGCGGAGAGTGCCATGTCCGGAGTTTTTGCAAATTTATTTTTGATTTTTTGCCATATTGTTTCATTGTTTAGGAGGTCTAAAAAATCATGCCCCTTGTTTGTCAGACGCTTGATAAGTCCTCCTCCATCCCTATTGAGTCTTGCTTCAATAAATCCGCTATCCATAAGGAGTAGGAGATGGTATTTTATTGTTTCAGTTTCAGGAGGAAAACCAAATTCCTCATCTGTAACTTCGAGATAATCTCCGTAATTGGGTATATTACAGGCTTTTTGAAGCAATGTTTTGAGTAACGCCAAGTCACGTTTCATAACAATATCCTTTATCGTGGGTATGAAGTAACAACAACCGGAAACCCACAAATTCCGAGGGTTGTGAAAAATACTTACGGTTACGCCGGAACAGGTCGGTCTGTAAAAAACAAACCTGCCCGGCGGTTTTGAAATAAAAAACGGGTGGTTCCTTCGCGGTTCCGCCGCGGTGACGGGGGGGTTGGAATAGTAGTTT
>JAISQK010000371.1 GCA_031274255.1 Planctomycetaceae bacterium | reverse complement strand
TCAAGCAATCATACCGGCGGCGTGAATGCGCTGTTCGGCGACGGCTCCGTACATTTCGTTTCCGAAACAATCAATTCGCTCACAAACGGTCTCACACCAGCCGTTACCGATTCCACGGTCATTATTAAGAGTGACAAAGAAGGCGGTACGTCGTATTGGGGTGTCTGGGGAGCGTTGGGTTCTGTATCGGGCAACGAATCCGCCACCCTACCGTGATTGGTGCTGCAATTCCGTGAGCAGGGAGTGAATCAAGGCGGGCAGTCTTTTCCTGAAAATCCTGACCAATCGTGTAAGCGGCAGATTTTCGGTGAAAAGACGCCTCGTTATACCACACCATTTTTTTGAGAATACGAACCAGACGAAAAATACAAAATAAACGAAAAGAGTTGATGATAAAATTTCGTTTGTTTCGTCTATTTCATTTGTTTTGTATTCTCTAAAAAAACGTATGTTAAAAAATTGTGTGGTATAACGAGGCATCTTTTCACCGAAAGTCTGTCGCTTACACGATTGGTCGGAATTTTCAGGAAAAGACTGCCGGCTTTGATTCACTCTTTGTTCACGGAATTGCTGCACCAATCACGGTAGGGTGGCGGATTCGTTGCCCGATGCAGAACCCAACGCTCCCCAGACACCCCAATACGATGTACCGCCTTCTTTGTCACTCTTAATAATGACCGTGGAATCGGTAACGGCTGGTGTGAGACCGTTTGTGAGCGAATTGATTGTTTCGGAAACGAAATGTACGGAACCATCACCGAACAGCGCATTCACGCCGCCGGTATGATTGCTTGACGGTGTATTGAGTATCAATGTCTCTCCCCAATCAGAACCTTGACAACTTGCCATATTGGGAGGGAGAACCGTCATCAAAGCACCTATATCCGCACCGCCGCTAGACCAAATGATACCTGTACTGGTTGCAGAGGCCGTTGCACTTGTGTTTTTTTGGGCATTGATACAATCCTGCCTTGTTGCATTGGCGGTGTTTGTCCATGAAGTGAGAAGTACCGTTCCTTTCTTTGGATTGGCAGAACTATACTGCGAAATGGCTGCCGCAACACCAACCCGTTCCGACATGGCCATCGTGTTGGAAAGTCCGTCTGTAATCGCTCCCAGTTTTTTGAAGGAATCTTTAATATCAAGAAAACCGCGGGGACAATAGGCCGGATTGGCATGCTCCCAGAAATTTGCATCGCCTAGAACAACCACGTCTCCAAGTACCACGTGATAATTGGCTCTGCCGCATCGGTAAGCTGGTATGGGAACTTCTCCGGAATTGGATGGACAGGCAAATCCGGGCAATACGACATTGACCGCGACATCGGGAAGATTTCTGTACTCCGTGGCATTCGCTTTGTTTGCAAAGGCATCGTACATGGCCTGCTGCTCAATGTACGGACACAACTGCATCAGGATACCGAACTTATGCTGACCCGCAGCAGGGGCCGCATGAATACTCGCCATCCCGGCAGGCAACCCGTTTTTTGTGTCGTGAAAGTTGTGAATTCCCAGCCCGAGTTGTTTGAGATTGTTGCTGCACTGCATTCGCCTCGCGGCTTCGCGGGCGGCTTGGACGGCTGGCAATAGAAGAGCAATCAAAATCCCGATGATTGCAATCACGACAAGAAGTTCCACGAGGGTAAAACCGGATCGGACAGTAAAAGCAGATTGGGCAGTGGATTCGGAACGGACAAGAGAGTTTTGAGCAGTGTTTGCAGTACCTTTCGTATCGACAGCAACAGCGTTTCCATCTGCAGCATTGGTTTCTACGATACGGGAAGCCGTACAGACTGCCCCCCCCCCCCATTTTGACATTTCGGACACAAAGTGAATTTTTTCATGATTTTTCTCCTAATTAGTTGGAAAAATGGTTTGATTCTTTTCGAAAAGATTTAACGAAAATCTAACAGATTGACACAAATCAATCCAATAACTGTATTTTATCCACGACAATTCCAAAAGTCAAGCGGGATTGTCGCTTTTTCGGGAAATTTTTCTGAAATGAGTTGTTTCCATTCAATCCAGGCCATTTTGAGAGGTGTGAAGTGCATCAAAGGGAATTGGAGCACTCCTGTAAACAATGGGCGGGCCGTAATCCTTATTTGAGGAGTGATTTTTGCCTCCGCCAACGCGAGGGCGTTGGGTCCCGGATGGAGTTGCCGCTCCGAAGCAATGACCCGCTCCCGTTGGTTGCTGGGAAGCGTGCCGCTTCACCGCAGACCGCAAGCGGTTGGAAAAATCTTTCCACCGGATGTTGAATGGAACGCAGTGACTATGAGGCAACTGCCCGCCGGGGCTTCCCGGCTGCAACGTCACGTTGCCCGACCGCGCAGCCGGGAGGCTACTGCGATCCAACGTGCCACGCTGCCGGCAACACGGTCTAAAAAAGAGAATCGTATTTGCCGGGGGGAAGAATGTCGAAAATCATTTCATGGAGATATTCGTTTCCCCCTGCTTGACGCACCCCTTCCACGAGGAGTTCAATCTGAAGCTGGCTCTTGAAAAAGGCAATCGCCTGTAACCGTTTTTCCGCCAAATCGCCGGAAACACGAACCCGTATTGCCGGCGGGGAAACAAAATCGCTGTAGGTCGGATATTCGTAAAGCAGCGGCAAATGCGGAACCGGCGGTCCGAGTTCCGGCCAGATGTCTCCCTGGGCATGGAAGATGCTGATCGAAAGTTCTGTGTTGACAATGCGGTGGTCAGGGTGCAAATCCAGACGGTTCATCACGAAAATCCGCGTCGGACGGACTTTGCGGATTAACCAAGTCAGCGTGTTCTGGATTCCGACGGCCCCGCAAATCGCCCGCGTGTCATCCGGATTCACCGCAAAACGGCGTCCCGACTCCAACGCCAGACTGCCGTCGTCATAATCGAACTGATACAAGTGACCTTCCGGCAATCCGAGATATTGGAAGGATTCCAGCGTTTCGTCGCGACGAACCCGGACAATTGTTTCCCGCTGTTCCGGGGTGCAGTATCCCATCCGGCCGTTGGAAATCACTCCGGCGTAAACATTCACGCCCTTATGCAGCGCGGAGAGAAACGTCAAACCGGCTCCTGTGACAATATCATCATCATGCGCGGCGAGAAAAAGCCATGTTTCCGCCGGGCCTTTCCAATCAGGCCAAATATCCGCCGGATTTTCCGAAGTGATCGTTCCCCGGTCTGTCCGCCGGTCAAATAAAACACTTGTCATGATACCTTGTTTCAATTTGTAGGAGTTCATTCGTAATCAGAAATTCTGGACTCGTGCTCTTTGAGCATTTCCGGCCGAGGAACACCGGAAAGATGCTTCGTGTCGGATTTGGCGGAAAGCACTTTCTCTATCGGATTGACTTGACGGTTGCCGCGTTGAAGTGTCCTGTTTTTAACGGACGTCCCCGCTTTTTTTTTAGCCGATTTCAGGAAGAAACGTCCCAGCGGACCGGTCAGAATGGCCGGCAGGAAAATCATGTCGCCGATGAGTGAGACACTCAAAATCGCCAGCATCATGATCCCGAACATTTTGGTCGGAGTGAACGTACTGAACATGAACGCGGAAAGTCCGAGTCCTCCGATGAGCGTGGATTCCGTCATGGCGGTGGCGCAACGCTCATAGGCCTCCAGTGCGGCCGCTTTGGGACTCAGCCCCAGTTCGACCGACTTGCGGAACCATGTGAGATAGTGCATGGTGTTATCCACCGCAACCCCGAGGGCGACGCTCGCGGTCATCATCGTTCCGACATCGACAAGCGTCCGGTTCCATCCCATGAAACCGAAAACGACGGCCACAGGAAAAACATTCGGCACCATCGCGAGAAAACCGGCCACGGGATTTTTCAGAATCAGACAAAAGACCACCGCGATCGACACAAACGCCAGAATCAGACTATTGATCAGTCCGAGAATCAACTGATGCTGCGTCTGATAAACCAGCGGCACCATTCCGGTGTAAACCGCATCAACTCCGGTCAGATTCACATCAGCGAATTTGGGATTGTTGATTCCGTCCTGAAGCGGATCGGCGATTTCCTTGAGAGCTTCCGGCTTAAGGTAGTTTGTGACAGCGGCATGAATCACTTTAATCAGTTCGGAATAGTCAATATCTTTATGCGCAAGTGCCCAGACCCGCAGATTGATCCGCCAAAGGTCAATGCCGTTTTCCTTTTGCCAGAGACGCGCGGCGTCACGAAACGGTTTGAGTTCTTCCGCTTTGATTCCATGAAATGCCGTTCCCTCAGGAATGTCGAGCAAGGTTTGAATGCCGGTGACTCCATTTCCCTGCAGCCATGCGACATCACGATCCGAAAGTCCGAGTTTGTCCAGCGTCGAATCCGGCGGAAGTTCTGTTGCAATGAAGTCCTTGAAAAGCGGACGGTTCGCATCAAGCACGGAACTGACTGTTTTCTCTTTAGCAAAGCGAAGATTCCGTATTTTCCCGAATGTTGCCGGATCAGAGTCAATCGGCATCATCGTCGCCGCCGACATCACTCCGCCGATTTCCGTCACGGCGTCTCCTCTCAATTCCTCCGCAATAAAATCCACAACCCGAAGCCGCTGAAGCGTGGAAAGCGGACATTGTTTGTTGTCGAAACGGAGAACGATTTCCATCGGCACAAGCGGGCCAAGCTGATTTTCCAGCCAGGTGTAATTCTGAATGATCGGAGCGTCGGACGAGTAAAACTTCATCATCTTGACTTCCGGCTTGATGTAGAAGAGTCCCACGGAGAAGAAAACCATTCCCGCCAAACAGAAGACGGCAACCCCGTTGTGATACCGGATGATTTTCGACCCCATGAATTTCCATATTTTGAGAATGATCGAATGGGAAACCTCGGACTGGAGTCCTTTTCCGCCGAACTTTTCCGCGTATTTCCGCGAAGGATAGAAATAGAGAAGCGCCGGAAGGAACAAAAACGTCAGGGTAAGCGACATCACGACCCCTGCCGCGGAATAAATCCCGAACTTTCGGATCGGCGGAAGATTGCTCGTATAAAGCGAAATCAGCCCGAACGCGGTGGTGAGTGCCGCAATCATACAGGGGAACCATCCCAGTTTGATCGCCCGTTCCGGCGCCGCTTTCAAACCGTGTTCCCGAATGGCGTCATGGTAGTAGTTAATCAGGTGTATGGCGCCGGACATGGCCAGCACATAAATCAGTGCCGGCATACTCAACATGATCGCGTCGCAGCGTTGACCGGTGAACGCGACAATGGCCAATGAAATTCCCGCGGAAAGAATCGCCGTCACGAACACAAAAAAGGTGAGCCGTAAACTCAGGAAACAACGGTAAGCGATCACCACTCCGATCACCGCACAAAAACCGGCAAGACGGAAAAGCGTCCGTTCCGCTTCCCCGCTGATGGCCGCATTGTCAACCGGTGTACCGCCGATGATCACGCCGGTAAGGTCGATTTTGCGTCCGTAAATGATCTCCTGAATCATTTCCACAAAAGTGTTTCCCGCTTTTTGATACCATGCGGAATGATCCGCCGCGAGCGGCGGTTCGAGTCCCAATTCCCTCGCCAGCTCATGAACACGGGCGATCACGCGGTCGGCTTCTTTCCCTTTCGGCTGCTCGTAGAGGTAGGCCATAAGTGCCGTGCTGGTTCCGTCAGGGCCGATGATCGTCCCTTTCAGCCGGTTTTTAATGGCCTCTTCCGTCAAGTTACTGTTTTCCATGAGCAGTTTTTTGATCCGCGGATAGGTCAGCACGGTTTTGAAATACTGCTTTGGAACAGACTTTGCTTCTTGTTTGGTCTGAACACTTTCCGCAATCTTTTCCAGAGAAAGAAGCGTTTCCACGGACACCGATTCCTCCTGTGTCTTCACCGCGGGACTTTGGGAGTCCTGACCTTTCACTTCCGAGACATCAAGTTCGGCGACAACTTCTTTCGGATTGTACCAGTTGCTTAAATTGTCGATCGTTTGCGAAGGAACCAGTTTTTGGGCAAACGCTTCAATCATGTCTTCCGCGTTTGGAGCACCTTCCTTGTCGGCGATTTTACAGTCTTTCCAACTGATGACGACGAAACTTTCCATCGGGAAATGCTTCTGGAACCATTTGTAGTCCTGCGTCTCCTTGACATGCGGCGGAAGCCAGTCTTCCACATTATTGGAGTTGCTCTGGAGTGTCCGCTTCGTCCCCATCCAAATGAAAGAGAGAAGGAAAACGACAATAAACAAAATCGTGAATCCATATTCACGGAAAAAGAGAAACGGTTTGCCCATATAGCGTTCCAACATGGATTAATGCAAATTAATGACAGTACAACAATCTCTCCAGCATACACATTAAAACGGATATTGTCTAGACGCGGGAACAATATTTCTTTCGGGGACGCTTTAATTGTTCCACTCCGTTTCATTGTCTTTGGTTCCGGCGAAATATTTCCTAAAAATTTTTCCTCGCCGGAGGAATAAGATAACCCGCTCATTTTCTCTATTTACTGATATTCGCTGCATTCCGAAATTCCGGCGTATCGCAACCGGACGGAATGGAATCCTTTCAAAAAACAAAATCCGTTTGAAGTCGGAATTTTGTTGCGGTAAATTGATATTCCGCTTGTGCCGAAAAATTGTTACAATCCAAATAACTGTCGTTAAGATAGGCTGTAAGAGTGAAGTTTATCGGCAATAGGGATTTCTTTTATAAATCCGGTTTTTTGTAAAAATCTGAAAATCCGTGTCAAAAAGTGATGTTAAGATACATAAATTTTATCGATTTTAACACTAAAAACGAATCTTTTTCTTTCTTTTTTCCAAATATTGCCAAACTTTCCGCCGATACTGTTTGTACAAATCGTGCTTTAGGGCGCGGATGGAAGCATCAATTGTTAAGTTATGAAAGTTATCGTTGTTTTGGTAATTCCAGTTTTTTAACGAAAATTTTATCAAACACATTTCATAACAACGCAAAAATGCAGGAATGGAACTCCGGTAAGCAAGTCAAGAAATGGGATGTATCTTGTCCGGCTTATCACAATTAACAGGAATGGATGTCTGATGAGATTTAAAACATGGATTCCGATTTTGTTGGTGACAGGGCTGTTCACCACTTGGGCGGCGGGTTGCCGTCCGCAGCAGCCTGTCTATCTTACAGGGACAGGCGACACGCGATCTTACTATGTGGGCGACGCTCTTCGTGAGGAAGTCCCCGATACTTACGTTGAATCACTCCCGGAAGTCACCGGTGCGGAGGCTCCGTTGACACTCAGCAACCAGAACCCGTCCCAGGGGACATGGGACCTGACTTTACAGGAAACGATTCGTATTGCATTGGAAAACGGCAAAGTCCTCCGAAATCTTGGCGGAGTGGCTTTCAGTTCAGGGGGAACACAGGGAAATCCGACGGCTCTTTTGAGTAATCCTTATGGAGTCGGTACGATTTACGACCCGGCACTTGTGGAGTCGGACCCTCGTTACGGTGTGGAAGCCGCTCTGTCCGCCTTCGATGGTCAGTTGGATGCCTCGGCTGGCTGGAACAAATACGACGAGCCGCAAAACATAGATCCTTCGTCGCTTGCGGCTCTGAGCCGTCCGACAGTCAACCAGTCGGATGTGGGAACGTTTCAGGCGACGATTTCAAAATACGCCGCCACCGGGACAACATTCTACACCCGTTTGAACAACGGTTATGAGTGGAGCAATTCCGCGAGCACTCAGTGGTCTTCGGACTGGACGAGTTATGTCGAAGCCGGTTTCACACAAGCCTTGCTCCGCGGACGCGGTGTGCAGTTCAACCGGATTGCCGGTCCCGGTGCGATTCCAGGATATTACAACGGTGTGGTGATTGCCCGAATCACAGCGGACAAGGCGCTCATCGACTTTGAAATGGGAGTGCGCAAGATGGTTTACGATGTGGAGGAGGCTTATTGGAACCTCTACTACGCTTACCGGAATCTTCAGACGACGATGTCAGGCCGCAATGCCGCTCATGCCACTTGGAACAAGGTTCATGCCCGGATGGAAGCCGGTCACTCACAAGGAACCAGACAGGCGGAAGCTCAGGCCAAATCGCAGTTCATTCAGTACCGTGCCTACACGGAGGATGCGTTGAACAATCTCTACAAAACAGAGAACGCTCTCCGGTACATGATGGGAATTTCCCCGTCGGACGGACGTCTGATTAAACCGATTGATGAACCGAGCATTGCCCGGATCACCTTCGACTGGGAAGAGCTTAAAGCGGAATCTCTCAACCGTGCTCCGGAAATCCGCAAGCAGAAATGGGACGTCAAACAGCGGGAACTGGAATTGATTGCCTCGCGGAACTTCCTTCTCCCGCAATTGGACCTTCAGGCAAACTACCGCTTTAACGGGATGGGGCACGACCTCATTCAGAGCAACCGGCACAACAGCAATGCTTATGCTTCCATGACGAGCGGCGATTACGCGAACTGGAATATGGGGCTTAATTTGACGATACCGTTCGGTTACCGCAAAGAGCTTGCGGGGGTGCGTAACGCGGAAATGACGCTGACCCGTGCCCGAGCCTTGCTCCAGGAACAGGAGTTGGAAATGATGCACAACATTTCGGATGCCCAGCGGAATATCGACAGAAACTATATCCTCGCCCAGGATCATTTCAACCGGCGTCTTGCGACACAGGAGGAAGTGGATTCGACTGCGGCGACGTATGAAGCCGGCAAAACGACACTGGATCAGTTGCTTGACGCCCAGCGGCGGCTTGCGGAAGCGGAGAGTCAGTATTTCCGATCTATTGTGGATTACAATGTGTCGATCACCAAACTGCACTACCTGAAAGGATCGCTGCTCGAATATGACGGGGTTTATCTTTCCGAAGGTCCGTGGCCGAACAAAGCCTACTTTGACGCCACACGGCTCGCCCGTCAGCGTGACGCCGGAAAGAAAATCAACTATGGTTTCACACGTCCTCAGGTTTTCAGCCAGGGTCCGGTGCAGCAGTTCCAGATTCCCAGACAGCCGCAGGCTCAGGACGTAAGTTATCAAGGGGAAACATTCTTCCCGGAATCGGGCGAGGTGATTTACGAACAGCAAGGGGCGGAAAACATTCCGACACCGGCTCCGGCACTGAGCTATCCTCAGATACCTTATCAGCAGCAGTATCAACAGACGCCGCTTCCGATTTCGGAAAGGGAAAACCTTTCCGTACGGACAGCCGGCTCTCCGCAGACAAACAATACCGCCGTCGGAACGGCACGTTCCAATCCGATTGTTTCGCGGAAAACCGTACAACGTTAAGTTGTGAACAGTTCCATTCCATCCAGACAAGAGCATGATTCGTCATGCTCTTGTTTTTTTGCGCACGGCAGCGAGCGGACGGCGGCTGCGGTCCAACGTGCTACGTTGGCGTTTTTTATGGGGAGGGAATCACCGCGCCGTCCATGCGGTTGACCCAGCATCGAAGGACGAATTTATTGATTTCGTCGGTATAAAACCGGACGCTTGCGTCGGCAAAGAGTCCATTCAATCCGCCCGGATGGTATACCGGAGCCGGTTAGGAATTCCGTTTTTCAGAGGGTGTAACGCTGAAAGTTTTCGGCCAGGAGCGAGCGCAGTTCGTCACGTTACTTCGTCCGGCATCGGAAGAAGCCTTTGCATGCGGATAAAAAGTCTTCGTACTTCTCATAATATTTGTTGTAGAGAATCTTCTTGAAAAACTTCCACAAGAAGCGTTCCATCCAATTCAAATTCGGCGAATAGCCCGGCAAAAAATGCAAGACGATTTTCGAATCGGTCAACTTTTCCTTGAGCCACTTTGAAACATAATAGCTCGCGTTGTCGACGATCACATGAATCTTCTCCGCCTTCGGGTGCTTCGCTTTGATCTTTTTGAACAGCCGTAACGACGACGCGCCGTTGATCGACTTCGTAAAATCCGTTGTGATCTCCATCGTGTCGATGTCGGCCGCACCGTTGATGTTGACCCGTTTGTGACCGCCGTTCGACTTGAGTTCCTTGTCTGTGCCGCGACGAATCCCACCGTAACCCGGAATGATGTTGTGCTGCGGATGACAGGCGTCGGCAAAGTCGATAGGATCGTTTTTGCCCTTGGTTTTACGGAGTTTTTCGTATTCGTCCAGAAAAGCAGCTTGCTTCTCCGGATCAAGTTTGCCTGGCACGTGCTTCGGTTTTTTATAAGTAGTTGCGCCGTAATTTAGGTAGTTTTAGTAATCCTTTTTGTCATATAATAGAGCGAAGTTAATACGATTTTCGTTTCCGTTGTTCTTGAATCGTAATCGTATTGCCGGCACAAACTTCGCCAGTGCATC
>JAISQK010000174.1 GCA_031274255.1 Planctomycetaceae bacterium | reverse complement strand
TGTCTGCATTTTCAAACAAATCTTTTCCGGTTGCTGACAATTTTTGATCGACGACCGGATTGACTTCCGACTTTCTGTTAAACTTTTTCATTGCGGGGGTTCCTTGAAAAATGATGCTTTTTGTTTTACTTCACCATTTTCCAATAACCACGCTGCTTTTTCAACTCATACACAACTTTCGAGTATAACTCGTGTCAATAATTGAAACGCTCTAAAAACATGTTCGTAATTTAGATCTTGCCGTTCGGATGACTTCCTTCTTGGTTTTGTGGAAATTTACGTTATAATGGATTTTGATACTATATTTGTATGATGGATTATTGTCAATATGATTTGAAAGATAACACAAAAATTTTAACATGAGACTATTTTTTTCCGCTGACTCGGGAGATGATTCGCCACAACCTAATGACAACACAGAAGTTAAGGATTCTTTACCGGACAAAAACCAGCCTCCGCGGAAGCCGTTTCCTTTCGTCCCGCAGAAACGCGGCGGTTTTTCCTTTTGGACGATTTCGGTGATCGTTTTTCTGGGAATTTTATTGACTCATCTGACATTGACTCCCAAACAATGTACGATTCCGTACAGTGAACTTCTCCGTTTGATTGATCAGGGGCCAAATATCACCTCCAAAATTGATGTCAAAGAGGGCGAAGGAAAGTCACAGATCATAGTTCGGTATTCCAATCTCGAAAACATTGTGATCGGGCCGTATGAAATTCGCGGAACCGTGACTCGTGAGGTGATTAAGCCGGTATCGAAGAAAAATAAAAAACCGGAGGAAAAAGTTGATTTCTATTCCGGGCGTTTTGGTGTGAATAATGACAATAATGAGCTGGAAAACCGGCTGGAAAAAGCAGGGTTTTACAACTGGACAGGTCAAAGTTATCCCAGTTTTTGGGAATTTTACGGCTCGACAATCTTCACGTTTCTCCTCTTTCTGGCGGCGATTCCGCTTATTGTGCTGATTTTCAGAAAACTTGGCGGGGCCGGAGCTATGGCGTTCGGACGGAATCGCGGGCGTCAGGTGTCTTTGGAGAACGTCAACATCACCTTTAATGATGTTGCCGGTGTGGACGAGGCGATGGAGGAACTTCGCGAAATTGTGGATTTTCTCAAAACGCCGGAAAAATTTCAGGTTCTCGGAGGACGCATTCCTAAAGGAGTCCTTCTGTTCGGACCTCCGGGCACGGGAAAAACACTTTTGGCCAAAGCGGTGGCCGGTGAAGCGGGGGTGCCGTTTTTCAGCCTTTCAGGGTCGGATTTCGTGGAGCTTTACGTCGGGGTCGGTGCGGCAAGAGTGCGGGATTTGTTCGATCAGGCTCAACGGCGTTCGCCCTGTATCATTTTCATCGACGAACTTGATGCCATCGGAAAGACACGCGGTTCCGGTTCGCTCGGTTCCAACGAAGAACGGGACCAGACGCTCAATGCGTTGCTCGTCGAGATGGATGGTTTCGGAACCAATACCGGCGCCATCGTCATGGCCGCGACCAATCGACCGGAAACACTCGACTCCGCTCTGTTGCGTCCCGGACGTTTTGACCGTCAGGTTCTGGTCGATCGTCCGGATTTGCTGGGGCGTGAGGCCATTCTGAAGGTACATTCACGGAATGTGAAACTGGATGAATCCATCAATCTCAAACAGATTGCATCCATCACATCAGGTTTCGCCGGAGCCGATCTTGCGGCACTGGTCAATGAAGCGGCGTTATTGGCGGCACGGGTTGGAAAAAACTGTGTCACAATGGAGGAGTTTTCCGAAGCGGCGGAGCGTGTGACTGCCGGACTTCAGAAAAAACGGCACACTATTCAGGAAGATGAGAAAAAACGGGTTGCGTTTCATGAAAGCGGTCATGCTTTGGCGGCGTATTTGCTCCCGGAAGCGGATACGGTACACAAAATTTCGATTATTCCTCGCGGCATTGCGGCTCTGGGATACACCCTTCAGCGGCCTGAAGATGACCGTTACCTGATGACTCAGGCGGAACTGGAGTGCCGGATTCAGGTTTTGCTCGGCGGAACCCTGGCGGAGGAAATGATTCTCGGTACATATTCCACAGGAGCGCAAAACGATTTGGAACGTGCGACAGACATTGCGCGGAGTATGGTGATGGACTTCGGCATGAGCAGACTGGGACGGATCACATTCCGGGAAAATCCGCGGGGAACATTTCTGCCGGAACAGCGAATGCTCCAAGCACGTTTGCACAGTGAAAAGACGGCGTGGGAGATTGATCAGGAAATCCGCAGTATCCTTGAAACATTGCTGGAGAAAACACGAGGACTTTTAGAGAAACACCGTAAGGCACTCGAAAAACTCGCCGGAACTCTTCTGGAAAAGGAGGTCATCGGCACCGAGGAGTTGACGCAAATCGTGGAAGAGGTCGAGCATCTCAGTGCAGAGGTGCAAAACTCTGAACCGGTTGAAATTTCCTGCGAGGACAGGTAGGTTCCTAGTGTACTGTCTCGTTGATAATTTGCATAATTGTGTCCAGCTTATGCCTCTAGAATCTCAAACTTAGGATAGAGCGACGCCAGCCTTTCCCGGGCGTCTCCAATCGAAAAATGCCA
>JAISQK010000084.1 GCA_031274255.1 Planctomycetaceae bacterium | reverse complement strand
TGGCTTCGCGGTCGGGCAACGTGACGTTGCATCCGGTTGCCTCATGGTCACTGCGTTCCATTCGGCCTCGGTTGGATGCATTTTTTCGCTCGTAGATTCCAGCGACTAACAGGAGCGAGTCCGTGGCTTTCGGAGCGGCAGCTCCATCCCGCCCGCCGCGGCTTACCGCTGCCCACCGGAGGCATCTTTTTCCTTCCCATTCAGAAACGTTTTCCTGTCTCTCCAAAGCTTTCCTGAGTTTCTCAAAAGCCTTTCTCTACTGCTCACTGATGTTTTTAAGTCTTTCACAGGTGTGCATGGGAGTTTCTCATTTGTGCATGGGAGCGGTTCCCATGGTGCCGCGAAACGACCGGAAAAGGCCGCGGTTTCCCTAAAATCAGCCGTGAGCCAATCCGTTCGTCGCAGCTCGCGACTGGAGGTCGAATGGAATGCAGTGACCATGAGCAAACCGCCCGTCGGGGCTTACCGACCGCTGGAAGCCCTGGAAAAAGAGGGGAAAAAACTTCGGGAAATTTTTACTCCGCAGCGAAAATCCAATAAAACTGTGACCTAAAATATCTTAACACGTTGAATGAGATGTTTCAAAGTCGGAAATATTTCATCTAGTACAGAAAGGTGTTACAGAAAAAATAGGTTGGAATTTATGAATATCGGACGTTTGTTAATTACCGGATTTGTCGGGCTTTCCGTTCTCGTCGTTGGAATTCTCACTTGGTTTTTCATGAACGAAATGAGGAAAACCACCGGAACAATCACCCGGGAACTCACCTCTACGATTGAGGTCGTTCAGCAGAAGAATCAGACCATGCTCAGTCGTATCGAAAAAATGGGGACGGAAACGGAAGACATCGCCGCGAAAATGGGGGAAGATCAAATGCGGCTCATCGGTCATGCGGTCGCGAACGATCTTCTGGTTGACCTTGAAACCCGTCTGCTCGACACTCGAACCGCAGCGAATTTTGTGTCCAGTTTCAGAAATATTTACCTCAACAGGAATCAAAAAGTCGACCGTGCCGTTTCCGATGAAATGATCCGGCAATTTCTGGTCCATCATGAAGATTTTTTCGCTGTCTGGAGTGCCTGGGAACCGGAGGCTTTCGACGGTAATGATGAAGCTCATATTGTTATTGATGAAACGAAAAACAAAAATTTCCAGAATCCGACGGGACGCTATTTCCCTTGGTATATCCGTGAAGGGGGTGAGGATGAAAACGGGGAACCGAACATCCGCTTTGAGTATTTTCTCGCCGAAGAATGCGAAACAGAAGACTACTACCTCGTGCCGAAAAAAACCAAAAAAGAATGGGTCACCGAGCCATATCTGGACGAAACGGTGGAACCGCCGGTCCTGATGGTTTCATTCTGTATTCCGTTTGTCGAAAAAAATCAATATCTCGGCGTTTTCGGATCGGACATTGCCATTACCCAACTTTCCGAGATGATTACCCCTTACAAACCGTTCGGGACCGGTTATGTGATGCTTGTTTCGCCTGACGGAGTCATTGCGGCACATCCTGATCCTGACTTTCTCATGAAGAATATCACGGATTTCTCCGCGTCGGAACATGCGGAGGAACTCGTGAAAAACGGTCAGGAAGGGTTTTACAACGACAAAGCGTTCGGCAACGGCAAAGATGTCTTGAAATATCACATTCCCTTGCAGATCGGCGACTCGCCGGATCGCTGGACGGTGATTGTGCTGGCGGAGTTTGATCAGGTGATGAAAGCGCGAAGTGAAATGCTGGCGGCGACAAACAACACATTGAAAGATGTTCACTCCATCGGCAATGAGCTTTTCGCCGAAACGGAAAACCGTTCCAAACAAGCGGAGAAAAACAACGCCAAACTCGTTTCCGCGACGCTTCACAAGACACTCGGGATCGGCTGTGCTGTGTTTGTGATTGCCTGTGTGATCGGGATACTGTTTGCGGGAAAAGTCAACCGTTCCATTCGTGCGAGAGACCACTGGTACCGCCAGATTCTTGACACGGCCAACTCACCGTTCATTGTTCTGGACGACAAGCACCGAATCAGTTTTTTGAATAAAAAATCCCTCAAGTCGCTCAAAAAATCGGAGCAGGATGTTCTCGGAAAGTCTGTGGAATCGGTTTGGAACAATGACATCCAGAAGATTTCCCATGATGTGGCGGAGTGTACTTTCCGCGACTCGTCGCAAAAAACCAAAACCCATTTTGACGGTTTCACTTGGGAGATTTACGCGGATACCCTCCGTGACGAACGGGGAAAACGGATCGGTTTTGTAGAATTTTTGCAGGATGTCACCGACCGCGAGAACATCTTCAGGATGGTGAATGAAATCAAGCGTGTCGTCGATGTGACGCAGCGGGGAACATCTGAAATCACGTCCGAGGCTTCCCATCTTTCCGAAGGAGCCGGGGAACAAAAAGAGGCACTCAACACGATCGTCAAAATGATCGGCGAGATGAACAGTATGACATCGCAAAACGCCGGCCGGGCTCAGGATGCCAATAAAATCACACAGGATGTCGTCCACGCGGCGACGCAAGGTCAGAAACAGATGGAGCAGATGGTCGAATCCATGCGTCAGATCAGTGAAAACGCCCAAAATACGCAACAGGTGATCAAGTCCATTGACGAAATTGCGTTCCAGACCAATCTGCTTGCCCTCAATGCCGCTGTGGAAGCCGCCCGGGCCGGAACACACGGAAAGGGATTTGCCGTGGTCGCCGAAGAAGTCCGCAATCTTGCCGCGAGAAGTGCGAAAGCCGCTCACGAAACGGAAGACATGATCAAACACAGCAACATGAAAATCAACGAAGGGGTCGAAATTGCCAACAGCACCGCCAGTTCGCTTAATGAAATTTCGGAGCTTGTCTTCCGTACGACATCGTTGATTTCGGAAATCGCAACTTCGTCCGACGCTCAGATTCAAAATGTTAACAAGGTGGATTCCGGTCTCAGGAATGTGAGTGCCGTGACAGAGCAAAACTCCACGGCGGCCCAGCAAACGGCGACTTCCGTGATGGAACTTGACAGGGCGGTCAACGAGTTGAGCAACCTTGTTCACCAAATCTCCGCCGTATAAGAACAGGGCCGCAGTCGGGAAGCCCCGCCGGGCGATACTCTCAAGAACAAGACCGAGCGGCTCCCCGAAATACGACCCGTATAGTTTCGAGTTATCAAGTGACTCCGACCAGACAATCGAAACTCCCGTCTGATCCGTCAGCAGCGTCAGACCTTCACGAAGAGTAAGACCGTCAAAACGAACCGTGATTTTTTCCGTATTTGCCGCCTTCAAGGTTTCACGAACCTCAACCGTCTTTTCAAATTCGTAACGGTCAAACCCTGGAAATTCCGGATCCTTCTGACGCGGTTTCATCAAACCACAGCCAAAACAAAAACAAAACAACATCAATAAAAGAACACTTCGTTTCATCGAGGCACCGTGATTTTTCGACCGCTGTCAAAAAAAAGCAAACCCTGACGGACATCAATGGAATGAATCGTTTCCTCTTCACCGTTAATTACCAACGTTTCATTAAGAAGACGGCGGCCGTT
>JAISQK010000039.1 GCA_031274255.1 Planctomycetaceae bacterium | reverse complement strand
TTTTTGGCTTTTTTCTTGAAAAAATCAAATTTTTTATCCGGTTACGGAAATCGCCCTTGACAAAATCCACAAAAAAGTCAATAATTAAACGCGAAATGGAAATGACAACCTGTTTATTGATCTATTTCCGATGTCTTCTTGGTTTCGTTTCACAAGCTTTCCTGTCCTTTTGGATTGCCGTCTGTGACAACCTTTCATCAGGTTCTTTTTCAAAAACAGGTGGACATGTGTGAGTTGTCTTGAGTTTGATTCTGTAGTCGGTTTACTGGCAGAGGAGAAAATTTGTCAGAATGCCGTTTTATATTCAAACGGGTTGAAATGACGGGTTTGAATACGCAAGTTGCCCGGCAAGGCAACAGGATTTCGCGGAGCGAAGCGGATTGTTGGACTCGTCACGGGGTTTGGCGTTTTTGCCGTATCGGCACACATTGTTGGTTCCATTGTGTTTTTCGCCTTTTTCAAACATGTGTTTTCGTACAGGCGGCTTTCAAATAATCAGGAACAATGATGTTCCGGTAAAAAAGTTGAGTTTTATTTTTCTAAGGTGTTTCATGGCCAAAAAAAGTTTCGGTAGTAATCACAAACGTAATGTTCGGAGTTACGACTCCAATCAAAAAAATTATACAGGAAGAACCACTTCCGCCCGTCCCGGTTTGAAACCCGTCGCACCAAAACATTCTCCATTTCCGCTTGATTCCGGCAACCCGGACGCTTTTTTCCCTGGTGAAGGGGTCCTTGAGCTTCACCCCAATGGTTTCGGCTTTCTGCGTGATACCAACCTCAACTATGCCCGCCAGCTTTCCGACCCTTACGTTCCTGAGAGTATGATTGAAAAGCTCGGACTTCGTGAGGGGGTTGTCATGCGGGGAACCGTTCAGCCCGGTCGGAAGGACTCCGGTCCCAGACTTCGCGAAATCTTTGATGTGGACGGCATGAAACCGGAAGATTACATCCATGTCAAGCAATTCGACGATCTTACCCCTATCAGTCCGGAGCAGTGGATCAGGCTTGAAACCAAACCGACTGTCATGACAACTCGCGTCATGGATATTCTGACACCGCTCGGAAAAGGGCAGCGAGCGTTACTCGTGGCTCCGCCGCGTTCAGGAAAGACAGTTCTTCTGCATGACATCGCTCAGGCGGTTCGTGCCAATCATCCCAACATTAAGGTGATTGTCCTCCTGGTCGATGAACGGCCGGAAGAAGTCACCGATTTCAAACGTGCTGTTGACGCCGATGTGGTGGCGAGCAGTCTTGATTGTCCCATTGAGAGTCACGTCCGTTTGGCGCAGCTTGTGATTGAGCGGTGCAGACGCCTGGCGGAAATGGGACAGGATGTTTTCCTCCTGCTCGACTCCATCACGCGTCTTGCGAGGACATTCAATAAATGGGTCGGCAACACCGGTAGAACCATGTCCGGCGGCGTTGACATCAAAGCAATGGACATTCCGAAAAAACTTTTCGCCACAGCACGCCTTTTTGAAGAAGGCGGGTCGCTCACCATTGTCGGCACCGCACTTATAGAAACCGGCAGCCGGATGGACGAACTGATTTTCCAGGAATTCAAAGGCACCGGAAACATGGAACTGGTTCTTGATCGTCGATTGGCAGACCGCCGTATTTGGCCGGCCATTGATGTCACGCAGTCGGGGACGCGTCGCGAAGAAAGACTCTATTCGCCCGACATGCTCCGCGGCGTCACCATGTTGCGGCGGATGATGGCGCAGATGAATCCTATTGAGGCGATGGAAGAACTGACCAACAAACTCGCAAGATACAACACCAATGCGGAGTTTCTCTATTCTTTCATCGGACGCAATAGCCGCGATGAGTGATAAAGAATGCCGTGGTGCCTCATGTCCTTGTAATCCGTTTCTCACCGCAACATTCTTTACGTCAGGAACGCCCTTCACCGGATTTTTGCGTACCGAAAGTGTGCTCGTCGGTGAACGCGAGGAAAATTTGCCGTCACGTTTGGGACTGTTGTCAATAAAACCTATAAAACCTATGCAGCAACAGTTCTACGTGTCTCAAGAATTATAGCGGAACCTTTTTTTGACATGCAAGCCTGATTTTTGGCCGATACCGAAAATAATTTCATTTCGTCTAATAATCTTCGGATTTTGCAATATCCGCAAGCAGGATTCCTTTCTGTCTCCGCAAAATAGCAGACAATGGAAAAAAATAAAATAAATTGTGCCTTAACCTCTTGACACCGGTTCCTGCTTGTATTATCATGAGAATTGTTAATATGAAGCGGGTGGCTTTCTATTGACGCGGCGAATCTGTTTTTGCATTAAATTCAAATGAGGGGGACAGGCAGATGGCTTCGGAATTGTCCTTATCGTCCGGCGGTCAACTGGACCGGTTGATTGCTCTTTGTGACGAAATTTCCGCACTGGTACGTTCCGGCGTGCCGATTGAAGAGGCTTTGCTGTTCAAAAGTGCCGGAGAACGCAAACAAATCGCGGCACATCTCAAACAGCTTGCCGAGCAGGTCGGAACCGGTAAGCCGCTCGCGGAGGCGGTGCGGAATGATCCGCTGTTTCCGCCGGTGTACGCTGCTGTTATCGAAGCGGGAATCGAATCAGGCAATCTTGCCGGGGCTCTTGATTCCGTCGCGGAATGTGCGCAAACGATCCGCGGCACACGGTTTTTTCTGATTCGGGCCATGTTGTATCCGCTCTGTCTGTTCACGGCGCTTTGGTTCATTTTCTGCGGAATGATCCTCTTTACCGGACCGCGAATGGCTTCCATGTTCGAATCGTATCAGGCAACAACGCTTCTCTTTGGCGTCATGAAGTGGTGCGGCGGCAACCTGCAAGGTCCGCTCGTTGTCACCTTTGCCGTACCGGTGATTCTTTGGGGGTTGTTTTGCATTTGGATCGGACGTTCGGCACACGGAACACTGATTCAAGCCGCCGGACGCTTCACTCTGCTCGGCTGGGTTCCCTGGGGCGGTAAAGCGGTGGTGCAACTGCAAAAAATGACGTTTGCCCGTATTTTGACGATGTTGATTCGGGCGTCATTGCCGCTGGACCGTGCCATTTTGCTGGCCGCGCGTGCGACAAACGACCGTTATTGGTCGAAAGAGAGTCAGGAAAGTCTCCGCCGTCTGGTGATTGAAAGCCTCGCGGTTCGCGGCACAGCTCATGATACCGTTCACCATGACGCAGTTCACCATGGCACACTGGAAAATCCGCCTGTTTCTTCCCCTGCGGCGGCGTTCCCGACAGACAATAAAGATAATAATAAAGAGCAGGCACGGTCTGTCATTTCTCCGCTGATTTTCTGGACGCTCGGAATTCCCGATCAGAAACAGTTGATTGAAGGAATCGAATATTACGCCCGGATGTCGCAGGTGCGTGCCGAACTGTTGATCAGCAAATGTGAAATGTTCCTGCCGGAAATCATCACGTTTCTGCTGGCGGTTGCCATTGGCGGCAGTTATTTTTTGACCATCCTTTGGCCGTACACACAATTACTCAATATCCTTTCCGCCTCTCAGGGGTGAGAAAAATCAACAAGACAAATGGAAAACAGCCATGTTTGGATTTTTCAGAAAAACGGTGTCGCCGGACAGTTGCGAAACGCTGATGCTGATTTCCCAGGCCGTCCGGTCGGGATTGCCGCTTGCCGAGGCCGTCCGGCTCAGTCTCGGTAACAGCCTTGCCCAAACCGGAACAGACCGTTTGCCGCCGGAAATGCGGGCGTTTGAACAATTGACGCGGCTTCTTGAAAAAGGTGTCGAACCGCAAACGGCGGTGCGGCAGTCGGGATTGCCGCCGATGACCGCGGAATTGTTTGCGGTCGCCCTCAAAACCGGCAACTTCGCAGACACCTTTGACGAAATGACACGTCTCGAAACCAACCGCGTCCTGACGATCCGCATGATTTGTCAGGCTCTTGCGTACCCTGTGTTTCTGCTCGCGGGGACGCTGATAGTTTTATTGATTTTTTTCGGCAGCATTGCCCCGCAGTTCAAAAAGATTTTCATGGATTTCGGTATGGATGTGCCGTATCTGACGAGTACCGTTCTGCATGTTTCGGATGCCGTCCGTGATGGTTCGTTTCTGATCGGGGTGGCTGTGTTCATCGGAATCCTCCTCGTCGGTATCCGGCTGTTTTTTCCGCGGTTCCTGTTTTGCATTCCGATTTTCGGTGCCATCGGACGAAGCATGGTCAAAAACCGGATCCTCAGTCAGATGGCTTTTTTCGTCTCACTCAATATCCCGCTTGACGAGGCACTTGAAAAATGCGGCCGCACCGTGCGGAACAGGGCCTACCGTAAAGACTGTCTGTCGGCGGCGGAAGCGGCAAAACGCGGCATGCTGTTTCAGGAAATCGTCCACCGGTTTTACTGGCTTTTTCCCGCATGGCTTGCCCCGATGATCGCACAAAACGACTCGCCGGAAACCCTGACGCGTTCCCTGCGGCGGGCCGCCGAAACGGTGGACATACAAAAAGAAACCTCGCTTCAATTGCTGCAAATCCTGAGTCTTCCCCTGTTCGTTTTTTTCATCACCAGTACGGTGCTGGTGAGCACTATCGCGATGTTCATGCCGCTCATCAAGTTGATAACTTCCCTGTCCAGTCCGATGTAGTCATTGGGATCCCGTATTTACAAGGAACAAAACATGTCACAAACAGAGAACCATCCGGAAAAAACATCGCTTTCCAAAGACCGGTTGCAAGCGATTCTCGCGGAGGTGAAACAGGTGCGGTCGCGGGAATGGACAGGGAATGCCGTCAAATTCTGCCTGTTGTCGTTTGCGGCGCTGGCCGGATCGGTGTTTGCCATGACCGCGTACCTTCCGGCCAACGGAGAAAATTTCCTTCATTTGCTTTTCTTGGTTGCCATAGGATTAGTGACGGTTCTGTTCGGTTTCTTCGTCAATTTTTTCCTTTCGGCGTTTTTTTCCCTGTTCGTTTGGACGGGGGTCTGCGATTTGCGGAAACGGACAATGCACACACTGATTCAAACGGCACTTGAGACCAAAACGTCCCTGGCCGCGATGGTACGCATGTATGCCCTTGAGTGTTATTCGCCGTTGTATGCGGACAAACTCAACGTGTTTGCCGCGGAACTTGAGCGGGGGAAGACACTCAGTCAGGCGTTGTTTGTCGAACCGGGGCTGGTACGCTACGATGCGGCGGGCATCATCCAGCTCGGCAGTGACAGCGGACAGTCGCTCCGCATTCTCGAAAGCATCAACAGTGAAGAGAGAAACCGGACATTTATCAGGTCGTTGTCCATTGTCCGGTTCTATTACCTTTGTTCCCTGGTTCCGTACCTGGGACTCGTCGCAAGTTTTCTGATCTGTTGGATTGTCCCGCAATTGGAGAAGATTTTCATGGATTTCGGTATGAGACTTCCCTGGGTCACAACAACGGTCATTGCCGTGTCGAACTTTTTAAAGGAATTTTGGATCCTCTTTGTGCTGGGACTTATTGCCTTGTCTGTCTTTCTCCTCTTTTGGATTCTGATGGCGACAGGGATCATCATGCTCCGTCCGTTCGGTTTCCGGCGGCTGTTCCGCAGTGCGGACTCGGCGCGTCTTCTCCGCATGTTGAGTGTCGGTATCGGAAAGAATGTCCCGATTCCTCACGTGATCGACACTTACCGCAACGTCACGCCAAGCGGCTATCTCGCGGACAGGGCGTTGCAGGTCAGGCAGCTTATCGTGAACGGTTCCGACTGGATCGGTACGTTGCGGAAGAAAAAATATCTGACCGCCGCGGAAGCGTCGCTCCTGACCACCGCCGAACGGACAGGCAACGCGGACGCCGTTTTGGGACGCATCGCACAAAGCCGCGAACTTGCCCAAATCGACCAAATGGATTTTTACGGCAAAATGCTGTTTTTACCATGTATGCTTGCGATCGGCTTTTTCATCGGCTTTTTTGTCATTGCCATGTTTTTACCGTTAATCACACTGATTCAGGCACTGTCCTGACATTCCCGTATTTCCCGTTTTGCGTATAAGGAAAATGCTGATGACTTTGTTACCCCTTCCCCAAACAGACACGCGGACATGCCGGCGGTGCGGTTTTACGTTTATTGAACTGACCGCGGCGATTGTCATCATCGGTGTTTGTTTCACCGCATTTGTTCAGACCGCAATGATCGCCTCGGTTCAGAAACAGAAAAGCCTGACAGAGCAACTTGCCGTTGACCAGTTGCAGAATCTCCTCGAACAACTTCCGCCGGTCACGTCGGACGGCATGACGCCGGAAAATCTGCCGGAACGGTTCCGGCGGTTTTTTGAAGACGCGGGACTGCAAAAAACGCTCGAACAGACGCTTCCCGGCGGTAAAATCGTTTATGAACTCAACAAACCGTCCGAATCTGCCGCCGATGCCGGGCCGGAGACGTCAGGGATTCATGAGTGGCTGCTGACCGTCACGCTTTCATGGGAGGAAACGCCCGGCCGGCCGCGGCGCGAGCTGTCCCTTGTCAAGCTCCTGACATTACGGAATCCTCCGCCGGAACCGGAGTCCGAACCGGAACCGGTTGTTGAGGAAGAGGAAAATCCCGAACCGGAGGCTCCGGTCGTTCCAGCCGTTGAAGTCGAAAAGGCCGTTGAAGTTGAAAAGGAAGGAGAGCAAACCGAATGAAACCGTATCATCCGTTCCCGCAAAACAAACCGAATCTCAGAACGGCATTTACCCTTGTCGAGTTGATCGCGGTGATGGCGATTTTGTCGGTGACTGTCGGCACTTCGACCATGCTGCTTTTCAAGATGTTCGATTTCCATATCCGGTACGCGGAGTCCGCCGCCCAATTGGAAAGCACGAACCGGCTTGTTGCCCGGTTTCGCAGCGACATACACACAAACGGTCAGCCGGAAATTTCACCTGACGGCTCCGTTTTGCTGACGTGGCAAAATGCCGGACAGGAAATCATGTACATACTCGAAAACGGTGCGTTTCCCGAAAAAAAAATCGTGCGGCGCGAGGTGCGGCGAAACGGAGAACGTGTGAATATGGAAACGTATCACCTTCCTGATCATACAAAACTTGGGTTCGCCGAAGGAACAGACCGTGATGCCGGTTTGACGGCGATGAGTCTTTGGACCCTGCCGCCGGGAAAAGAAGCGATTGTTTCCATACCGTATGACCCGTTCACCCGTACTGTTCCGTCGCAATCGTTCGGTCCGAGTGGGTATTGGCGAACGGTGCTTGTCCGTCATGCCGTGCCGGTCCGGGATACGGCCGATATCAACCAACAAACCGGAGAGTAAACCATCATGTTGAAACAGACCGACTCTCATCATTATCAAACACCGGAACGCAAAGGAGCGGCGTTGATCATCGCTCTTGTTTTACTGCTGTTTGTTTCGGCACTTTCCGCCGCGATTCTCCGGCAGGTGTACAACGGCCGGCTCGAAATGCAGCGTCAGATTGTGCATGTGCAAACCGATCAGCTTGTGCGTGATTTTGTCGTTCGTGCGGAACAACGGCTTGCCTTCGATCCGTCGTACACCGGTGGAACGGTGACCTTTACGAATCTGACGCCGCGTTTGCCGGGCACGTTTCAACTGGTAACGCATGTGGAATCTTCCGCCGGTTCCAAACCCGAAATCACCGTCACCGCCGAATACCGCGGCGAAGACGACAGGACGGTGTATGTCACCCAAAACAGTTTGCCATTGGAATGAGGAATACCATGTCTGACCGTTCTTCAAAACACGCATTTACGTTAATAGAACTTTTGATGGTGATCGCCATTATCGGTGTCCTGATTGCGCTGCTGCTTCCGGCGGTACAGGCCGCCCGTGAATCGGCGCGGCGTTTTCAATGCACCAACAACATGATGCAGCTCGGCGTGGCGGTCAAACATTCCGAGGAAAATCATGGAGTTCTCCCCGCCGGAACCGTCAACGACACCGGACCGGTCCGCAATGTGCCGATCGGCAACCATATGGGATGGATTCCGCGTCTTTTGCCGTACATCGAACAAACACCGCTTTATGAACAGATCCATTTCAG
>JAISQK010000362.1 GCA_031274255.1 Planctomycetaceae bacterium | reverse complement strand
GATTTTATACTCAAGTTCCGTCCGGAAAACGGAATGAATGAGAGCACGGGGTTCATCAAAGGCGACGGCGGAAAGTTTACGACGATTCACACGGTGGACATTGACGGTGTGCCGGCAGGGAAATGTACGGTTCGGGTCCTTTGGGGCGGTCCGGAGGGAACAACATATCCTCAAGAGTACGCCCCGTTAATAAAAAGTTACGGATTTGAGTCATCCGGCTTACCATTGGAAATCACCAAAAAAAACATGAACCTGAAGATTGATTTTCCTGACGGAAACGGGTAAACTGGAAAAAATAAAGTCTCGTCTCGAAAAAATGACTTTTTGCATGTACAATTAATGATAATGTAACACAAGAATTGATTTAAACTTAAGGAGGTCTCATTATGAGGAAAACGCTGTTGATCGCAGTTTGCAGTTTCTTTTTTTACGTCGGATTTTTGTCGGCGGAGTCCCCGAAACCGGTATTTGAGCCGGTGACCTCGGAACGGATGACGCCGGAGAAGCCGGCGCAAACACTGAAGGTTCCGTTAAACGGAGCCGATGATCTTTACCTTGTCGCAGATTACGCCGGGGATTCTTATGACAGCGACCAAGCGATCTGGGCGGAGCCGACATTGTATGACGCCGCCGGGAATGCCGTTCGATTGACAACCCTCACGCCGGTTTCGTCAAAGACCGGTTGGGGAAAACTTCTGGTGGACCAGAATCATCAGGAAAAACCGCTCACTATCGGCAAAACTTCGTTCAAGTACGGATTTTGGGCACACGCTCCGTCGGTACTGCATTTCAAACTGAACGGCAAGTATGACCGTCTGGAAACCAAGGTCGGACTTGATTCCGGTTCGCAACGCGGCACGGTCACTTTTCAGGTCCGCAATGATCCGGTGCCGTTTCCTGATGTCAAGAGCTACACGAAAAATTATCCTCAACAGCCGTCTGTGCCGGAAGTTCCTTCTGTTGCCGACACAAAAATGCAATTCAACACGGATGCCGCTCAAATATTGCTTGACCGGGGAATTGAAGAGCTGCTTTTCATCCGCCGGTTGACGTACAACGCCAATCACGTGTACACCGATTACGTGAACAGCCGTTGGCTGCCGGGCGGCGGTCTTTGCGTTCTCCATCTGAAAACCGGTCAAGTGCGGGAAATCGTGCCGGAACTGACCCGTGACGGAGTGGTCGGCTGGTTTGACCTGTCCTTTGACGCGAAAAAGATTGTCTTCGACTTTAAAAAAGGCCCCGACGACGGATACCGTATTTATGAGGTCAATATCGACGGGACCGGTCTCCGGCAGCTCACTTTTCCGGAATCGGATGAAACGGAACTTGTAAAAAAATACCGCAGAGGCTATCATCATGGAACGGATGACATGGAACCGTGTTACCTTCCTGACGGCGGGGTTGTGTTCGCCACAACACGGTGTCAGTTCGGCGTGCTTTGCGACAGCGGTGACAGTTTTACGGTAAAGAATCTCTACCGGATGAATGCCGACGGTTCCGGAATGCGGCCGCTCACGAGCAGTCCGTTGAGTGAGGCGACCCCGACGATTCTCCCGGACGGACGGATTTTATACATGCGATGGGAATATGTTGACAAAGCGGCGGGAAACGTCAAAGCGTTGTGGAGTGTGAATCCAGACGGTTCCGGTTCCGCTGAGGTTTACGGCAACACCATCACTTTCCCGGAAACGATGATTCAGGCACGTGCCGTTCCGGATGAACCGAATAAAATTGTCATGCTGGGAGCGTCACACTGGATCAATAACGCCTTGGGAACGGTGATTATGGTGGATACGACGAAGAACATCCGCAGTCTCGACACGATGAAATATATCACCGATGATGTCGCGGCGTTCGCTCATGACGGTTTCCACTTCAAAGACCGGAACGGGAACTGGTATTACGAAAAAACCGGAAAGCCGGGACGCTTGTTCCGGAATCCGTATCCGCTTTCGTCGCAATGGATTCTTGTGTCGCACAAACCGAAGGGATTCGTCTGGTCGGAGCCGAACGGTTACGATCTGGCATTGCTCGACGCAACGGGAAAAGAGACGGTTCTTTTGAAAGACCCGGCCGTTTCGCTTTGGGAACCGTTTCCGCTGAAACCGCGTCAAAAGCCGCCGGAGCCGGCGGGAATGTCGGTGGACGCAGACCTTGCCGCCAAAGGACTCGCCCGCTGTATCGTCACCGATGTTTATGCCGGTATGGAGAATGTCAAACGGGGTGAGGTGAAATATCTTCGGATTCTGGAACAGCTCCCGCGTCCCTGGGCGGCACGAAACAGCAACGGGGACAATGCGGGAATGGCCCACACCGCCATCGGTGACGGTTTTCTCAGTGCCAAAGTGCAGCACGGCATCGTGCCGGTCGAGGAAGACGGAAGCGCCCAGTTCCTTGTTCAGGCGAATCGAGCCATCTATCTTCAGGCACTTGATGAAAATCTCTGTGCGATTCAAACCGAGCGGACATACGTTAATTATAATCCCGGCGAAACACGCAGTTGTGTCGGCTGCCATGAAACGCCGGATAAGACACCGCCGCAGATCACTTCCGCTCTCAAGGCAATGCAGAGGGAACCGTCACTTCCCATGCCGCAGCCGACGCAAACCGAAGCACAGCTCGTCTTCGATTACGACAGACAGATTCAGCCGATTCTCGACCGGCATTGTGTTTCCTGTCACGGCGGTGAAAAAACCGAAGCCGGTGTCGATCTTCGGGGAACTCCGCAGGGAACATACAGCATCTCCTATTTGTCGCTGCTCAAACTGGCTCATTCCAAAGAACGGCAACTGCTCGGCGACCGTCATTTCCGCAATGAAGACAGTGCCTCGAACGGTATTGAGTATCTTCCGCCGTATCAGTTGGGAGCGTTATCAAGTCCGTTGACCTCGCTGATTTACGGATGGAAGCAAACCTCTCAGAAAAATGCCGCCGTCAATGATTATGCGGCAAAACTTCTGGCGGATCACTCTACGCTGAATCTTTCCAACGCGGAAAAGCTGACCCTCACGAACTGGCTTGATGCCAACTGTCCGTTCCATCCGTCGTATTGGGGGCGTAAAAATGCGAAGTTCCGCGATGAACCGGACTATCGTCCGATGTTGTCTTTTGAGGAAGCGTGCAGCCGGAGACCTCCGGAAAAACTGTCAGACAGAAAGGATATCGCCCAAAACCGTTAAAACCGTGACGATCGGCGTTTTCGATTGTGAGAAAATTGCAATATCACTTGGAAATCGCCGATTAGCTTGGAAATTTCCTCTTTTCTGATTATAATAGAAAGGGTTGATTTTTATGGTTTCGTAAAAAGGTCCTTTCAATGATTTGTGTCAGTATTGCTTGCGGCAGTCATAAACGTGTCCTCGCCGAACATCAGCGTCTTGCGGAGGATAAGGTGGAACTTGCCGAACTTCGGATTGATTTCATCAACAAAGAACCTGATCTGATGCGGCTTGTCAAAGACCGTCCCACGCCGGTTATCGTCACCGCGAGACGCAAGCAGGACGGCGGACTCTGGCGGGATTCGGAAACCAAACGGTTTCGGGTACTTCGGGAAGCAATTCTGTTAGGCGTCGAGTATGTTGATCTTGAGGAAGACATCGCCAAATCCATTCCGCGTCACGGTTCGACGAAGCGAATCATCAGTTATCACAACCTCGACGAAACGCCGGAAGACCTTGTGAACCTCTGGAAACGGATGGCGGCATGCGACCCGGACATCATCAAAATCGCAACGATGCCGAAGAATATCACCGATGTTTTTCGCATGATGGAGTTTGTCCGTAAAGCAAATACTTCCGCAAAAATTCCGACCATCGGCATCTGCATGGGGGAAATGGGATTTGTCACACGGGTTTTGGCTCCGAAATTCGGGTCTCCCTTCACATATGCAACGTTTTCCGAGTCGCGGACGATTGCTCCCGGTCTGCCGCTGTACAAAACGCTTCGTGACATGTACCGTTTCGATCAAATCAATGAAGACACCAATGTTTTAGGTGTGGTCGGCGACCCGATCGGGCATAGTTTGAGTCCATTGATTCATAATTATTCGTGCGCGGCGCAGCAGCTCAATACCGTTTATTTGCCGTTTCGTGTTCTGCCGGAAGACATTGACACGTTCCTTGACCGTGCCCCGGAAATCGGCGTCCGCGGACTGAGTGTGACGATTCCGCACAAAGTCGCCGTCCTCAAAAAACTGACGCGGTGCGATCCGGCGGTGGAAGAAATCGGAGCGTGCAACACGGTCATCCTTGACAATTTTGACCGCTTTGGTTACAACACCGATTACAAGGCGGCGGTCTTCAGTATTGAAACAGCGATGGGCGGAAAAGTCAATGATGTCAGCCCGATTCAGGGAAAGACGGCACTTGTCCTCGGAGCCGGCGGTGCGGGAAAAGCTCTTGCCTATGGTCTTCGGATGTGGGGTGCCAAAATCGCCGTCACGGATGTCGATCACGCACGGGCCAAGATATTCGGCGAACAGCTTCAATGTGATGTCGTTGAATGGAATCTGCGTCACGGATTCAAATGTCAGATACTTGTCAATTGCACTCCTGTCGGAATGCATCCGAAAGTCGATGAAACACCGTTCGACCGCAACGGTCTGCATGAAGGAATGGTTGTCTTCGACGCAATTTACAATCCGGAAAACACACTCCTGATCAAAAATGCAAAGTTCAAAGGGTGTATTCCGGTTACAGGAATCGAGATGTTTGTCGGTCAGGCGTGTTTGCAGTTCCGGCATTTTACCGGTAAACCCGCGTCGGCAAGTTTGATGCGTAAATTACTGCGGAATGCAATTTCCGCTGTTCATACCGAAACGGAGTAATTCCGTTTTTTGTTCATTCTGTTTTACTTTTGTTACCGATCACCGACTCAAGAAAGGAAACATCTTCCATCGTAAACGACTTTTCCGCAAGGAGTTTCGGTTGCGAGACCTCCTTGTGTGCCGAATCCAAATGAGTATTCGGAAGAATCCGTGCCGGAGGTGAAATCGTCTTGTTTTCTTTCGGAGAGGTCTGGAATTTATTGATGTCCGTGAGCAAAAAATGCAAATCATGCGAACTGAGCGATGACGTATCGTGAACTTTGAACTTCCGCTCGTTTTCCCGCCCGCTCAACAAGGAACTCTTGATGGATTTTGAGGCGATTTCCGTACTCATTTCCTCTATTGTCAATGCCAACGAAGAAAACGCGGCTGTTCCCGGAATTGCAGAGTAAAACACTTTTTTTCCGGCAGGAACCAGCGGCGGAACTGGTTGTTCCACTTCCTGAACAGGCGGAGTCACAGGTTCTTCAGACTTCACTGGATTTTTGCCCCAACTCTCGAAACTTTTCAAGCTGTTCTCCAAATTTGTCAAATCGACATCTTTTTCCACCGAAAGAGTTTCCCACAATGTTTCCTTTTTCACCGGGGAGGAAGAAACCTGTGCCGCAGAAACATCTGTCATCTGCGAGGCCAATTCTTGTACGTCTTTTTTGAGCCAATCCGATTCCGATGAAAGACCAAAAAGTTTTTTAATAACGGTACGAATCATGGTTTTACTACTCTCAAACTCTCGCTGGACGAAAATATCCTGAAAAAATTTCGGTTCGACAAACAAAAGAAGCGGGTCATCCAAATCGAGCCACTTCACCATTTTTCGAATCAGGCGACGCTCACGAAAACTTAATTTATGTGCGACACAAAGGTTACGATAAACCGAATGGCAACTTCTCAACTCGGATTTTCCATATCTCCCATCAAAGAACCTTGTCAAAACGCATACGGCCCCTATAACGGTTGCGATAATCAACAAAAGCAACAGAAACTGAAACAGTTGGCTGGCAACCGGTGTTGAATTTTTGAATCTGTCGCCAAACGGATTCCCATTTGCGAAAAACGGTGCCGGGAAGATCACAAACCGCTGGAACCAATCCTCTACCTGTATCAGTATTGAAAAGCCCATGATTTATGTTCTCTCATTTAACGCACAACAGCTCACCGTACCGGGGGAAAAACCACCTTTAAGTCTCTATCGTCAGAACACAACACTGATTAACAGTAAAATCACAAATATCGTTTCATTCCTTTTATTTTACTTATTTAACCATTCCTTTTTTCGGATAATAATGCCCATATTCACGGAATCTTGTCTGGATACCGGTTTGCGAAGCCGTGCCGGAGTATTTCAATTGAATTCCACGTTCTTTCAGCTCCTGTTTCATTTGGAGTTGTGCTTCCTTTTGGCGAAGCAATTGCCGTTGTTGAGTTTCCATTGCTTTTTCAATCTCCATTTGCGGCTTAACATACTGATGGTAGCTGTCCAGATTGCTTCCCTGTGTCGATCGCTGCAATTCCAGCCACGGACTCAATGCAGGCGGATTTTTATAGGGAAAATAGGTGGATTGTTCAGGATTTAACATGGATCTTCGCATCTGCGCCGGAGCATTCTCTCCTATCAGGAAAACAAGTCCACTGGCCAGAAGAATGAAAAATACGCTTTTTTTCGTAATCAAACAGGACATTTTTGCACCTTTTAATTGATTCAGTCTATAAAGTTTAATATCTGTTTAAACGGTCTCCTCCGCCTTCAAGTACCGACCCGGAGTATCGTGTGACAGTCTGTGCTCCCAAGAGTGCAAAGCCGAACACACGTTCTACCGGAGCAATGATCTTGGACAGACCGGAATCTAACGCCACGAGTTTGTCTTCTTCCACATAAATTCGGTCGCCCGGGAAGATTTGATAATTTGTCTCCGTGGCGGCTCCGGCGGTAATCGCCTTCCAATCGACCTCCAATATCTGCGGGTGAGAATGATTCGGTCCCCGCGGACGGACAATCCTGATACGTTTGGAGTTGGAAATACGGTCGAGACCGTTGATTTCCGCGAAGGCGTCAAGTACCGTTTCGTTACCTGTCAAGGGAAACGCTATGAGTTTATCACCAAATCCGGCTCCTTGAAGCCCCATGTAATAACGCTGGGTGTTGTAGGAATAAATCGTTACGGAAACCTCCGGAGTATCCAGATATTTTACAAGAGCAAATTCGATCGCGTCTTTTGCTTCCTGAAGCGTTAATTCGTTGACGTAAACTGTTCCGTAACAGCCAAGTTGGACACGTCCGTCCGGTCCGACCAAGTGTTCCCCGTAAATTTGCTGGAGTCCCTGAATTTCTTCCAGTGAAACACTCACCCGAAGACGGGATTTCCCCTCTTCCGTCATCGGCTTGCTCAGATGGTCGTAAATGGCGTTTTCCGCTTCCTCGACAGTCATTCCTGAGACATTCACTTGTCCATAGGGGTGTCCCAATGAAATCAAACTTCCCGGCTGAATTTGAAAGACCCTGTCGATCGGATGCAGTTCGTCATCCACACCGGTCACATGGATCGACACGGCGTCGAACGATTTCAATTGATAAGGGCTTTTGGGAACAAGCCGCGGAACATCAAGCCAGAGAATATCTCCCGTACGAATCACGTACTCTTCCATTGACGTCATCGCCAGTTCCTTGGGGGCACTATGGTTGACAGGTGTCCTCGTACAGACCGGTTTCGGCGTAAAAAGCGAGCATCCTGAAAAAAACATCGGAACACAGGTTAATACCAAAAGAAATCCGGTCCAAAGCGATCGGTTTTTTGTCACTTGAAAGCTCCTTCTTTTTTGCTGTTGTTTTCAAAAACTCCTTTATTGAAAACACTCTGTCGATTGAGCTATTCGGCGTAATCCAGACAAAAAAATCAAATCTTCTGCTGAGACCGTTGCAACTGGAATAAATCAAAAAACCGTTATTGCAATACAATCCATTCCTGATGTTGTTTTCCGACGGCAGCCCCGCCTTGCCGTTACATATTGCTTAGATACGCTATTTTCTTAAAATGTTCCACAAAAAATGTGGAAATTGATGTTCCACGGCACCCGGTCTTTATGTTATACTACGGCCTGTTGATTTTCATTGATTCCCGTGAATACCATTTTCCATGACCCGAACATTTTGTATTGCCAATCAGAAAGGGGGAGTCGGTAAGACAACCACCGCAATCACACTGGCAGACGCCTTGGCCAAATCCGGTGCCAAAACGCTGCTTGTGGATTTTGATCCGCAGTGCAACGCCACGGCGGGACTTGGTTTTCGTCCGCTTGTCGAGCATCCGCTTGTTTCCGGGACGTTGTTGTCCAAAACCATTGACAAAACCGCTATTGACGGACTTGATCTTCTTGCCGGAACACGAAACCTCAGTGACATTGAGCTTTTCGCTCATGGTGACGAGGCCGTCCTCAAGCGGATCCGCGAGCAACTGACCCAGGAAATCCGCAGTTACGATTACGTCCTTTTTGACTGTCCCCCTTCCATGGGGCAGCTCACGCAAATGGCACTCGAATGTGCTACGGATGTGTTGATGCCGATTCAGTGCGAGTATTTCGCGATGGAAGGACTTGTCCAGATGATCGAAGTGATCGGCAAAGTGATGCAGGAACGTCAATGGAAACTGGAATTCGGCGGAATCGTCCTTACAATGGTCGATCATTCACTGGAACTGGCCGGAGAAGTGGAAAGTGAAGTCCGTGAATTTTTTGGTGAAATCGTGTTTGAGTCGGTCATTCCGCGGGATGCGGCCGTCAGTGAGGCGCCGAGTCACGGACTGTCGGTATTGGATTACGCGCCGCGAAGCCGTGGAACGCGGGCTTATTTAGAATTATGCATGGAGGTATTGGAACGTGTCTAGAGAAAAGCGATTGGGACGGGGGCTGGAAGCTCTCTTGGGAAAGGTGGCCGCACAAACATCCGATTCGGACGAAGGAACCGGTGTGATACCGGATTTAACCACGCCCCGACCGGAAAAAGGACTTGACATTCTGTTGATTGACAAGAATCCGTATCAGCCGCGTACGGAATTTGATCCGTCGGAAATCAGTTCTTTGGCCGAAAGCATCAAAACACACGGACTGTTGCAGCCGATTGTCGTGCGTCCGCATGACGGCCGGTATCAATTGATTGCCGGAGAACGCCGGTTGCGTGCCGCGATGAAGGCGGGTTGGAAGGAAGTCCCGGTTCATGTGATCCATGCGGACGATCGGCAGATGGCGGAACTCGCACTCACGGAAAACCTTCAGCGGCGGGACCTGAACGCCCTTGAAAAGGCAATGGCGTTCCAGCACTATCTCGACACTTACGGCGGAACGCATGAGGAACTCGGGAAGCGTCTCGAACTGGACCGTTCCACGGTGACAAACTTTCTGCGGCTGCTGGAACTTCCTGAAGAGATTCGCGAAATGCTCCGAAAAGGGGAACTCACTCAAGGCCACGCGAAAGCGGTTTTGCCGCTCGAAGAGTGGGAGCAGCTTGAAATTTGCCGGCAGATTCTCGCCGACGGCTGGAGTGTGCGTCAGACGGAGCAATACGTCCGTGACGTTTTGAGCGGAGATGCCGACAATTCCGGCTGGAAAGTGGTGGACACCAAAGGGGACATCAAACCGGCAACAAGGCAAAAAGACGATCAGACACTGGCACTGGAACAGGATTTCCGCAACACGCTTGGTTCCAAGGTCAAACTGTCGCATAACAATCAGGGTAAAGGGAAGATCGTGATTTCCTTTGCGTCGCATGATGAGTTTGACCGGCTTTACCAGTTAATCTGCCGTTCCGCCAAATCCCATGTACGCGGTGCGTGAAGAGTGTGCTGAGACAAAGAGAAGATGAGATGATGTACCGGCCATTTCCCTTTTTGGTTCCGCCAACGTGGCATGTTGGATCGCAGCCGGGAAGCCCCGGCGGGCGATAGCCTCCCAGCATTTTCAAGGCGGTCAGCTTCAGTAGTTATTCTCTTCACGTTGTTCCGCTTGCCAATTCCAGCAAGCAACGTAAGCGGGTTTGTGGCCTTCGGGACGGTAGACCCCTCCGGGGTGCAGCGTCCGGACGCTGCCCGCCGCGAGCAACAAAATCTCCAACTGTTCCAGCAACGCGTCGGAAATCTGCCAAATGGCTGAGTGAATCGCGCACTGATCATAAATCGCCCTGATCCACGCGAGAAACTCGCCTTCCCTCCGCGGCATGTAGCCGTAATGACCCGCCATTGGAACAACCTTTCCCTTTCGTGAAATGAATTTTGTTTGAGAGAATCCAACCCGTGCGTCTGCCCGGCGTGAAATATCATTGAAATCATCCTCTTTCGGCTGTTTTTCGGAACATCTTTCTGATTTTTCCGAAATCATTTCCTTTTTCCGGGCGGTTTGTGCCGATTTTAGGGAAATCGCGGCCTTTTTCCGCTCAGTCAAAGCCAAATGGTGATCACCTAAAGACGACAGGAGAGCATCTTTGGGGAATGGTCACGTGTCAAAATGGATTTTTGAGGCAGCCAACGCGGCACGTTGGATCGCAACAGGCTCAGGCTCATTGTGTTCGATTCGCGTTCGGAAAGCAACCGCCTCGAAGAGGCCGGGAAGCAGCATGCTGCTGCACCGTACTTGCAAGCGATTGGAAAGATGATCCCTCGGAAGCCGACCGCGTAGCCGATAGGCAAGTGTCTGTCGCGACTCGTGACCGTCTGTACGCTGCCGGGGGGCTAACGTTTATACACAAGTTTAGCGGCGAGCTAACCCTCGAACATATTGTGGAATCGAATCCATCCATCATGTAAGATAATTACGCCGGGAGGTCTTTGCGATGAATATCCTTTCC
>JAISQK010000340.1 GCA_031274255.1 Planctomycetaceae bacterium | reverse complement strand
CCCGCGAATTCTTCCGCCATATTGAAACTTTCCCCTCCAGACATAACGCCCTCCCAAGTTTTTGTTCATTATATCATAGTGTTTAAGAAAAATGAAAAATTTATGGGTCAAGTTTAGACTTGAGGCCGGAAGGCAACTGCGATGGAACAGCATGTTCCCCTGCTCCCGATGGTCGCTAGGAAGCACGCCGCGTGCCACTTCACCGCACATTCGCAAGCGGTTAGAAAAATTGTCCAACGGAATGTGAACCGAACGCAGTGAACGTGAGCAAACCGCCCGTCGCGGCTCGCGACCGTTGCTCACTGGAGTCCGCGAACGAAACAACGGAAAACGGCGGGAAAGATTATCCACAGAAGCCGACCGCGCCGCCGAGGAAATCCCTCATTACAGAAAACCGGAAAGGACGAAATCTTCGGGAACCTCTTTTTGCGTCCGGCTCAGCAACTGTTTGTAGAGCCGGGCCAAACGTCTCATCTCATTGCGGTAAATGACAAGATTGGACGAGTTCAAACCATTGGCCTGGTCCACGAGCAAATCTTCCGGGACGGTAAGAATGGGATACTTGTCCAGAACCGGTTTCCACGCAAGAGCCGCTTCTTCAACCCGCTGCAGATACCCTTCTTTCGGAGCACTGTTTTCCATCATGACATCACCGGTTTTCCGAACCGCGGCCTCCGCCAGCGGGTCACGCGAAATCACATGATTCAGGTAGCCGGTTAACGGATACTGGGAGTCAAACGGTGTTCCCGTCTTCTGAATCGCACGGATGTAAAGTGCCGCGACATCAATCACCGCATCCCGATAGTCCGGCACCGGCACCGCTTTAAGGTATTCGCGGTTCTCCATGTTGGCATGCCAGATACTGCTCATCGTTTTACCGAACCGTTCCGCAGCGGCAAAGTCTCCGTTCCCGAAAGCGGTCTGCGCGAACTGATACGCTTCCGCCAATTCACGGACCCGGTCCTGCTCTTCACACTCATAAACCACAACAAAAGCCAGCGGAAGGTCCTCAGGATAGAAACCGCCGAACTCCGGTTTGTCGCGGATCACTTTATATTTTTCGACCAACTCGAGAAACTGGCTCCTGAACTGCGGATCGGCCACATAATCATATTCCGACTTATGGTTCTCAATCAGCTCGCGCCATTTTTTCATGGCATTGAAATAACCGGTGTCCGCATCAAAAAGTCCGTTCGGCTCGAAATACCGTTTCCGGCCGTTGTAACGGTCTTCTCTCGCCTGAACCGCTTCCTGGGTCTGCTCCATCCGGCACTGATTGCCGTGATGTTCATAGTTGGTGATCTCGCGGAACATGTTCGAAAACCGTTCTTCACTGTCGAGCGTCTCATACTCCTGCCGAAGGTCTTCCGCTTTGCCGAAATTCTCCTTGCTGACACTCAGAACCTGCTCCTGAAGCGGAATTTTCAATTTTTGCGCCGCAGCCGCCGCCGCCTGAGAAATTTCGCGTTCCGACTTTTGCGCCAGATCGTTTTCCTCTTCCGTCCGCAAAACAGGCGGAATGGCACGAACCTTTTTCTGCTCCTCCTCCGTCACAAGACTGTCGCGCTCCTTACGGAATTTCTCTTCCCAATCCGGCACGGTTTCATTGAGCCGGGTTTTCACAACGGCGATTTCCGGCTCCTTGTTATAAGGAGAAGTCAACATCTCCACCATGCTCGCTTTTTCAAGATCATTCAGTTCCTTCCAGCGTTTGAGGTACAAATCACGAAGCGGCTCCTCCATCATGGACTCAATCTCTTTGAGAATTTCCGCTTTTCTCGCCGCCGCCTTCACCGCAAGTCCGAGCGAGGTCCGCCGCTTTTTGGCCGGGTCTTTACGGTCCGGGACAACGGTCTCCACTTCCAGATTGGCGAAATCCCTCCAGTGCGTCTCGGCATTGCGCCAGACTTCCTTGGCTTTTTCGCCGAATTTCCCGTCTTTTTCAAACCATTCCGCATAGTGAATCAGATTCATCCGGGAATTGGAATAGAAAACAAGCCGCGTTTTGTTGTTGATGCTGTAACCGGCTTCAAAAAGCTTTTCCGCCTTTTGATAGAGCGGAATTCCGAAAAGCCAGTTGTCGCGCTCTTCAAGACTCCGCGTGTGATACGTGTTGTGAAAATCGTCGTCTTCCCGGAAAAGCTTGCGGTATTCCACCACTTCATCCGCGATTCCGATCTTCTGCGAAATCGTCCAGCCGGCGCTGGAAAAGAGAATCGGCGAGTTCTGATTGTACTCCGTGCCGCGTGTCAAAAAATCGAATCCGCGGATCACCCAGGCGTAACGTTCCCGGTAATCATCGACATCCGCCGAGGCGTTGTAGGCGAGTTTCCAGCCGAGAAATTCCCACACCGGCACAAAATGCGGCTCAAGCACCATGATCTGATTCCCGGAATGGATGACATTCTGCCAGTCTTTCTTCTTTTCATAATCAAGCTGCTGATGCCAGAGAAGGGCAATGGCGATCCCTTTCATGCCGAAAGTCGCCAGTTGAATCGTGCTACCCGTCGGATCAATTTTGCCGATTTCCGTGTCGCTGAGTCCGGCCTGACGCAACTTGGTGGCAAGCAGACCGCCGCTGTAGGTGGTTTCCCCCTGATCATTCTTTTCCGGGACCGACGGACTTCCAAGATAAATCAACGGAAGCAGAACCGCAATAATGATGACAACGTAAATAATTTTTGTGAAAAGTCGATTTTTTTCTGTCATTTAGCCACCTCACGATTGCTGAGAATAATGTAGGCGATAAAGAAAATGGGAAGGACGTAACCGAATGTCGTCACGGAATGGACGAAGATCCAGTTTGCGGGAATGTCGAATCCGGCGACAAGAGCGGTTTTATAATAAGCATAGTCGCTCAGCGGCGGAATCACCCGCGAAATCATCATCAGGAAAAACGCACTCACATAGTCCGCACTCGTGACGAACGAGGCGGTCATTCCTTTCTGCATTTCTTCCATCAGGTTCGACTGCTTCAGCATCCGCATGAACGATTCGAGCGGTCCGCCGCCGAGGTTTTCCCGCACTGCGAGCTGGACCATCAGTTCCTTGCAGAAACCGGCAATCATGATTCCGGAAGCGGCCACCATACTCACCGGACCGCCGAGGAACGTACTGAAAAGGACTCCGAACGACAGCAGCAGGAACATCTGCTGCCAGATTCCGTAATATCCTTTGAAAAAATTGACAAAGACGGACGCATCCGCTTCGTGAAGGTAGACATCGAACTGCGAAACGCCGACGAACTGCTGGTTGTCAATGCAGCGGATCCAGAGTTCGATTTCTCCGTCGGCCACAAAGTCTTCGAACAAGTCAAAGTCGCGTTTTGTCGAGAGAGAAGGATCAATCACCGAAGGCGTTTCGAGACCGCCGGATTTCCGCTGAACCACATCGGCGGAAACATTGGAGATTTTCCGCGGAATAAAAAGGGACTTGGTGATATATTCCTCTGTGTGGAAAATCTGAACTTCCGCGTGGAGACCGTTCCGCGGATTACGGACCGCAATGCTCGCCTGCACCGGCTTATCGATCGTCCCCTTGTAGGTGCGGAAAACCCCCAGCGTCATTTCAACGGGAAGACCGTCGGAAAACTTTTTCTCCGTGACACCGGTGAAGTTGAAAATCCCGGCGTCATTGGAGGATTTGTCGAAGTTGCCGATGTAATAACGGTACTGCCACTCATGCCCGACATCAATCCCTTTCGCCTGATCCGTTCCGGAGGTGTCGCGGAAGACAAGCGAACGGGCGTAAAGCGGAACACGTGCCTGAAGCTGTTCCCGGGACGGCAGCACCTTAAACCGCAAACCGCCGGTTTCGTCGGTGCTGATTTTGCCGGTGCTTTTCAGAATATCGGAAATCACCGTCACGTCATGGGCGTGATTGTTGACATCCTCCACGAGAACGGTTCCGTCATCGTAAACTTCCACGCCGTGCCGATGATTATTTTTCTGCCGGGTGGAACCGACCATGAGGAGCGTCGCTCCGGAGTCGAGAATTTTCGGGCTGGAACCTTCATACGGACGAAGGTCCTCCATCGTCAAAACGTGTTCATGCTGCAGTGAAAAAGAGACAAACGCATAACTCGCCAGCGACATGAACACCAGAATCGCCGTTCCGACAATGGTAAAGCCGATAATGCGTCCGAGAACGATTTCACTGGAACGCACCGGCTTGGTGACAATCGTAAAAATCGTTTTCGACTTGATTTCGTTCGGCAGGCTGAACGCACTGAGAAACACCGCCAGCAGCAAAATCAGATAAGTGCTCATCGACAGCACAAACGTAAGGTACTGTTTGGCGGGATCAATCCTGTCCGCGTTCATGAACCAACCGGCAAACATCAGAAAAAGCATGAAAACGACGCATAAAAACAGGACACGCCGCCGCAACGACTCCTTGACGGCAAGCCTCGCAATGGCCCACACTCTTGACGGGGCCAGATAAAAAAGGTCTGCGAATGTCCGGACCGTGTTGCTTCCGAAACCGGTGATTCCCTTGCCAAAACTTCCGGCATGAAGAATCGAAAACAAAAGCCCGGCCAAAGCGGTGAGGAACGCCAGTGCCAGAATCACCACAATCCAAAGTCCCCCGAACGAAATAGGGTACTCGGACGGAACAAACAGAAACTCCCAAAGGGAAGGAACGGGTTTCTCGATAATCATTCTTTCGCCCCCCCCCGAACCCGGCGACCGGGACGTGCTTCGCTTTCCGCAATGATGTTCAGGAACAACTCTTCGAGCGTCGTTGTCGGATGACCGCTGAAATTCAATGCCGCCCCGTCCTCCTGAATGATCTGCTCGATTTTCTTACGGGCGCCGTCGCTGAGACCTTCGGCGCGGATTTCCGTCTGGGTGCTGATCTGAAGAAGTTCATCGACCCGTCCGAGTTCTTTCAATTCCCCCTGATAGAGGATTCCGACACGGTCGCAAACATCCTGAACATCCGCCAGCAAGTGGCTCGACATAATGACGGTTTTTCCCTGATTCCGCAGTTCGATAATCAGATCTTTCATGTTTTTCGTCCCGATCGGGTCGAGTCCGCTGGTCGGCTCGTCGAGCAGAATCAAATCGGGGTCATTGATCAATGCCTGAGCCAGTCCGATACGCCGCGTCATTCCCTTGGAATACTCCCGAAGCTGACGTTTCCTTGCCGCATCAAGTCCGACCATGTTGATCAACTGGGCGACACGCTGCCGCCGGACGACACCGCTCATATTGAAAAGGCGTCCGTAAAAATCAAGCGTCTCCTCCGCATTGAGAAACCGGTAAAGATACGATTCTTCCGGCAGATACCCGATTCTTTCGTTTTTCGTCACATCCGACGCGGACTTTCCGAGAATCTGAATTTCGCCGCTCGTCGGAAAAAGGAGTCCGAGAAGAAGTTTGATCGTGGTCGTCTTCCCGGAGCCGTTCGGCCCTAAAAGTCCGAACACTTCCCCCCGCTTGATTTGGAGATCGAGAGCTTTGAGAGCGCGAACCTTTTGACGCCCCCAGAAATCGCGGTAAATTTTGGTTAAATTTTTGGTTTCGACAACAATGTCAGAGCCACTTACCATTGAAACGCCTCACTGACAGAAAAAATGATTAAAGTTCAAACGATTCGATACGGTCACGGTACACCCCACACCCATTATATTAATAACATTTTCCCGATCATGCAACCGTGCGGAAACCGAAATTCCGTCTCCCGCCCTGTTTCCTTACGCCGCAAGCCGATATAATCGTAAAAATACGATTCCATGCTGTTTACGCAAGAGAACCGGTTTTGTTCAAAAAAATCCCGGAAAATTTTTATTGATTATGGACACTGTAATCACAAGCCCTCACAATCCGCAAATCAAGAGACTGATGAAATTGCGTACAGGAAAAAACCGCCGGAAAAACGAACAATTCCTGATTGACGGCGTCCGTGAAATCTCACGGGCAATGAATTTCGGGATTCCGATTTCGACATTATTCCTCGATTCCGCCTTTGTCACGCCGAAAAAGCAGCAGGAAAATAAAGAATTTCAGGAATTAATGAAAAGGACACGTGAAAAGCATCTCCCTGTCTGTGAGGTGAGCACGCCGGTTTTTTTGAAAATTGTATTCGGTAATCGGAATGAAGGGGTGGTCGCGCTGGCGGAACCTCCGGACCGGACGCTTGATTCCCTTGAACTGCCGCGGATTCCTATGATTGCTGTTATCGAAAACATCGAAAAACCGGGCAATCTGGGAGCCATTTTTCGCAGTGCCGACGGTGCCGGGCTGAATGCGGTGATTGTCACCCCTGAAAAGACAGACCTTTTTCATCCTCACACGATTCGGTCGAGTCTGGGAACGGTTTTTCGTCCCAACGCCGCCGTCGCGGATGCGGAGGAGACGATCCGATGGTTAATCTCCCGCAAAATTCAGATCGTGACCGCAAAGTGCGACAGCACCAAACCGCATACCGAGACGGACTTTACGCTTCCGACGGCGATTGTTCTCGGAAGTGAGGCGGAAGGTCTTACGCCGAGGTGGAACCGTACTGAAATTTGTGCCGTAAAAATCCCGATGCTCGGAATCGCCGACAGTTTGAATGTTTCCACCGCCGCGGCCGTGCTGTTCTACGAAGCAAGACGTCAAAGAACAGGATAGCCGGCAGCATGCTGCTGCACCGCAGTTTGCCTCCCGGCTTCGCGGTCGGCATGCTCACGCTCACTTCGTTCGGTTCGCCACAGGAAAGCGACCGCCTCGAAGAGGCTGGGAGGGAACGTGCCGTTCCATCGCAGTAGCCTCATGGTCACTGCGTTCCATTCGGCCTCCGATGGATAATCTTTCCAACCACATTTCTTTTGTTGTTTTTTTGTTTTGTTCCGGCAACATTCCTTTTTGTTCCGCCGATGGATTCCAGTGAGCAACGCGAACGGGGCAACGTGACGTTGCATCCAGTATGCCTTCGGCCTCAAGTTGGAAGAATTTTTCCAATCGACGGCGAACCGAACGTAGTGAGCGTGAGCCTACCGGGATCCAACGCCCTCGCGTTGGCCGCCGGAGGCAAATCTCATTCATCAGATAAGAGGATAAAAACAGAATTCTCCATTTCTCTTGTGCAATATTCGGCACGTATTTCTTTTATCTCAGCACTTTTAAAATTTTTTCCCTTTTTCTTTTTTGTCTCTTGACTTTTCCGGCCGCATTGATTACATTAGATTCCAGTGTTACGATTTTACAATCAATTTGAATTTGCGAGGAGGTTTTTATGAAAAAACTGTTGTTCTGTCCAAAATGTCAAAATGGGGGGGGGGGGTAGTCTGTGCCGATTTTCGTGTTGCCCGATTTGCTGCCCAATTCCGATCGGGTTTGACTGTCCGGTCCGGTTTTACCCTTGTCGAACTTCTTGTCGTGATTGCAATCATTGGGATTTTGATTGCTCTTCTTTTACCCGCTGTCCAGGCGGCTCGCGAAGCCGCAAGACGAATGCAGTGCAGCAACAATCTCAAGCAGCTCGGTCTTGCCCTGCACACCTATCACGATGCCCATCAAGCCTTGCCGCCGGGATGTCTCATTCCGGGCAATGTTCTCACGGCCAACGGAAAAGCGGTGACGGATCAGCAGGAAAATGTTCACTCCATCGGTAACAATACCGGTAATCCTTGGAACATGATCAGTTGGCCGGCGTTCATGCTTCCGTATATCGAGGCTACCGCTCTCTATGAAAAAGTGAATTTCAACGAAGCGGCCTTTTTACCGATTGATGCCTCCGGTGCGGATAAAACAACCAAAACCGGGACAGACCTTATGCCGAATGAAGAAGTTGCATCGTTGGCACCGGCGACCTTCAAATGCCCGTCCGGTTCCCAGCCGGCGGTCAAAAACACGGTCAAAGATTATGCCGCGAACGGCGGCGGAAATATTTTGAGACGAGCCGCCGACGGAACGGAAAGCTGGACGGGAGTCGCTCTTCCCGACCGGCGGTTCGGTCAGGCGGGAAATTCCGGTCTCTTCAACCGTGCCAGTGGCTACGGATTCGGAGACATTGTTGACGGAACAAGCAATACCGTCGCATTCATCGAATCGCATTCCCAGCGTCCTTTGATACAGACGGATGGAAAACCATTCAACCCGTTTATGTGGAACCATCACCCGGGTTATGGTCTGACCATGACGGATAACGGCAGCACTCAGTTGATTATCAATTTGCAAAGTACAGCTAACGCTAGCCGAAATGCTTACGGTACCCATACCGGCGGTGTCAATGCGGCAGTGGCGGACGGTTCTGTCCATTTTCTGAGTCAGACGATTTCTCACGCATATGTCTATCGCGCCATCAAGACCCGCGCCGCCGGCGAGTCGGTGAGCATTCCGTAATGTTGGTTTGCCCCCTTTGTTTCTCTTATCTCCTTTCGGAACATCTTTTCGGAAGGAGAGTTTTTAATGTCAATAATACTAAGATACGATTAAGAGGATTTTTATGAGTCGGTTTGTGTGTTTTATTTTACTTTGCGCGGTGCTTGGAATGACAGCCGGATGCGGCTCGAAGAATCAGAAAGTGTCGGGAAAAGTGACTTTTACAGATGGTTCGCCGTTGACAACGGGAATCGTCTGTTTTGTTGCGGAGGACGGCAGTACCGGACGGGGGGAAATCGTTTTGGACGGCACGTATGTCATGGGGTTCGAGTCGGAGAAAAACGGGATTC